>NZ_BCRB01000119.1 GCF_001552375.1 Cellulomonas iranensis NBRC 101100 = JCM 18110 | reverse complement strand
CCCGCCGGGCCGCCCGTCCCGCCGCAGCCCGTCCCGCCGCAGCCCGGCACGCCGTACCCGCCGGCCGCGCCGCCCCAGGCCGGGACCCCCGCGCAGCCCGGCACTCCGCCGCCGCCCCCGGGCCCGGGGAGCGTCTGACCCCGCGCGCACCACGACGCACGACGAGGGCCGCACCACCCGCGGGTGGTGCGGCCCTCGTGCGTCCGCGTCACGGCCCGTGCGGGCGGTCAGCCCTTGCGCAGGGCCGCCATCCACGCCTCGACCGCGTCGGGGTCGCGCGGCAGCGCGGCCGACAGGTTGACGTTGCCGTCGGCCGTCAGCAGCACGTCGTCCTCGATGCGCACGCCGATCCCGCGGTACTCCGCGGGCACCAGCAGGTCGTCGGACTTGAAGTACAGGCCCGGCTCGATCGTGAACACCATGCCGGGCTCCAGCACGCCGTCGAGGTACAGCTCGGCGCGCGCCTGCGCGCAGTCGTGCACGTCGAGGCCCAGGTGGTGGCTCGTGCCGTGCACCATCCACCGGCGGTGGTGCTGGTTGTCGGGGTCGAGCGACTCCTCGGCGCTCACCGGCAGCAGCCCCCACTCCTCGAGGCGCGCCGCGAGCACACGCATCGCGGCGTCGTGCACGTCACGGAAGCGCGCCCCCGGCACGGCCGCCGCGAAGCCCGCGTCCGCCGCGTCGAGCACGGCCTGGTACACGCGGCGCTGCACGTCGGTGAACGTGCCGTCGACGGGCAGCGTGCGCGTCACGTCCGCCGTGTACAGCGAGTCGACCTCGACGCCCGCGTCGACGAGCACGAGCTCGCCCGCGCGCACCCGGCCGTCGTTGTCGGTCCAGTGCAGCGTCGTCGCGTGCTCGCCCGCGGCCGCGATCGTCGTGTAGCCGACGTCGTTGCCCTCCTCGCGCGCGTGCCCCAGGAACGTGCCCTCGATCACGCGCTCGCCGCGCCGGTGCGCGACCGCGCGCGGCAGCGAGCGCACGACCTTCTCGAAGCCCGCGACCGTCGCGTCGACCGCGAGCTGCAGCTGCGCGACCTCGTACGCGTCCTTGAGCAGGCGCAGCTCGGACACGGCCTCGGCGAGCAGCGCGTCGGCCTCGCCGGTCGTCTCCTCGCCGCGGATCTGCGCGACCACCTCGTCGACGGCCTCGTCGGCCTCCGGGACCACGAGCAGCTGCACGCCGCCGGCGCCCACGTCCTTCGCGAGCGCGTCCCGCAGGTCGTCCAGGTGCGCGGTCTCGACGCCCGTGACGGTCGCGACCTCGTCGAGCGTCGGGCGCGCGCCCACCCAGAACTCGCCGTACCGCGCGTCGGAGAAGAACTCCGGGGTGTCGCGCCCCGCGAGCGGGTTCATGTACAGCACCGCGTGGTGCGCGCTGCCGTCGTCGCCCGTGCCGTCGGCCACCGGGTGCAGCACCAGCACGGCGTCGGGCTCCTGCTCGGTGCCCAGGCCGGTGAGGTGCGCGAACGCCGCGTGCGGGCGGAACCGGAAGTCGGTGTCGTTCGACCGCACCTTGAACCGCCCCGCCGGGACCACCAGGCGACGGCCGGGGAACCGCGCCGACAGCGCGCTGCGGCGCGCCGCCGTGAAGTCCGCGACCTCGGCGCGCGCGGCCGTCGACGGCGGACGCTCGCCCCACCCCGACGTCACGAACTCGACGAACCGTCGCGACTGCGGGCGGTGCGAGCGGTTGGAGCCGCGCGACTCCAGCGGCTGCTCGTCCTGGGCGGGGGTCGGGGTCTCGGACGTGAGGTCGTCCGCGCTCTCGGTGCTCACGCCCCCAGTCTGGCACCGCGGGCCGCACGACGGCCGTCCGGGGTCCCGGTCGCGACCGGCTAGCGTGTGCCGGTGCGCATCGACCTCCACACGCACTCGCGGGCGTCGGACGGCACGCAGACCCCCACCGAGCTCGTGACCGCCGCCCGCGCCGCGGGCCTCGACGTCGTCGCCCTCACCGACCACGACACCACGGCCGGCTGGGACGAGGCGGCCGCCGCCGCGCCCGTCGCGGGCGTCGCCCTCGTGCGCGGCACCGAGGTGTCCGCGCGCTCGCACGGCGTGAGCGTGCACCTGCTGTCCTACCTGCAGGACCCCGCGCACCCGGCGCTCGCGGGCGAGCTCGCACGGGCCCGCGACTCGCGCGTGCACCGCGCGCGCAGCATCGTCGAGCGGATGGCGCGCGACGTGCCGATCACGTGGCAGGACGTGCAGGAGCAGGCCCGCGACGCGGTCGTCGTCGGCCGCCCGCACATCGCCGACGCGCTCGTCGCGCTCGGCGTGGTGCCCGACCGCGACGCCGCGTTCGCGCACCTGCTCGCGTCGTCCGGGCCGTACCACGTCGACCACTACGCGCCCGACGCGCCCGCGGCGGTCGCCGCGATCCGCGCGTCCGGCGGCGTCCCCGTGTTCGCGCACCCCGCGGCCGACGCGCGCGGGCGCATCGTGCCCGACCGCGTGTTCGACGAGCTCGCCGAGGCCGGGCTCGCGGGGCTCGAGGTCTTCCACCGCGACCACTCGGCCGAGCAGCGCGAGCGGCTGCTGCGCCTCGCCGACCGGCTCGGGCTGCTCGTCACGGGGTCGAGCGACCACCACGGTGACGGCAAGGTCAACCGGCTGGGGGAGAATCTGACCCGGCCCGAGGTGCTGGACGAGATCGTCCGGCAGGGAACGACGGAGGTGGTGGCGGCGTGAGCGCCGTGCTCGACGTGCAGCTGTTCATCTCGGTGTTCGTCACCCTGTTCGTCATCATGGACCCCCCGGGGACCGTGCCGATCTTCCTCGCGCTCACCGGCTCGATGACGCGCCAGCAGCGCGCACGCGCCGCGCGCCAGGCGATCCTCGTCGCGTTCGGCGTCATCGTCGGCTTCGCGCTGTTCGGCCAATCGTTGCTCAACTACCTGCACGTCTCGGTCGAGGCGCTGCAGGGCGCGGGCGGCCTGCTGCTGCTGCTCGTCGCGATGGAGCTGCTCACCGGCAAGATGGACAGCAACGAGGGCCTCGAGGGCACGCAGGGCAACGTCGCGCTCGTGCCGCTCGGCACGCCGCTGCTCGCCGGGCCCGGCGCCATCGTCGCGACCATGGTGTTCGTGCAGCAGGCCAGCGAGGCGACCGACTGGGTCGCCATCGCGATCGGCGTCGTGCTCGTCCACCTGTGCCTGTGGCTGTCCATGCGGTTCGCCAACGCGATCCACCGCGTCCTGAAGGACTCCGGGACGATGCTCGTCAGCCGCATCGCCGGTCTGCTGCTCGCCGCGATCGCGGTGCAGCTCCTCGCCGACGCCGTGCTGACGTTCGCGCGCCAGGTCTGACGCGGGCGACCACCCGGGACGACGGAGGCCCTCCCACCGGGCGGTGGGAGGGCCTCCGTCACGTCGCGGGGGCGTCGGTCAGGACTCCGCAGGAGCCGCGGGCGCACCGGCGCCCGACGCGCCGCCGCGCGAGCGACGACGACGGCGGCGACGCGGTGCGTCACCGGCCTCGCCGGTCGAGGTCGCGCCGGTCGACGCGGCACCGTCCGTCGCGGGGGCGCTCACGGCGGCCGACGAACCGACGGGCCGCTCGGCGCGCGCCGCGCCCTCGCCGCCCGAGCGACCACGACCGCCGCGGCTGCGGCGACGGCCCGCACCCTCGGCGCGCTCGCCGTCGCCCTCCTGGCGCGGGGCGCGGTCACGGTCGCGCGCGCCGTCCCGGCCACCCTCGCGGCGGCCGCCGGAGCGCTCGTCCGAGCGCGCCGGGCGGGCCCCGCCGCCGCGCTTGCCGGTCTCGCCGAGGTCCTCGAGCACCTCGGCGCCCAGGCCCGCGCGCGTCTGCTGCGCCTTCGGCAGCCGGCCCGTCACGCCCTGCGGGATGTCGAGGTCGGTGTGGATGTGGTCGGACGACGAGTACGTCTCGACCGGGTCGGGGATGCCCAGGCCCAGCGCCTTGTCGATGAGGCCCCAGCGCGGCAGGTCGTCCCAGTCGACGAACGTCACGGCCGTGCCCTTGTTGCCCGCGCGGCCCGTGCGGCCCGTGCGGTGCAGGTACGTCTTCTCGTCCTCGGGGCACTGGTAGTTGACGACGTGCGTGACGTCCTCGACGTCGATGCCGCGCGCCGCGACGTCGGTCGCGACGAGCACGTCGACCTTGCCGTGGCGGAACGCGCGCAGCGCCTGCTCGCGCGCGCCCTGCCCGAGGTCGCCGTGCAGCGCGCCCGCGGCGAACCCGCGGTCCACGAGCTCGTCGGCGACCTTGGCGGCCGTGCGCTTGGTGCGCGCGAACACGATGGTCAGGCCGCGGCCCCGGGCCTGCAGGATGCGCGCGAGCAGCTCGACCTTGTCGAGCGCGTGCGCACGGTACGCGACCTGCTTGATGTTCTTGACCGTCGCGCCGTCGTCGTCCGGCGCCGAGGCGCGGATGTGCGTGGGCTGGGACATGTAGCGGCGCGCCATCGCGACGACCGCGCCCGGCATGGTCGCCGAGAACAGCATCGTGTGGCGGTTCGGCGGCGTGGCCGCGAGCAGCTTCTCGACGTCGGGCAGGAAGCCCAGGTCGAGCATCTCGTCGGCCTCGTCGAGCACGACCTCGGTCGCGTGCTTGAGTCGCAGGTGGCGCTGGTTCAGCAGGTCGATCATGCGGCCCGGCGTGCCGACGACCACGTCGGCGCCGCGCTGCAGCGCCTCGACCTGCGGCTCGTAGGCCCGCCCGCCGTACACCTGCACGATGCGGACCTTGCGGCCCGTCGAGGCCATCGCGAGGTCGCCCGCGACCTGCACGGCCAGCTCGCGCGTCGGCACGACGACGAGGGCCTGCGGCTCGCCCGGTGCGGCGAGCTGCTCGTAGCCCTCCTCGCCGGGGGCGATCACGCGGTGCAGCAGCGGCACGCCGAAGCCGAGGGTCTTGCCGGTGCCGGTCTTGGCCTGGCCGATGATGTCGTGGCCCGACAGCGCGACGGGCAGCGTCATGGCCTGGATCGGGAACGGCCGCTCGATGCCGGCCGCGGCGAGGGCCGCGACGATCTCGGGCCGGACGTCGAAGTCCGCGAAGGTCGCGTCGACGGCCTGCACCGAGGCGGCGCGGCGCGTGCCGGTCACCTGCGTGGGGACCGCGTCGGCGGCCGTGCGGTGCTGGTCGGTGGTGGCGTCGGCGGCGGGGGTGACGGCGGAGGCGTCGTCGAGCGGCGCCTGCGCGAGGGTCTGGTCGGTGCTCACGTGTGGCTCTTCACTGCCAGGGTGGCGGCTCACGTGCGGGCCCGGCGGACGGCGCGAGGTGCGCGTCCGGACCGGGCGGCGACGGGCGCCACGCGGGTCGGCCGGCAGCCGATCGTAGAAGTCGCCCCGCGCGGCGCACCCGGCCGGCACGCCCGGCCGGTGACCGGCGGGCGGCGGCGGTGCGCGTCGTGCGAGGTGTGGCCGGGCGTGTGCCGGACCGGGAACCGAGACGACCGGGCAACCGATGTACGGGTTGTACACGCCCAGCGTACCGGACGGGGGTCGCGCGCGGCCGGGAGCCGGCGGGTGACGCGCCGCCCGGCGCTACGATCGCCGGATGACCTCCAGCGCCGGCAACGCCAGCTCCCTGCGCCCCGAGGGCGCGGCGGAGGACCGCTCCGCCAACCCCGGCAAGGACGCGTCGACGGCCCGTGCGGCCGACGCGGCCGACGCGATCGAGGTCCTCGGGCTGGTCGCGAGCCTCGAGCACCAGGCGTTCGCGCGGCTCGCGACCGACAGCGCGCAGGCGCCGGGGCTCGAGCAGGCCCTCGCGCTGAGCCGCCTCGCGGCACGCTGCACCGAGCGCCGCGACCGGGTCCTGGCCCGCATCGACGAGCTCGGGGGCGACGGCGTGGCGGCGCTGGGGCGCTTCGTCGGCCTGCTCGACGACTTCGACGCCCGCACGCCGCCGACGTCGTGGGCCGAGCGGCTGCTCAAGGCGTACGTCGGCTACGGGGTCGCGGACGACTTCTGCCGCGTCGTGGCACGCGGCCTCGACGACGCGTCGGCGCGCCTCGTCGCCGAGGTCCTCGACGACGCGTCGCACGGCGAGCTCGCGGTGCGCGAGCTGGACGAGGCGTGCGCGGGCGACGACGTGCTGTCGTCGCGGCTCGCGCTGTGGGGGCGCCGCCTGGTCGGCGAGGCGCTCGGGGTCGTGCAGCGCGTGGCGCAGCGGCCCGAGGTCGCGCGCGTGCTGAGCCGCGCAGGTGGCGCGGACGACGCGGCGACGTCCGCGGCGCCCGTCGAGCAGGTGCCGGCCACGGTCTTCAACGAGCTCACGGCCGAGCACACGCGGCGCATGTCGCGCCTGCACCTGACGGCCTGAGCCGACGAGCGGGCCGGCGCCCGGGCGAGCCGGACGCCGGCCGGGGGTCAGATGGAGCCGAAGCCCACGCGCCCCTTGGTCTCGGCGCCGATCTCGACGAAGCCGAGCGCCGCGGTCGGGACGATGACGCGACGACCGCGCGTGTCCGTCAGCTCGATCGTCGGGGTCTTGTCGGTCAGCGCGGCCTGCACGACTGCGGCGACCTCGTCCGCCGTCAGGTCGGACTCGAGCGTCAGCTCGCGCGCCTGGTGCTGCACGCCGATCGTGATCTCCACGGGCACTCCCTCGTCGACACGTTCGTCCGGCACTGCGGTGCCGGGCGGGTTCGTCGTCGATCCTAGGCGCCCTCGTACGGGTAGTCCGGGCGGACGAGCCCGGCCACGCCGCGCCACTGCAGGTCGGTGACGAGCCCGACGACCCGGTGCGCGTCCTGGCCCGCGCCGTGGCGCAGCCAGTAGGTCGCGGCGCCCTGCGCGCTCGCGACGAGCGCCGCGGCCAGCACGTCGGCGTCCGGGCGGTCGCGCCCCGTGACGTCGACGAGCACGTCGGCGATGCGGTGCGTGACGACGGCGGTGGCGTGCTCGACGCGGCCGCGCACCTGCGCGTCGCGCGTGACGTCCGACTCGAACAGCAGCGATGACGACTGCCCGGCGACCTGCACGAACGCGAGGTACGCCTCGACGACGGCCGCCACGACGGCCCGGCCCTCGCCCCGGCCCAGCGGACCGGCCTGCAGCGGTGCGACGGCGTGCTCGACCGCCGCGAGCAGGCCCGCGCCCTGCTCGTCGACGACCGCGAGGTACAGGTCGAGCTTGGAGGGGAAGTGCCGGTACAGGACCGGCTTGCTGACCTCGGCCCGCACCGCGATGTCGTCCATCGACACGTGGTGGAAGCCCTCGGTCGCGAACAGCTCCAGCGCCGTGGCGAGCAGCTGCGACCGGCGCTCGGCGCGCGCCATGCGCCGCGCGGGCGGGCGGTCCGCGGCTGCGTCGTGGGCGTCGACCATCCGCACAGGGTAGCCACGGCCGGTGACGTCCACCGGGCGGCGACCGTGCGCCGGGATGTCGGTGCGCCGTGATGGGATCGGCACCGTGACGACCGCACCGACGACCCGGCTGGTGGCCGCGCCGCTGGTCGAGCACGAGGCGCTCGGCCGGGGGGCGCGGCCCGTGCTCGACGCGCGCCAGCAGGAGGCCGTGGACCGTGCCGCGACGGGCCCGGCGCGGGCGCTGGTCGTCACCGGTGCGCCCGGCACGGGGCGCACGACCGTGGCGCTCGAGGCCGCCGCCGCGGCGGTCGAGGCGGGGCTCGCGCCCGACGACGTGCTGGTGCTGGCCGCGAACCGTCGCGCCGCCGGCGAGCTGCGGGACCGGCTCGCGGTGCGGCTCGGCCGCACCGCCGGGCGGCCTCTCGTCCAGACGCCCGCGGCGGTCGCGTTCGCGGTGCTGCGCGCGCGGGCCGGTGCGCTGGGCGAGCCGTCGCCGGTCCTCGTCTCGGGCCCCGAGCAGGACCTCGCGCTCGCCGAGCTGCTGGCCGGGCACGCGGCCGGCGACGTCACGGGACCGGCGTGGCCGCCGGGCGTCCCCGACGTCGCGCTCGGCACGCGCGCGTTCCGTGACGAGCTGCGCGACCTGCTCATGCG
Source organism: Cellulomonas iranensis NBRC 101100 = JCM 18110 (assembly GCF_001552375.1). GTDB lineage: Bacteria > Actinomycetota > Actinomycetes > Actinomycetales > Cellulomonadaceae > Cellulomonas > Cellulomonas iranensis. Next base: position 524 of record NZ_BCRB01000119.1, on the reverse strand, counting down.
CGCGGCCGAGCGCGGCCTCGCGCCGTCCGACCTCGCGGCCCTCGGGCGCCGCGAGGGCCGCCCGGCGTGGGTCGCCGCCGCGCGCGTGTACGAGGAGTACCTCGACGTCATGGCGCTGGCCGCCGCGACGCCCGACGCGGGCGAGCGGCTCGACCCGGCCGTCGTGGTCGACGCGGCCGTCGCCGCGCTGCGCCGCTGGGACGACGACGTGCCCGGCGTCCCGTGCCCGAGCCGACGCCTCGTCGTCGTGGACGACCACCAGGAGAGCACGGCGGCGACCGCGCGCCTGCTCGGGGCGTTCGCCGACCGCGGCGCGCGGCTGCTGCTGCTGGGCGACCCCGACGTCGCGGTGCAGACGTTCCGCGGCGCGCAGCCCACGCTGGTCGCGCGCGCGCTCGCGCCCGCCCCCGACGGCCTGGGTGCCGAGCACGTCGTGCTCGGCACGGTGTGGCGCCAGACCGCGCCGCTGCGCGAGGTGACCGCCCGGGTCGCCGAGCGCGTGCCGGCCGCCGGCACCGTGGCGC
>NZ_BCRB01000118.1 GCF_001552375.1 Cellulomonas iranensis NBRC 101100 = JCM 18110 | reverse complement strand
CTCGACGCCCGGGGCCGGCCCGCCGCGGACGCCGGCGGCCCGCGGCGTCCGGCGGGGTGCCGGGACGGCGGCGGCGAGCAGGAGCACGGCACCGAGCAGGAAGGCGGGGACGGGGCCGACGGCGTCGGCGACGGCGCCCGTCACCGTGGCGCCGACGGCCTGGCCCGCCGTGAGCGCGACGAAGAGCACGGCGGTCGTGGGGCCCGGCGCGGCGGGTCGCAGGTGTGCCGCCCACGCGATGAGGACCCCGCTCAGGGCGGTGTACGCACCACCGAACAGCGCGGCGGCGAACCCCGCGAGCACGGGACGGTCGGGGGCGAGCGCGAGGCCGAGCGTGCCGACCGCGCTCGCGACGGCGGTGAGCCACCACGCACCGCGCAGCCCCAGCACGCGCACCGCGTCGCCGCTGACCGCACCGAGCACGGCGGCGACCCCGAGCAGGCACCACAGCACCGCCGACGTGCGCGCGGGCAGCCCGCCGGTCGTCGTCAGGAGGTCGCGACCGAACGTCCAGACCGCCGCGCTGCCGACGCCCGCGAGCACGGCGGCGAGCGCGGGCCGCCGCAGCGACCGCCCGTCCGCGCCGCCCGGGGGACGGGACCGTCCCGCGCCCGTCGGGGCGGGCCAGGACGTGGCGCGGTCGACGACGGCGGCGACGAGCAGCGCCGCGACGGCGGCCCCCGCCCACACGGGCCGCCACGCGTGCGGCGCGACGAGCGCCACCGCGCCCGCGACCGCCACGCCCGCCCCCGTCCCGGCGTTGACGACGGCCTGCGCACGGTCGGCCCGCGCGGGCGCCACGCGCGCCGCGACGGCGACGACGAGCGCGGGCGACGCGGCACCGGCGGCACCACCGGCGACGAGCACGCCGACCGCGAGCACCGCGGCGGACGGCGCGAGCGCGACGAGGACGCCGCCCGCCGCGGCGAGGACCGCCGCGACCCACAGGACGACGCGCGCGCCGCGGCGCGGCACGAGCCGGCGGGCCAGCAGCGCGGTCGCGCAGTAGGCGGCGAAGCTGCCCGCGGCCACGAGCCCGGCGGTGCTCGGGGTGAGGCCGAGCTCGGCCGTGATCGCCGGGAGCTGCAGGCCGTACCCGTACCGGACGACGCCGTACGTCACCGCGACGAGGCCCGCTCCCCCGGCGACGACACCCGCGGCGCCCGGCCGTAACGATCGTTTCACTGTCACGATCGTTACGGTAGGCACATGACCAGCGGCACGGCACGCCCGGAGGCCCGCGAGCGCCTGCTCGCGGCGGCCGAGGAGCTGTTCACCGAGCACGGCATCGCCGCCACCGGCGTCGACGCCGTGCTGCGCCGCGCGCAGGTGGCGCCCGCGACGCTGTACGCGCACTTCGGCGGCAAGGACCACCTCGTCGCGGCCTACCTCGAGCGCCGGCACGCGCGGTGGCGCGCCGCGTGGGACGACGCGCTCGCGCGCTGCGGCGACGACCCCGACACCCGCGTGCTCGCGGTCTTCGACGCGCTCGACGCGTTCCCGGGCCCGACGCCGACGCGGCGGGGCTGCGCGTTCCTCGCCGCGGCCGTCGAGGTGACCGACCCGGCGCACCCCGCGCACGCGTGGCTCGTGGCCGACACGCACCTGCTGCGCGAGCGCCTGCACGACCTCGCCGCGGCGACCGGCGCGGCCGACCCCGCCCCGCTCGCCGCCGAGCTGCTGCTGCTCTACGACGGCGCGCTCGCCGCGCGCGCCCGCGACGGCGTGACTGGTGACGCCGGCCCGGCCGCCGACGTGCGGGGGCTCGCCGCCGCCGCGGTCGCGCGTCACCGCGACCCGCGCCGGACGACGGCGGGCGCCGCACCGCTGCCCGGGTCGCCCGACGGCGGCACACGCGAGGCCGGATCGCCCGAGAGCACGCGCGAGACGGGCGCGCGCGACCGCACACCGGCGGCACCCCCGCGCGACGAGGCTCGTCAGGCGGGCTCGCGCGGCGCGTCGTAGACGAGGCCACGGGGCGTGACGCGCGCACCGGCGGCGGGCGGGTGCGGCGTGAGGCGGCCGTCGTGGCCCAGGTGCCGGACGTCGACGCCGTGCAGCAGGACGGCGGCGTCGGCGACGACCCGGCGGTGGCACCGCCACCAGACCGCCTCGCTGCACATCACCGCGACCTCGCCGTCGACCGTCCGCACCTGGCCGAGCAGGTCCGCGAGCGCGGCACCGAAGACGTCCGTCCGCGCGTAGGCGGCGTAGGCCCGGAACGCGTCGACCTGCCACCAGGTGTCGAGGTCGTCGTCCGCGGCGCGGCGGCGACGTCCGCCGAGCCGCTCCTCCCAGCGGTAGTCGACGCCCGCCGCGGGGAGCCACGCGGCGAGCGCCTCGCGTGCGACGTGGGGGTGGCGGCGGCTGCCGGGGAAGCGTCGGACGTCCACGACGTGCCGCACGTCGGCGCCGCGCAGCACGTGCGCGACCTCCTCCTGCGCGAGCGCGCCGTGCCCGAACGTGACCAGTCGTGCCGCCATCGCCCCGACCCTGCCAACGCCGACCGAGGGTCGCACGCCGGGGGCCGGGCACCCGGCACCTCCGGGTCCCCGCTGCACCCGGTCCGGACCACCGGAAAGCTCAACCCCCGAGTGAGTAAACGTTTAACTCCACCACGGACCCCTTCAAACCGGCGTAAGGGCCGTGGCAATGTGAAGGTTCACATCGCGGTCCGCCCGGGCTGCGCCGACCCAGCAACGTCGCGGGTCCGCGCAGGTCGCACGCGGAGCAACCGCTTCGACCCACCCCGTCCACGGACGACTCGAAGGAGAGCACCATGAGACCAGCACGCGCGCTCGGGGCCGCCGCCCCGGTGCGGGGGACCCGACGCCGCTGGACGTCGGCCGTCGTGGCGGCCGCGACCGCCGTGACCGCCGGCGGGCTCGCGCTCGCCACGGCCCCCGCCGCGACGGCCGCGACCGTCGACACGAACGCGTCGTACGTGCTCATCAACCGCCAGAGCGGCAAGGCGCTCGACGTCTACAACCTGGCCATGAACGACGGCGCCCGCATCACGCAGTGGACCCGCAACGACGGCCAGCAGCAGCAGTGGCAGTTCGTCGACTCCGGCAACGGCGACTACCGCATCAAGTCCCGCCTGTCCGGCAAGGTGCTCGACGTCTACAACTGGTCGACCGCCGACGGCGCCGCGATCAACCAGTACACCGACCACAACCAGGCCAACCAGCGGTTCCGGCTGCAGGACGCGGGCGACGGGTACGTCATCCTCATCAACCGGCAGTCCAACAAGGCCGTCGAGGTGCAGGGCGCCTCGACCGCCGACGGCGCGAACGTCGTGCAGTACACCAACTGGGGCGGCGCCAACCAGCAGTGGCAGCTCGTGCGCCTGGGCGGCGGCACCAACCCGACGCCCACCCCGACGCCGACGCCGACGCCCGGCAACCCCGGCGGCACGTGCCAGCTCCCCACGAGCTACCGGTGGACGTCGACCGGTGCGCTCGCGCAGCCGCAGAACGGCTGGGTCTCGCTCAAGGACTTCACGGTCGCGCCCTACAACGGCCAGCAGCTCGTCTACGCCACGACGAACGACGGCCGCAACTGGGGCTCGATGAACTTCGGGCTGTTCACGAACTACTCCCAGATGGGCTCCGTCGCGCAGAACCGCATGCCGTTCAGCGCGGTCGCGCCGTCGCTGTTCTACTTCGCGCCGAAGAACATCTGGGTGCTCGCGTACCAGTGGGGTGGCGCGGCGTTCACGTACCGCACGTCCACCAACCCGGCCGACGTGAACTCCTGGTCGGCGCCGCAGAACCTGTTCACCGGCTCGATCAGCAACTCCGGCACCGGGCCGATCGACCAGGCGCTCATCGGCGACGACCGGAACATGTACCTGTTCTTCGCGGGTGACAACGGCCGGATCTACCGGGCGTCGATGCCGATCGGGAACTTCCCGGGCAACTTCGGCTCGTCGTACCAGACGATCATGACCGACACGACCGAGAACCTGTTCGAGGCCGTGCAGGTCTACAAGCTCCAGGGCCAGCAGAAGTACCTCATGATCGTCGAGGCGCAGAACGGCCAGGGTCGCTACTTCCGGTCCTTCACGGCCACGAGCCTGGACGGCACGTGGACGCCCAACGCCACGACGTTCAACAACCCGTTCGCGGGCCGTACGAACACGGGCGTGACCTGGACCAACGACATCAGCCACGGTGAGCTGCTGCGCACCAACGCCGATCAGACCATGACGATCGACCCGTGCAACCTGCAGATGCTGTACCAGGGCCGCGCGCCGGGTTCGGGCGGCGAGTACCACACGTGGCCGTACCGCCCGGGGCTGCTGACGCTCCAGCGGTAGCCGTCCCGCCGGTCGCCGTGCACGGGGCCGGGGTGGGGTCCTCCCGAGGGCCGCACCCCGGCCCCGTCCGCGTGCCCGGTTCCCCGCTGAGCGAACACGCTCGCGGAAGACCCGCGGATGGACGATGGTTCAGGTGAGCAGAACGCGGCAGGCCGTCGTCCCGACACCCGCCGCGGGCCCCGAGGAGACGAGGAGTCCGGCCATGTCCGTCATCACCACCGACGCCCCCACCGCCCAGCTCACCCGCCAGGACCGCTGCGACCGCTGCGGCGCGCAGGCGTACGTCCGCGCGACGCTCGCCACCGCGGGCGGCGCCGAGCTGCTGTTCTGCGGCCACCACTTCCGTGCGCACGAGTCCAAGCTGCTCTCCGCGGGTGCCGTCGTCCTCGACGAGCGCCACCTCATCGACGCGTAGCCGCACCCGCACCCGCGGGTGCCGGTCGCACGCACGGCCCGGGACGTCACCGACGTCCCGGGCCGTCGTCGTCCGGCGACCGGTGCGTCGGCGAGGGCGTCGCCGCGTCACCCGGAGGGTCGTTCCCGCGGGCGGCGCGGACGCGTACCGTACGCGGGGTCGCGGCGGCGCCGCCGTGACGGCGCAGCGGGCACGCGCGGGCAGGCGCCCGGGCGGCGGACGGCCCGCGGGCGTCGACGCCGCCGGACCCGTCGGAGGTGGGATGCCGCACGCGACACCGGCAGGCCGCCCGCCGCGGTGCGCGCCGTGACGCACACCGCGACGGCCCCGCCGCCGCGCCGCACGACGGTCCCGCTCGCGTCGGTCGGGCGGCGTGCCCGCACGCAGGCCGGGCTGCTCGCGGCGCTGCTGGCCGTCGTCGTCGCGGGCGCGGTGCTGCTGGGCACGTGCGCGCTCGTGCTGACCACGGGCCAGGAGCAGGCGGTCGACGCCGCGCTGCGCCGCACCGACCCGCACGACCTCGCGGTCGAGGTGACGTTCCGGCTCGAGGGCGCCGAGCCCCGGGCCGTCGACGACGCGGCGCGCGTGCTGGGCGCGGCGCTCGCCCCCGCGCGGCCGGCCGTGACGCCGTGGCGGACGTCGGCGGTGCGCCCGCTGGCCGTGGCCTCCGCACCGGGCGCCCGGGCGTACGTCACGGCGTCCGACGACCTCACGGCGCACGCCGCGCTGACGTCCGGGCGGTGGCCGACGACCACGGGCGCCGACGTCGTCGAGGTCGCCGTGCCGGACGTCGCGGCACGGGCCCTGGGGCTCGCGGTCGGCGACGAGGCGGTGCTGGGCGAGCTGCGCGACGGCCGCCGCCGCGACCCCGTCCCCGGGTCCGGCGACGTCCCCCTGGTCGTGGTGGGCACGTTCGCCCCCGAGCCGGGGGCCGATGCCTGGGACCGCGACCCGCTGCGCGGCACCGCGAGCAGCGCGGCCGGCAGCGGCGGCGACGCGAGCACGACGGCCGCGGGGACCGGGGCGACGACGTCCGGCACGGACGCCGCGGACGCTGCCGACCCCGCCGCGCCCGTCACGTACGGCCCGCTCCTCGCCGCACCGGACGCGCTCGCGGCGTCCGCCGTCGAGGTGGACCGCGTCTCGCTCGTCGCGCGGCCCGACGTCGCGGGCCTGCGCCCCGCGGACCGCGCGGACCTGCGGCGCGGCGTCGACGCCCTGCCCGCGGGGCTCGACCGGGCGCTCGGCGACCCCGTCGCGGGCGTCCGCGTGCTGACCGGCCTCGGCGGTGCGCTCGCCGCGGCGCAGACGCAGGAGCGCGTGACGCGCTCGGTGGTCGTGGTGGTCGCTCTCGTCGGGGCGGCGCTCGCCGCCGCGGCGCTCGCGCTCGCGGGGCGCCTCGTGGGCGTGCGGCGCGCCGCCGAGACGCGTCTGCTGGTCGCGCGCGGGGCCGCGCGGTCCCAGCTGGCCGCGCGGGCGGCGGTCGAGAGCGTCGCCCTCGGCGTCGTGGCCGTCGCCGCGGCGGTGCCGCTCACCGTCGCGCTGTACCGCGGCCTCACGCGGCTGCCGCTGCTGGCCGACGCGGGCCTCGCGAGCGACGTCGGGCCGACGCGCGCGCTCGTGCTGACCGTCGTGCTGGGCGTCCTCGTGCTCGTCGCCGTGCTGGTCGCGCCCGCGCTGCGCGCCGCGGACGACCGGCCGGTGCACGTCGGGGTGCGCGGGCGGGTCGCGCGCGCCACGGTCGACGCGCTGCTCGTGGGGCTCGCGGCGGTCGGCGTGCTGCAGCTGCGCGGGCGCGCGTTCGCGGCCGGCGGCGGCGCTGACCCGCTGCTCGTCGCGGTCCCTGTGCTGTGCCTGGTCGCGGGCGCCGCCGTCGCGCTGCGGGTCGTGCCGTGGGTCGCGCGGCGGGCCGAGGTCCGCGCGGCCCGGTCCCCCGGTGTCGTCGTGCCGCTCGCGTCGTGGGAGGTCGCGCGGCGCGGGCACTCGGCGGGCGCGGCGCTGCTGCTGGTGCTCGCGACGGCGGCCGCGACGTTCGGGACGTCGCTCGGGGCGACGTGGGCGACGTCCGCGCAGGACCAGGCGGACACCGCTGTCGGCGCCGACGTCGCCGTGGCGCGCACCGCGGCTCCGCCGCTCGCACAGGCCGCCGCGCTGAGCGACCTCACGGGCGCCGCGGCGGTGCCGCTCACCGACCGCGAGGTCGCGCTCGGACCCGTCGCCGGGCCCGGCCCCGCGACGCCCGCGACGCGCCTGGCCGCGATCGACACGCGGCACGACGCGGGGCTCGTGCGCGGCCGGCTCCCGGCGGGCACCACGTGGCCGGGCCTCACCGCGGGCCTCGCCCCCGGCGCGCCCGTGGCCGGCGTCGCGCTGCCCGCCGGCGTCGGCACGCTCGACGTCGGCGTCAGGGGGGTCGTCGAGACGCTGCGCGGGCGCGCGATCGAGGACCTCACGGTCACGCCGACGCTCGTCGTGGAGGGCCCCGACGGCGCGCGCCAGGCCGTGCCGGGCGCGCCCGTGCCGCTCGACGGCGCCGCGCACGCGCAGACGCTGCCGCTGCCCGCGACCGCGGGCCTGACGGTCGTCGCGGTCGACCTGCAGGTCGTGGTCGAGCAGCGCGCCGACGCGCTCGCGCTGCCCACCGAGGCCCTGCCGCTCGACGTCGAGGTGACCCTGACCCCGCCGGACGGCGGCACCGCGCAGGCACCGGCCGGCGGCGGCTGGTCGGGCGCCGTCGCCGCCGACAGCGTCGACCGCCTGCGCACGCCCGACGACGTCACGGTGCGGCAGGACGGCGGCGCCGTGACGGTCGCCGGTCGCGTCGGGCTCGTGCCCGCGGGGCTCCTCGGCGGGCCCGCGCACCTCGTGCTCACGGGCTTCCCGCCGCCGGCCGACGTGCCCGTGCTGCTCGGCCGCGACCTCGCCGCGAGCATCGCCGCCGAACCCGGCGACACCTACGCGCTCGGGCTCGGCGGCACCACCGTCGTCGCACGCGTCGTCGGCGTCGTCCCGCCGCGGGCCGCCCTGCCGCGCGGTGCGACGCTCCTGGCCGACCACGACGCGCTGTCCCGCGCCGTGGTCGCGCACGGACCGCTCGCCGACGTCGTGGATGCGTGGTGGCTCGCCGGCGCCCCCGACGCCGCCGCGGCGCGGGTCGACGCCGCGGGGCTCGGGGCGGCCGTGACGCGCACCGGGCTGGCCGCGCACCTGCGCGACGACCCGCTGCGGACCGGCGTGCAGGGCGCGCTGTGGCTGCTGGTCGCCGCCGCCGTCGTGCTCGCGGTGACCGGGACGCTCGTGCAGACCGCCGCTGCGCTCGACGCGCGCGCCGTCGACGTCGCGCGGCTGCAGGGCATGGGGCTGTCGCGGCGGGCCGTGGTCGGCACGCTGCTGGTCGAGCACGGCGTCGTCAGCGTGCTGGTCGTCGCCGCGGGCGTCGCGGTCGGCGCGCTCACGTCGTTCGTCGTCGGGCCGCACCTGGTGGTCTCGGCGACCGGGGAGGTGCCCGTGCCGGCGCCCGTCGCGGTGTGGCCGTGGGCCGCGCAGGGCGCCGTGGTCGCGGTGCTGCTGGTGGCCTGCACGGCCGTCGTCGTGCCCGTCACCACGCGCCTCGCGCGCCGCGCGACCGTCGCGCACCTGCGCATGGAGGGCGGGCGGTGAGCGGCGGGCACGGGCGGGCGGCGCCGCGGCGCCCGTGGTGGCCGGCGGTCGCCACGGCCGCGATGGCGGG
>NZ_BCRB01000117.1 GCF_001552375.1 Cellulomonas iranensis NBRC 101100 = JCM 18110 | reverse complement strand
GAGCCGCTGTCCGCGCTCGACCGCGGCCTGCGCGAGCGGCTCGCGCTCGACCTGCGCGACGTGCTCGTGGCGACCGCGACCACGGCGCTGTTCGTCACGCACGACCAGGACGAGGCGTTCGCCGTCGCCGACCGGGTCGCCGTCATGGACGCCGGGCGCCTGCTGCAGGTCGCGTCGCCCGCCGACCTGTGGGCGCGGCCCGCGTCGCGGCGCGTCGCCGAGTTCCTCGGGTACGAGGCGTTCGTGCCCGTGCCCGTGCCCGCGGCGGGGGACGCCGTGCCGCCCGCCGTCGCCGCGCTCGTCGGTGCCGCGCGCAGCGCCGGGGTCGCCCTGCTGCCCGCCGGGGGCGTGCTCGCGCTCGCGGCGGGTGCGTTCGTCGTCGTCCCGGGCGGCGAGGGCGCCGAGCGCGGGGGAGCCGACCACGCGGCCGGTGCCGCGGTCGACGGCCCGGGGTCCGTCGGCACGGTGCCCGGCGCAGCGTCCGGGTCCGCCGTCGGGGGGCCCGCCAGCGACGACCGACACCATGCCGGTGCCGCGGTCGACGGGCGGGTCGAGGTCGTGCGGTCGCGGCGGGGGCGCACCGAGGTCGTCGTCGAGGTCGCCGGCGTGGGCCGTGTGAGCGCGCTCGCACCCGCGGGCTGGACGTGCGCGGCGGGTGAACGCGTCGCCCTGCGGGTCGACGCCGCTGCGGTCGCGGGCCTCCCGGGCTAACGTCGCAGGTACGGGTCGCCGACGCCCCGCCGGACCCGCAGGCCCGCCGTGGAACCGAGGGAGCAGCCATGTTGCTCGATCGTCGTGAGGTCGTCTCCGTGGACGTCGACGCACCCGCCGCCATCGTCTGGGCGCACCTGCGCGACCCGGACCTCGTCGCACGGTGGTTCGGGTGGGACTCCGACACGCTCGACGCCGAGATCCGGCAGATCTTCCGCGGGGCCGTGCACGAGCACGAGGAGCACGCCGACGGCGTCGCGACCCGGACGCTCGAGCTCGGGCACCACGACCGGATCGTCGTCACGACGCGCGACGACACGCCCCGCCGCTCGCACGTCGCGCTCACGCGCCGCAGCCACGCCGGGCTCGCCCCGTTCGACGGCGTGTTCGACGAGATCGACGAGGGCTGGACGCAGTTCGTCCAGCAGCTCGCGTTCGCGCTCGACGTGCACCTCGGGCAGGACCGCGTGACGCTCTCGGCGCACGGCCTGGACGCGGGCGACCGCAGCGACCCGCTGCTGTTCCGTGCCGGGCTGCACGGCGTGCGCGGCCTGCCCGTCGGTGCCCACGTCGAGGTCGTGCGGCCCGACGGATCCCGGCTCGGCGGGACGCTGCGGTACCGCACCGAGCACCAGGTGGGGATCCACGTGCACGGCATCGCCGAGTCGCTGCTCGTGCTCGTGATGCGGCCCGCCGCCGCGCACCCGCCGCACGGCACGATCGACGCGACCCTGTCGACCTACGGGCTCGACGACGAGGTGCTCGCCGAGGCCCGCCGCCGGTGGGCCGGCTGGTGGGGCGCCCCGCAGCGCGCCGCCGTGCTCTGACCCGGGTCGTCCGCAGCGCGTGGCGCCCACTGGTCACTTCGGTGCACCCGGTGGTGACCACTGGTCACTTCGGGAGCGGATGTCCTGCCTGGGGTGCCCCGAAGTGACCAGTGGCGGCTCGCCTCAGAGGGTGAGCTGCCAGACGCCCGTGCCGCCCGCCGGGCGGAAGCCCAGCGCGACGTTGATCGCGAGCATCCAGCGGTTCTCCTCGGCGTTCCACGTGCTGATGCGGCGGACCTGCGGGCGGCGCGCGACGAGCGCCTGCAGCTGGACGGTCTTGGCGAGCATGCCGAGGCGGTGGCCGCGGTGCTCGCGCAGCACGAGCGTGTCCTCCTGCCACACGAAGTCCTGCGTGTGCGGCGGCATCATGAAGCCCGAGTACGCGACCAGCCGCCCCGACGGCACGTGCTCGACCGCCGTGGTCAGCCGGTGCTCGTCGCGCTCCGCGTACTCCGCGTCGAGCGCGCGCACGCGTGCGGCGTCCCAGTGCTCCTCCTCGACCGCGAGCCCGCCCGTGGGTTCGTCGGTGCTCATGCGGGTGCGGAGCTCGGCCATCGCGTCGGCCCACGCGTCGGGCGTCGCGTCCTCCCACGTCACCGCCCGGTAGTCGGGCCCCGCGGCGGCGACGGCTGCGACCCGGTGCGCCTCGAGCGCCGCGGCGTCGACCGGCAGCGTGAGCCGCGAGTGCCGGGCCACCTGCTCGAGCCGCCAGCCGCGCGCGAGCGCGAACCGCACGCCCGCGGCGTCGGCGGCGACACGGCCCTCGCCCGTCGGCGCGGCGAGCGTGCTCGGCCCGGGAGCGGGCTCGACGGCCTGGTCGGTCTCGGCCATCAGGTGCGTGCGGCCGGCGGCGCGCGCCACGTCGAGCGCGGCCTCGTGCAGCGCGCCCCCGACGCCCGCCCCGCGGTGCTCCTCGCGCACGCCGATCTCGAGCCAGCCGGTGTGCGTGTTGTCCCGCTGCGGCAGGTCCAGGCACGCGAACCCGAGCACGGACGCGGGGTCCGCCGGGTCGGCGGCGGGATCGACCGCGAGCAGCCGGACGCGACGCTGGTACTCCTGGTGCTGCAGCCGGGACAGCGACCGGCGCGCGGTCGTCGTGAAGTCGTCGGTGCCCCACTCCGCCCGCACGACCGCGTTCTGGGCGTCGACGAGCCCGTGCAGCAGCGCCGCGTCGGGGGCGTCGAGCGACGACGGCACGGGCATCTCCTGCAGGGTCCACGAGGTCATGCGTCCCACGATCCATCGCGGCGCGTCTCACGTCGACGTGTTTGCCGCCCGCACCGGACCCCGGGCCCTAGCCTGCTCGGATGCCGTGGTGGGAGATCGTCGGGTGGGTCGGCTCGGTCCTCGTCGTGCTCTCGCTCATGCAGGCGCGCGTGTGGCGGTTCCGCGTGATGAACCTCGTCGGCGCGGTCCTCGCGACCACGTACAACGCGGTCTTCGGCATCTGGGCGTTCGCCGCCATGAACGGCGCGATCGCGGTCATCGACGTGTACTGGCTGTGGCGCCTGCGCCGCGAGCGGTCCGACGCCGCGGTGTACGCCGTGGTCGAGGTGGCGCCGGACGACGCGTACCTGCGGCACGTGCTCGCGGTGCACGCCGACGACGTCGCGCGGCACCGCACCGTGCCCGCCGTCGGTGCGTCCGTACCTGGCGCGTCTGCATCCGGCGCGCCCGCCTCCGGTTCGTCAGCATCCGGTTCGTCCACACCCGGTTCGTCCGCACCCGGGCTGCCCGCACCCGTCGCCCCCGTGGCCGGCGCGCGGGTGCCCGACCCCTCGACGCCCGGCACCCCCGGCGACGAGCTCGCGTTCCTCGTCGTGCGCGGCGACGAGACGGTCGGCGTCGTGCTCGTGCGCGACGACGGCGACGGCACGGGCGTCGTCGCGCTGGACTGGGTGACCCCGCGGTTCCGGGACTTCACGCCCGGTGAGTTCGTGTACCGGCACTCCGACGTGTTCGCGGCGCACGGGCTGCGCCGGCTCGTCGTGCCGACCGCCCCGCCGGGTGCGATCGCGTACCTCGAGCGCGTCGGCTTCCGCGCGCAGGCCGACGGCGCGTGGGTGCGCGAGGTCGCCGCGGCCTGACCGCGTGGGTCGTGCGGGCCGGGGTGCGCGCCGTCGCCCGGCGCGGCGTCGTGCGCGGCGACCGGTGCCGCCGGACGTGCGCGGTGCGTCAGCCCGCGACGTGCGCGGTGCGTCAGCCCGCGACCTGCGCGGGCGTCGTGCCGGTGAGTCGTGCGACGAGCCCGACCGCCGCGTCCCACGACCGCGCGTAGTGCTGCGGGTCGGCGTTGCGCTGCACGGCGTGCGCGACGAGCGTCGGCGCCATCGTGTCCCGCCCGTCGACGCGCTGCAGCGCGCGGAAGAAGCTCTGCGCCGACGCGGTCGGGTCCATGCGCTCGGCGTACGTGCCCCACGCGCCGTTGTCGCGCTGCTGGAACAGGCCGCGGCTGTCCGGCCCGGCGGCGTCGCCGTGGTCGACGACGCGCAGCGACGACTCGCCGATCGCCGTCATGACGCCGATCGCCTGGTCCCGCAGCGACAGGCCCATGCCGCGCCCGGCCGCGACGACCGCGGCCGCGTTGCCGACCTGCTCGGGCGTGAAGCCGTCGACCGCGGGCAGCGTGCCGGTGGGTGCCGCGCCCGTGGTGCGCTCGGTGCCGGCGACCTCCGCGGCCAGCGCGGCCGCGAACGCGGTGCCGGTGGCGGAGGGCGTGGCGACGGACGTCGTGGGCGGCGGCGTCCGGGCAGCGCCGACGGTCGCGATGGCCTGCTCGATCGCGGCCATGCGCGCGGTGATCGCCTGCACGCCCTGCACGTCCACCTCCTGTCCCCTGCCCATCGGTGGCGGCCCCGCGGGCCTGAGCGGTCGGGCACGGACGGTCGGCCGCGCGGCGGTCGGCGTCACGGCGTCGACGGCAGGCCGTCGGGGTCAGGTGCGGTGGACGTCGGTGACCAGCAGGTCGACCCGCACGACCTCGTCGGGCAGGTCGGGGTCGCCGAGCACGTCGCGCAGGTGCGCGGCCACGGTGCGCCGCACGTCGTCGGCCAGCGGCTCGAGCGGCTGCAGGTACGCGGCCGAGACCTCGACGACCGTCTCCTCGAGCACGTCGTCGGGGCCGGTGCGCAGCGCGAGCCGACGCAGCCGGACGCGCGGGTCCGGGTCGAGCAGCGCGCGGACCGACGTGCGCAGGACGTCGGCCGCGACCACGTAGTCGCCCTCGGGGTGATGCCCCCGCACGGGCTGCGACGGCCGGACCGCGCGCAGCGCGGACGCGAGCACGCGCGGCGCGACCGACACCCAGCCGTCGTCGGTGTGGGTGCGCAGCTGTGCCGTCGCGAGGTCGAGCAGGTCGTCGCCGGGCGTGCGGCGCGTGCCGTCGCCGTCGTTCACCGCCATGTCTCGAACCTCCTCCCGAGCGTCCCGCGGGCCCGTTCCAGCAGTCCCCGGACCGCCGCGTGCGTCGTGCCCAGCACGTGCGCCGCGTCCGCGTACGGCATGCCCTCGACCTCGACCAGGAGCCACGCCGCGCGCTGCGGGCCGGGCAGGTCCGCGAGCGCGAGGTCGAGCGCGGCGCGCAGGTCGGTCGCGAGCAAGTGTTCCACCGGGTCGTCGCCGGCGGGAGCCGGGTCGGTGCGCTCGTCGTCCGGGTCGGGCGTCACGGGGACGGGCGTGCGGGTGCGCGTGCGGGCCGCGCGGCGCACGCAGTTGGCCTGGATCCCGAAGAGCCAGGTCCGCACGCTCGACGCGCCGCGGAACCCCTCGGCGCCGAGCCACGCGGCGGTCAGCGCGTCCTGCACGGCGTCCTCGGCGTCGGGCGCGGAGCCGAGCATCCGGCGCGCGTAGCGGTAGAGCGCGGCGCCGTGGCGCGCGACGAGCTCGGCGAACGCGGCGTGGTCGCCGAGGCCCGCGCGCGCGACGAGCTCGTCGTCGGGGACGGGCGCGTCCGGGGGTGCCGGGACGGCCGGTGTCATCGCGCGCTCCGGTGGCGGATCGCACCAGGAGAGGTGTGATGGAGATCACAGCAGGTCGACCGTGACGTCGACGCGGCAACGGGCACTCACCCAGTGTCGGCGCACCACGCCCCCGCGGCGCGGCGAGCGCACGGCACCCGACCGGCACCACCGGGCCGCAGCCAGCGGCACGCCCAGCACAGGAGGAACGATGACCGAGCAGACCAGCACGCCGACGTCGACCACCACGAGCACCCCGAGCCCCGCGAACCGCGGCCCGCGCGGCGGCAACACCGCGCTCGGCGGCGGCGTCGCGAGCTCGACCCCGCTGCAGACCGAGCACGGCACCACGACGATCGCCGACGGCGTCGTCGCCAAGATCGCCGGCATCGCCGCGGGCGACGTCGCGGGTGTGTACGCCCTGGGCGGCGGCGCGGCCCGTGCGTTCGGCGCGCTGCGCGAGCGCATCCCCGGCGGCACGACCAACCACGCGCAGGGCATCAGCGTCGAGGTCGGCGAGCAGGAGGCCGCGATCGACGTCGACCTCGTCGCCGAGTACGGCGTGTCCGTGGTCGACCTCGCCGAGGGCGTGCGCCGCAACATCATCACGTCCGTCGAGCGCATGACCGGGCTGCGCGTGATCGAGGTCAACATCACGGTCAACGACGTGCACCTGCCGCAGGACGACCCCCAGCCCGAGCCCGAGCCGCAGCCCCGCGTGGCATGAGCACCGACCGACCGGACGCCCCGGCGCCCCGGGTCGTCCCCCCGGGCGGGGCGGACGTCGGCCCTCGGTCGACGCCCGCCACCGCCGGGACGCCCGTGCCCGGCGGGTCGCCCGATCCGGCCGGGGCGCGCGTGCCCGGCGCACCGCCCGTTCCGGTCGCGCCGCGCGATCCGGCCGGGGCACCCGTCCCCGTCGCGCCGCCCGTCCCCGTCGACCCGCCCGACCCGGCCGAGCTCGCCGCCGCGGCCGCGCTCGCGGTGCCCGGCGTCACCGGCCTGCACCCCGGGCCGTTCGGCGAGATCGGCACCTACCTGCCCGGCCGTCGCGTCGCCGGCGTCCGCGTCCGCACCACCCCCGACGGCACGTCCACCGAGGTCCACGTGGTGCTGCGGCTCGGCACCGACCTGCGGGCCACCGCGGGCGCCGTGCACGCGGCCGTCCGCGCCGCCGTCGGCGGCGACGTCCACGTCGTCGTCGACGACCTCGCCCCCTGACGCGCAGCGCGACCCCGCCCCGCGCGCCCCACCCCGCACCCGAGGAGAACCCCATGTCCCTGTCCCTCGCCGGTCTGCTGACCGGTCTGCTGCTCGCGCTCGCCGCCGTCGCCGGCGGGTTCACGGGCTTCCTGCTCGCGCTCGTGCTCGGCGCCCTGGGCTGGGTCGTGGGTGCCGCGCTCGAGGGCCGGGTGGACCTGACGACGTTCACGAACGGCCGGCGCCGTGGCTGACGTCGCCCTCGCGCCCACGCCTGCCGAGGCACCGCCCGACCCCGGCACGCGCGGCACCCTCACGGTCGCCGACCGCGCCGTGCAGCGCGTCGCCGCCGTCGCCGCCGCGCGGGTCCCCGGCGTCGCGCGCACCACGGCCGGCGGGCTGCTGGGCCGCGACCTGCCGCACGCGTCCGCGCACGTCGAGGGCACGCGTGCGCAGGTCGAGGTCGACGTCGCGCTCGCCTGGCCAGCACCCGCGGCCGTCACCGCGCGCGCCGTCCGCGAGGCCGTCGCCGCGGCCGTCGAGCGGTTCGCGGGCGTGCCCACCGACCGCGTCGACGTCCGCGTCGTCGCCGTCACCGACCCGTCCGACGCACCCCGGGAGCGTGTGCGATGACCACCGGCACCCCCGTGCCCCGCACCGGTGCGCACGTCGCCCCGGCGGAGGCGCCCGCACCGTCCGTCGCCGCGGCGCCCGCCGGCCGACCCGACGACGCCACGGCCCACCGGCCCGTGCCGTACGCGCCGCCCCGCCCCGCCGGGACGCTCGCGTGGCTCGGCCCGCTGCTCGCGGTCGTCGTGCTCGCGGTCGCCGTCGTGCTCGTCCACGACGGTCTCGTGGCGCTCGGCGCGCTGCCCGGCGCGTCGTGGGTCGCGGACGCCGGCACCGGGCTCGGCACGCTGCGGCCGACGTGGCCCGTCGCGCTCGTCGGGGTCGTCGTCGCGCTCGCGGGCCTGCGGCTCGTCGTCGTCGCGCTCACGCCGCGCCGACGCCCCGGCCTGCCCCTCTCCGCGGGCGCCGGGCAGCACGTGCGGGGCCAGGACGTCGCGCGGCTCGCGTCGGCAGCCGCCGCCCGGGTCGACGGCGTGCTCGACGTGAGCAGCATCTGGGGGCGGCGCGCCGTCACCGTCACCGCGACGACCGACGGCGACCCCACGCTCGAGGCGCGCGTCGCCGTCGCGGTCACGCAGCGGCTCACTGCGCTGACCGACCCGCCGCGCGTCGTCGTCCGCACGCGCCGCGCCCGGACCGAGGACGCCGAGACCCGTGGAGGTGCGCGATGACCCGCCGTGTGCGCGGCCTGGACCGCGCGGTCGCCCTGCTGCTGGGCGTCGTGCTGCTCGTGGTCGGCGTGGCCGCGGTGCTGTGGTGGACGGGCACGCTGGCCCGCCTGTGGCCCGGGGCGCCGACCGCGCTCGAGCCGACGCGCGTCGCCGACGTGACCGGGGCCTCCTGGTTCGGGGCGGCGGCCACCGCGAGCGGCGTCGTGCTCGGTGCCCTCGCGCTGTGGTGGCTGCTCGCGCACCTCGGCACGCCGCGCGTGCGGGAGCTGCCGCTCGCCGGGTCCGACGCGTCCGGCCGGCTCGTGCTCGACGTCGCACCGCTCGCCGCGCAGGTCGCCGAGCAGGCGCGCCGCGTGCCCGGCGTGCTCGGCGCCCGCGCGGTCGTGGACCACGAGGGCGGGCGGCACGTGCTGGTCAGCACGCTGCGGGTCGACCCCGAGGCCGACCTCGACGCGCTGTCCCGGGACGTCGCCGACCTCGTGGCGCGCACGCGCGACGTCACGGGCCTCGACGACCTCGCGGCCCGCACCCGGCTCGCGGTCCAGCGCCGCACGCGCGGCCCCCGCGTCCGCTGACCCGCCGGCCGGCGCTCCTCGCGTGCGCCGACCCGGCTGGCCTTGGCTCCCCACCCCACCCGCCCC
>NZ_BCRB01000116.1 GCF_001552375.1 Cellulomonas iranensis NBRC 101100 = JCM 18110 | reverse complement strand
GGGCCCGGACCGTCGCGACGAGGTTCAGCCGACGAGCTGCGTCTCGTGCTCGAGCCGGCCCTCGCGGTCCACCCGGGCGGCGCGCACGCGCGAGGCGATGACCGCGCCGAACGCGACGGCCGTCGCGACGACCGCGATGGAGAGCCGCACGACGTGGTTGGCGTCGTCGCCGACGGAGACGACGACCACGGCGGGCGCGATGAGCACCGACACGAGGTTCATGACCTTGATGAGCGGGTTGATCGCGGGCCCGGCGGTGTCCTTGAACGGGTCGCCGACGGTGTCGCCGATGACGGCCGCGGCGTGCGCGGGCGAGCCCTTCCCGCCGTAGTTCCCGTCCTCGATGATCTTCTTGGCGTTGTCCCACGTGCCGCCCGAGTTCGCGAGGAACACGGCCATGAGCACGCCGGACCCGATCGCACCGGCGAGGAACCCGGCGAGCGGCCCCACGCCGAGCCCGAACCCGACGGCGATCGGCGCGAACGCGGCCAGCAGGCCGGGGGTCGCGAGCTCGCGCAGCGAGTCGCGCGTGCAGATGTCGACGACGCGGCCGTACTCGGGCCGCACCTCGCCGGTCATGATGCCGGGGTGCTCGCGGAACTGGCGCCGCACCTCGAACACGATCGCGCCCGCCGCGCGGGTCACGGCGTCGACCGCGAGGCCCGAGAACAGGAAGACGGTCGCGCCGCCGAGGATCACGCCGACGAGCGTGACGGGGCTGATGATGTCGTACGACAGCATGGCCGCCACGAGGTCGTCGCCGACCTCGCCGCGGATGTCGGCGAGCGCGTGCGTGACCGCGTCGGCGTACGACCCGAACAGCGCGGTCGCCGCGAGCACGGCCGTGGCGATCGCGATGCCCTTGGTGACGGCCTTGGTGGTGTTGCCGACCGCGTCGAGGTCGGTGAGGATCTGCGCGCCCTCGTCGCTGACGTCGCCCGACATCTCGGCGATGCCCTGCGCGTTGTCGCTCACGGGCCCGAACGTGTCCATCGCGACGATCACGCCGACCGTCGTCAGCAGGCCGCAGCCCGCGAGCGCGATGAGGAAGAGCGCGAGCGGCACGGACCCGCCCGCCAGCAGGAAGACGCCGCAGATCGCGGCCGCGATGATGCCCGCGGTGTAGACGGCGGACTCGAACCCCACGCCGATGCCCGACAGCACGACGGTGGCCGGCCCCGTGAGCGTGGTGCGCGCGACGTGCAGCGTCGGCTTGCTCGTGGTGCCGGTGAAGTAGCCGGTGACCCACAGGATGACGCCCGCGAGGACGACGCCGACGAGCACGGCGGCGGACGCGACGAGCCGCGGGTCGCCGCCGTGGGTCTCGAGCCCCGCGGTGCCGCCCGTGAGCGCCGCGAACGACGACGGCAGGTACGCGTAGGCGGCGACGGCGGCGAGCAGCACGCCGACGAGCGCCGAGACGTAGAACCCGCGGTTGATGGCCGTGAGCCCGGACTCCTCGCCGCGCACGCGCGTGATCGCGACGCCGAGCGCCGCGACGAGCGCGCCGACCGCGGTGACGACGAGCGGGAAGACCATGCCCTGCTCGCCGAACGCGGCGCGGCCCAGGATGAGCGCGGCGACGAGCGTCACGGCGTAGGACTCGAACAGGTCGGCGGCCATGCCCGCGCAGTCGCCGACGTTGTCGCCCACGTTGTCGGCGATCGTCGCGGCGTTGCGCGGGTCGTCCTCGGGGATGTTCTGCTCGACCTTGCCGACGAGGTCGGCGCCGACGTCGGCGGCCTTGGTGAAGATGCCGCCGCCGACGCGCATGAACATGGCGAGCAGCGCGGCGCCGAACCCGAAGCCCTCGAGGACGGCGGGCGCCTCGCCGCCGTACAGCAGCACGACGCCGGCGGCCCCGAGCAGGCCCAGCCCCACGACGGCCATGCCGACGACGCCGCCGGTGCGGAACGCGATGCGCGCCCCCTCGGCCCGGCCGCCCGGCCGGGACGCGGCTGCGGCGACGCGCAGGTTCGCGCGCGTCGCGAGCCACATGCCGAGGAACCCGATCGCGGCCGAGAACCCGGCGCCGACGAGGAAGAACAGGGACCGGCCGATCTTCACGCCGCTGTCGCCCGGCAGCAGGAACAGCAACGCGCACACGATCGCGGCGAACAGCGCGAGCGTGCGGAACTGCCGGCTGAGGTACGCCGACGCCCCTTCCTGGACCGCCTGCGCGATCTGCTGCATCAAGACCGTGCCCTCGCCCGCGGCGAGCACCTGACGTCGGAGCACCGCGGCGACCACGAGGGCCGCCAGCGCGATCACGGCGATGACCGCGACGATCGTGATGCTCGTGGCACCGAGCTGCATGCATCCTCCTCGGGACGACGAGGTGCGACACCCCCTGCACGCACCCGCCCCGCGGCCCCGTTGCCGCCGGACCCGGCGAGTCTAGCCACGCGTGTGACGCACGTCTCACCAGGTCGTCGACGTGGCGGCGCGTCGCCGGGCCGCCCGGCGCGACGCGCCGGGGCGGGTCACGACGCGAGCGCCGCCGCGAGCGTGTCGCGGATCGTGAACACCTGCACGAGCCCGGTGATGCGGAACACCTTGAGCAGCCGCTCGGAGTCGACGACGAGCACGAGCCGCCCGCCGGCCGTGCGGACACGCTTGAGGGTCCCCACGAGCAGCCCCAGACCCGTCGAGTCCATGAAGGTGACCTCGGTCAGGTCGATCACCAGGTCGGTGCGCTGCTCCGCCACGAGCGCGGCCACGCGCTCGCGCAGACGATCGGCCGACGACACGTCGATCTCGCCCGCCACGTGCACGACCGTGCGGGCGCCCACGTCCTCGGCCGTCACCCGTACGTCCATCGACGTCCCCTCCCCGGTGACCCCTGCACGCAATTCAAGCATCCCGGACCCCGGCGGGGCGCCGTACCCGGGTGCGGCGCACCGTCGCGCACGCGGGGCGACGGGCGCGCGCCCGGCCCGCCGGGCGTCCTCGAGCCCGCCCGGCGGACCTCGGCACGCCGCTGGCCCTGGTGGCGACGGCACCCGTCCGGGTACGACTGGGGTGAGCGCCCCAACCTTTTGCCGAGGTCGTTCGTCTAGGTCAGTGAGGCGGCGTGCAGGGGGCGTCGCCTCGACCAACGTGAGAGAGGTCCGGCGAGCGCCTCGGACGACGGGAGACGAGTGACGGGCTGGCAGGACGCGCTGGACGAGCTGGTCAGGACGCGCGGACGCGCGCTCGCCGGCTACGCGTACCTGCTCACCGGCGACGTGCGCGAGGCGGAGGACCTCGTGCAGGACGCCCTCGTCCGGACCTTCACGCGCGGGCGCCCCGTGCGTGAGGTCGCGTCGGCCGAGGCCTACGTGCGCAGGACGATCCTCACGACGTACGTCGACGACTTCCGGCGTCGACGGCACTGGGCGACGATCCGGCACCTCGCGGTCGTCCCCGAGACGAGCCCCACCGACGGGCCGAACGCCGGGCCGGAACCCGTCGTCACGACCCGCCTCGCGGTGCAGCAGGCCCTCGGGCTGCTGCCGCCGCGCGAGCGCGCGTGCATCGTCCTGCGGCACTTCGAGGACATGACCGTCGCGCAGGTCGCCGACGCGTTGTCCCTCTCGGTCGGCACCGTCAAGCGGTACCTGTCCGACGCCACGCGCACGCTCGAGGAACGGCTCGGCCCCCTGGCCGGGCGCGACGACGACTCCGAGCACAGCGCCGACGACGTCCTCGTCACGCCCCGGAGGCCCCGATGAGCACACGACTGGACCTGGCGCTCCACGAGATCGCGGACGCCGCAGGCGACGCGACCGCGTTCGGCGACGACACCGCGGCCGGCACAGTCGCGACCGTGCGGCGCCTCACGGGCCGCGTGCGACGACGTCGTGCCGTGCGGGGCGCCGGGACGGCGGCGGTCGCCGCGAGCGCGGCGGGCGCGGTCGTCCTCGTCGGCCCGCAGCTGACGGTCGACCCGACGCCGGCCGTGGCGCCGGGAGCGTGCGGCACCTCGTTCACCGGCACGGGCGACGACGCCGGGGACGCCGGCTTCACGATCGGCGTGGACGCCGGCACCGTCCCCGTCCCGGCGGGCTCGACGTCGTTCGGGACGTGGCAGAGCAGGACGCTCGCGGTCGCCGTGGAGGTCGAGGTGCCGCTCCCCGAGGGCGCGACGCCGGACGGCACCGGCACGGTGCCGGTGGAGCAGCCCGCGTCGCCGGACCTCGTGCTGACACGGGACGACGTCGTCGTGGCCGAGACCGTGCTCGACCCGTCCCGCGCGGCCGCGGCGGGATCGGCGTGGGAGGCGTCGGGCGACGACGTCCCCGGGCTGCTGGTGTCCCAGGTGGTCGAGGACGGCGAGGTCTCGCTGCTCTGGACGAGCACCGTGGACGTCGTCGCGTGCGACACCGGCGGCGCGCTGCCGTCGGGCGACTACGAGGTGTGGGCCACGCACGCCGGGACCGACGGCGTCGAACGGGTCGTGGGGCCGTACGACCTCACGCTCGCTGCCGAGCAGCCCTCGGTGGCCTCGTCGCTGCCCGCCGACTTCCCCCCGGGCGTGCCGCTCGTCGGCGGGCGCCTGGTGTCCGCGACGCGCGACGGCGACCGGTGGACCGTCGAGGTCGCGACACCCGCGACCGACCGCGAGGTCGCCGCACTGAGGATGCTGTCCGCCGCCGCGCTGCGCACGGGTGGCGCGGCCGGCGAGGTGCTGAACGGGCCCGACGGCGGGATCGCCCTCGACGGCTGGTCGGTCCGCGTCACCCCGACGTCCACGTCGGACGGCGAGCCGTCCGTCGTGTACGTCCTGACGCCCACGGACTGACCCGGCGAGGTCCGCGGCGCGACGGGTACAACGATCCGGCCCGCCCGGGCGTCTCTTGCTGGTGACGGGCGCTACGGTCCCGTCACCACGACGGGAGGTCCGGGTGCCGGCGACGCAGGGGGCGACACGCGCGCCGGACGACGTCCCGCGCGAGGCGCCCGACGACGTGCTCGACAGGCTCGCCCGCGAGCGCGGTCGTGCGCTGTTCGGGTACGCCTACCTGCTGTGCGGCGACGCGCGCACCGCCGAGGACCTCGTGCAGGACGCGCTGGTCCGCACGTTCGCGCGGGTGCGCGGCGGGACCGACGTGGTCGCCGCCGAGCACTACGTGCGCACCGCCGTGCTGCGCGGGCACCTCGACGCCGTGCGGCGGCGCGCCCGCTGGGCCGCCGTGCGGCACCTGCTGCACGTCCCCGGCGACGACGAGTCGCGCGACCACGCCGACGCGGTCGGCACGGGATCGGCCGTGCACGCCGCGCTCGCGGCGCTGGCCCCGCAGGAGCGGGTCGCGGTGGTGCTGCGGCACGTCGAGGACCTCACGGTCCCCGAGGTCGCGCACCGCATGGGACTCGCCGACGGCACGGTCAAGCGGTACCTGTCGACGGCCTCCGCGAAGCTCGCCGACCGGTTGGGGCGGGACGTCGACGAGGACGACGACGTGTCGGTCCGGACGAGGGGGGCGCGATGAGCGGGCACGACGACCTGTGGGACGCGGCGCGGGACGAGGCCGAGCGGCGCGGCGCGGCGTACGAGGTGCCGGTCGAGCGCGTGCGGGCGCGCGTGCGGCGACGCCGGGCCGCACGTGCGGGCGCGACGGGGACCCTCGCCCTGGCGACCGTCGGCGCGGTCGTCGTCGCCGTGCCGCAGCTGCTGGGCGCGCCGGGCGGCACGGCCGTGGGGTCGTCGGGCGACTGGCCCGCGGCGTTCGCGCGGTGCGGGCAGCCGGTGGACGACGTCGTCGCACCCCCGGGGCGCGTCGAGCAGACGCTGCTGCAGGCCCGCGACGTGGTCGGCCCGGACCGCACGTGGCTGGGGACGACGTCGACGCGTGTCGACGGTGCGGCGGCCCTCCCCGACGCCTTCGACGACGTCGAGGTCGTGCTCGTGCGCGACGGGGTCGTCGTCGGGGTGGACGGCGGGGACGGTCGCCTGGTCGTCAGCCCCGGCGAGACCGTCATCGAGAGGGAGCGCGACGGGACCGTCACCGGCACGACCGCCGTCTGGGGCTACGGCGCGCGGCTCGTGTCGTGCGACCAGTACCCCGACGGCGAGGGCGACCCCGAGGTCGTCGCCGGCGACTACGAGGTCGTCATGACGCAGACCGTGACCTGGACCGAGCCCGACGGGAGCACCGCGACGGGCCGCGCGTCGGTCACGGCCCCCGTGCGCGTGTCGGACGACGCCGCGCACGGGCAGGACTCCCCCGAGACGTGCGGCGCCCCGGCGTCCGACCTGGCGGCGACCGCCGGCCCGGAGGCCAACCCGTTCGCGGTCACGCTCGACGCGGACGTCCCGTCGACGTCCGCGCCCGGGTCGCCGCTGCGCTTCACGGTGACGGCGACCAACGAGGGCACGGCGGCCGTGACGGGTGCGACCGGGCACCTCGGCGTGCTGCTCACCCGCGACGGCCGCGTCGTCGGGACGCCGGCCCCGCGCGAGGACGTCGCGCTGGACGCGAGCCTGCCGGCCGGGGCGTCCCGCACGTTCGAGGCCGCGAGCG
Organism: Cellulomonas iranensis NBRC 101100 = JCM 18110; assembly: GCF_001552375.1. Classification (GTDB taxonomy): domain Bacteria; phylum Actinomycetota; class Actinomycetes; order Actinomycetales; family Cellulomonadaceae; genus Cellulomonas; species Cellulomonas iranensis. The sequence goes on along the minus strand of NZ_BCRB01000116.1, from coordinate 2,168 downwards.
ACCTGCGCGGGTGCGCGGCGTCCGACGCGGACGCCGGGGCGCCGCTGCCGCCCGGCGAGTACGAGGTGTGGGTCACGGCCGACCTGGTGCTCACCACGCCCCGCGGAGCCGACGGCGCTGCGTCGCGCGAGCACCTCGTCTACGGGCCGTGGCCCCTGCGGCTGGGGTGATGCGGGCGCGCCGGGGCAGTCAGGTTCAGCCGCGGTGCAGACGTGCCCGTGGGACGCGGGCGAGCGCGGCCGCGTACGGGTCGACGACGGGGCCGGGCCGGGCGTCGCGCAGCACGTGGTCCCGCACGCCCAGGTCCGCGAGGACGGCGACGAGCTCGGCGACGTCGTCCGGCGCGAGCACCGCCGGGTCGACCGTCGTGCGGACCTGCAGGTCGACGCCGCTGTCTAGCACCAGGCGCAGCGACGCGAACGCCTTGTCCGCGGCGGCCGCGCCCGCACCCGCGCGGGTGATCGCGCCGTACAGGTAGGCGGGCGCCTTGACGTCGAGCACCACGCGGTCGACGTGCGGCAGCAGGTCCGGCAGGCGCGCCGGGTACGCACCGGCGGTGTGCACCGCGACGAGCAGCCCGAGCGCGCGCACCTCGCGCGCGGCGGCCACGACCCCCGGCTGCCGGGTCGGCTCGCCACCCGTGAGGACCAGCCCGTCGAGCAGGCCGCGGCGACGGCGCAGCAGGTCGGTGACGTGCGACCACGGGACCGCGCCCGGGAGGGTCGGGTCGAGCAGCGCACCGCCGTGGCAGTACGTGCACCGCCACGGGCAGCCCTGCAGGTACGCCGTCGCGACGAGGCGGCCCGGCCAGTCGTCGGCCGACAGCGCCACGAGGTCCGCGACCTGCACGGAGGTCGCCCGGATCTCCCACCCGGCCGGCGAGGTCACGCGCGGGGCTCCCCCGGTGCGCGGCGCGCGGCGGCCGGGTCGGTGCGTCGCCGCATCGCTGCTCCTCGCTCGTCGGGTGCTCGTCGGGTGGGTGTCGAGCACAGCACCTCGCGGCGGCCCGGCGCCACGTCGCCGACGCGCGCGGCGGCCGGCGGGAGCCTCCCGCGCCCAGGAGTCGTACTCGCCGGTCGGTGCGGCAGGGGCGAACGTCCCGGACGTGGTCCGCGCGTCAGGCCGACGCACCGCCGGGAGCACGCACGAGCCGCACCCGGTCACCCGGGCGCAGCTGCGCGGCCCGGGCCCGGCCGTCGGGCGTCAGCACCGCGACGACCGGGTAGCCGCCCGTCACCGGGTGGTCGGGGCCGAACAGCACGGGACGGCCGTCGTGCGGGACCTGCACGGCGCCCGCGACGAGCCCCTCCGAGGGCAGCTCGCCCGCCGCCGCGCGCGTGAGCGCCGGGCCCGTGAGCCGGACGGCCACGCGGTTGCTGTCGGGCGAGACCTCCCAGGCGGTCGACCACAGCCGGGCCCGGCCCGCGGCGTCGAGGTGCGTGAGGCGCGGGCCCTCGACGGCGGGCAGGTGGACCACGGCCGGCGGTGCGGGGTGCACCGCGTCGCGCGCGTGCGCGGCACCGCCCGGGGGGCCGGGGGGCGCGGGGAGGTCGGGCGGCGCCGGGGGCTCCGGCAGGCCGTCGTACGCCGTGCCGTACGCGAGGACGTCACCGGAGCGCAGCGGCGCCGGGCCGAGGCCCGACAGCACGTCCCGCGAGCGAGAGCCGAGCACGCCCGGCACGTCGACGCCGCCCCGCACGGCGAGCCACGACCGCAGGCCGCGCGCGGGCGCGTGCAGCGTGAGCGTCGCACCCCCCGGCGCCCGCACCGCGACCCCGACCGGCACGGGCGCACCGTCGAGGTCGGCGTCGTCGACCGCGCCCACCAGGGCGAACGCCGTCGCGGCGCCGAAGCGCACGACGAGCCCGCCGAGCACCGTCTCGAGCACGGCCGCGTCCCGCGCGTTGCCGACGAGGCGGTTCGCACGAGCGAGCGCGGCGGGGTCGGCGGCGCCCGAACGCGGCACGCCCACGGCCGCCAGGCCCGGTCGGCCCGCGTCCTGCACGAGCGTGAGCGGCCCCGCCGCGAGGACCGTGAGCGCGAGGGGCAGCGGCGGCACGTCGCGCACGGGGTCGTCGTCGCGGTCGGGGTCGCACGCCGGTCGCCCGGTCGCCGGGGCGGCGGCCGGCGGGGCGGCGACCGGCGGGGCGGACGGGGACGGGGCGGGC
>NZ_BCRB01000115.1 GCF_001552375.1 Cellulomonas iranensis NBRC 101100 = JCM 18110 | reverse complement strand
CCCGCCTGCGGCGGGCGACGGGCGTCGCCCTCGTGCACGTCGGCTACCGCCCCGACGTCCTGGCCGCCAAGGACAAGGGGGCGCGCAACGTGCGCATCGCACGCGCCGCGCTCGACGCCGCGCTCGCCGCGGACGCGGCCCCGGCCGTCGTCGCCGCGCGCCGCGCGAACCTCGCGCGCTCGCTCATGCTCGACGCCGAGCTCCCCGAGGCCCTCGCGACCGCGCACGCCGCGCACGCGTCCGGCCTGCTGACGCCCGCCGAGGCGGTCCAGCTCGCGCGCGCCATGGTGGACGCCGCGACGGCCGTCGAGGACGACGCGGCGCGCGAGCACTGGTTCGCGGTGTGGGCCGAGAACGCGGGCACCGCGGCCTGGGTCGACGCCGCGCGCGCACGCCTGGCCGCCCGGCGCGGCGACGCCGAGGCCGCGCTCGAGGCGCTGCGCCGCGTGCCGACCACCGCGGTGGACGCCATGGGCCTGCGGTTCGACAAGTACGCGCACACCGCGCCGTGGGCCTGGGCGCTCGCGCAGCTCGGGCGGCGCCGCGAGGCGCTGCGCGTCGTCGTGGAGGCCGTCGGGCGCGGCCACGTCGCGGTCTCGCCCACGGGGCTGCTCGACCTGTTCGACCGCGCGCAGGTGCTCGAGGTGCTCGCCGCGGTGCGCGACGACGAGTGGCACGTGTACGTGCACACGTGCGTGCAGCAGGTGCTCGCCGCACCCGACGGCGCACCGCGCTCGCGCGCGTTCCTCCTGCTGCTCAACGAGGCGCGCCCGCGCGACCTGCGCACCGCGGTCGCGTGCGGCCACGTCGCGCGGCGGCTCTCGCTCGAGGAGGCCGCGACGTGGGCCGCGTCGCTGCGCACGCACGGCCTGGCCGAGCTCTGCCCGCTCGTGGTCATCGCGTGCGACCCCGCGTGCGACCCGCGGCAGCGCGCTCTCGCGGGCGCGCTCGCCTGGGACGTCTACCGGGACCCGCGCGGGCGGGACGGCCTCGCCGACGCGCTGCCGCTCGTCGCGCCCGAGCACGAGGCCGAGCTGCTCGACCAGCTCGACGTGCTGGCCCCCGGCCTCGTCGGCCGCGCGGGCTGACGCCCGCGGCGGGCGCCGCGAGATTCCTGCACCGGAGTCCTCAGCACCCGCCCCGCGCCTCCGATAGGCGGGACGTGCCCACGGATGGGCTGGCAACGACCCGACTTCAGGAGGAATGAGAACCATGGGTCTCTCGATCAACACGAACGTCGCGGCGCTCAACGCGTACCGCAACCTCGGCACCACCCAGGGCGACCTCTCCAAGTCGCTCGAGAAGCTGTCGTCCGGCCTGCGGATCAACCGCGCCGCCGACGACGCGGCGGGTCTGGCCATCTCCGAGGGCCTGCGCGCCCAGATCGGTGGCACCAAGCAGGCCGTCCGCAACGCCCAGGACGGCATCTCGGTCGTCCAGACCGCTGAGGGTGCGCTCACCGAGACGCACTCGATCCTGCAGCGCATGCGCACGCTGTCGGTGCAGGCGGCGAACGACGGCGGTCTGTCGACCTCCGCGAAGACGAACATCCAGGACGAGATCGGCCAGCTGAAGGACGAGCTCACCCGGATCGCCGACACCACGCAGTTCAACGGGCGCAAGCTGCTCGACGGCTCGTACGACGGCCGCTTCCAGGTCGGCGCCAACACGGGCGAGCGCATCGACGTCAAGATCGGCACCGCGGTCGACGCGTCCGGCCTCGGCGTCAACGGCGTGGACGTCACCAAGCTCGCGGCGGGCATCGCCACGGCCGGCGCCACGGCGGCCGGTGCGGCGACGACGGGCGCGGTCGGCACGGCCGGCTCGTTCGAGCTCGCGGGCGACTTCACCAAGTCGGAGACGTTCGACACGCTCAACGGCACCGTGAACTACGGCGGCAAGAGCATCGACCTGTCGACGATCGAGTTCAAGGCGGGTGCGGACGCCACCGAGCGCCTGGCCGCCCTGACCGGCGCCATCGAGGCCAAGCTCGGCACCGGCATCACGGTCGCCGCCGCGGGCACCACGGGCCTGACCTTCACGGGTTCGGCCGCCGCGACCGCCGCCACGCAGGCCGAGGTCGACGAGAACAACGCCGCCACGAAGATCAGCTTCACGCAGGCCAGCGGCGCGGACCTCGCGATCAAGGACATCGACAAGGCGATCGGCTCGGTCTCCAAGCTGCGCTCGCAGCTCGGTGCCGTGCAGAACCGGTTCGACCACACCATCAACAACCTCAACGTCGCGGTCGAGAACCTGTCGGCGTCGGAGAGCCGGATCCGTGACACGGACATGGCGCAGGAGATGGTGTCGTTCACCCGCTCGCAGATCCTCTCGCAGGCGGGCACCGCGATGCTCGCGCAGGCGAAGAACCTGCCGCAGTCGGTGCTCTCGCTCCTGCAGTGAGGTACCCGGTCGCCGTGAGGTGACCACCAGCACGACCCTCGACCGGCGGTGGGTGGACGACCGTCCCCCCACCGCCGGTCGGCACATCGGCACCGACCGTCCCGGCGGGCGCCGGCGGGCACGCAGGTGCCGGCAGCACGTGACGGCACGGCACAGCGGAGGACGCGGACATGGCGGCGATCGACGGGCTCGTCAGCGGCATCAAGACGGGCGAGTACATCGACAGCCTGATCACGCTGCAGAGCGGCCAGCAGAGCCTGCTGGTGCAGAAGAAGTCGACCGCGTCCGCCCTGGTGACGGCGCTCCAGGCGCTCAACACCAAGGTCGCGTCGCTCGCGGAGCACGCCGCGAAGGCGGCCAAGCCCGAGTCCTGGAACGCCGTCAAGGCCGCCGTGACGCAGCCCGGCACCTCGGGCACGCCGGGCGCCTCGGCGACCGTGAGCGCGGGCGCGCAGCTCGGCACGCTGACGTTCCGCGTCGACGCCGTCGCGCAGTCCCAGGCGTCGCTCGTGGCGCTGCCCACGACGTTCGCGTCCGAGAAGCCGTCGTTCACGATCACGCGCGGCGGCGAGACCGTCACGGTGACGGCCGACTCGACGTCGGTCCCGGACATCGTCGAGGCGTTCAACGGCGCGGGCACCGGGGTGCGGGCCACGGCCGTCAAGGTCGACAAGCTCGACGTCGACGGCAACCCGACGGGCGAGTCGACCTACCGGCTCCAGGTCACCGGCACCGAGACCGGCGGGCGCAACGCGTTCACGATCGCCCACGACGGCGGGAACCTCGCGCTCGACACCGTGCGCGAGGCGCGCGACGCCGCGATCACGCTGTTCCCCGGGACGCCCGGCGCGCAGCGGCTCACGTCGCCCACGAACACGATCACCGGCGTCCTCACGGGCGTCGACCTCACCGTCACGGCCGAGACCGCCGCCGACGCCAAGCCGCTGACGCTCGACCTCACGCGCGACGACTCGACCGTGAAGTCGCTCGCCTCGGGCCTCGTCGCGAACCTCAACGTCGTGCTCTCCGAGATCGCGTCGCGCACCAAGTCCACGACGTCGACGTCGGAGGACGGGCGCACCGTGGTGTCGGGCGGGCTGTTCGCCGGCGACGCGGGCGTGCGGATGCTGCAGCAGAACATGCTCGCGCTCGGGTCGATGCCGGTCGACGGCGTCTCGCCGGCCGACGTCGGCATCGTCATCCAGAAGGACGGCACCTTCACGTTCGACGACGCCGTGTACACGGCGGCCGCCGCGAAGGACCCGGACAAGGTCGCCGCGGTCGTGCAGGGCGTCGCGGCGCGCCTGTCGGAGGCCGCGAAGACGGCGTCCGACAGCAAGGAAGGCACGATCACCACCGCGATCACGGGGCACCAGGACGCGGTCAAGGACCTCACCGAGCGCATCACGGCGTGGGACGAGCGGCTCGCCGCCCGGCGCGTCGGGCTCGAGCGGATGTACGCGTCGCTCGAGAAGACGCTCGCGCGCATGAACTCGCAGGCGAGCTACCTGTCGAGCTACCTCGCCAACGACCAGAAGCAGAGCTGACCACCGGAGGGACCATGTTCGACGCACGGAGCCGGTACGTCGCCGCCGCGGTGCAGACCGCGAGCCCCGCCCGGCTGCTCACGATGCTCGTCGACCGCCTCGTGCTCGACGTCGAGCGGGGCGCGCACGCGCTCACCACGGGCCGTCGCGCCGACGCGACGCAGCACCTCGCGCACGCGCAGGACATCGTGACCGAGCTGGCCGCGAGCCTCGACGTCGAGGCGTGGGACGGCGGCGAGCAGCTGCTCGCGATCTACACATGGCTCATGACGGAGCTGCTGGCGGCGTCGACGAGCGGCGACGCCGCGCGCGTCGACGGCTGCCGCGGCATCGTCGCCGAGCTCGCGCGCACGTGGCACGAGGCGTCGGACGCGGTCTCCGCGACGGCCGCCCCCGCGGCGCCCGCGCCCAGCGGCCTGCTCGGCGTGGGCTGAGCCGTCGTGACCACCGCCGCGCCCCCGGCGCCCCCCGCCCCGCGGCCCGACGAGGCCGTGTTCCACGCGTCGTGGGAGCAGGCGCTCGCCGACCTCGAGCTCGAGGTCGAGCACGCCGAGGAGCTGCTGCGCGTCGCGCACCTGCCGACGCCGCAGGAGGTCGCCGAGCGCACCGCGTGGCACCCGCCCGCCGGGCTCGGCCCGCTGCCCGCACCGCTCCTGGACCGAGCGCGCACGCTGCACGCGCGGCAGCTCGACGTCGCCCACCGGCTCGCCGAGCAGGCCGCGGTCTCGCGCCGTCACCTGGCGGCGACCAGCGCGCTGCGCGCGCGTCCGGCCGCGGCGCCCGTCTACCTCGACCTCGAGGGCTGACCGCCCGCCCGCCCCGCGCCGCGAGTGCGCCGGACGGGTGACGTCGCAGGTCGCGCCGCTCGACTCCTCACACCCCGGCCCGGGCGGTCGATGGGGCGGGTGAGCACGGATCGCTCGCGCAGCAGGCCACGGATCGGCCGACCACGTACCACGCCGTCGGTGAGGTGGCCCGCATGGGCATGTTCGACTCCGTGAGCGTCCGCGCGCTCGACAGCGCGCTGGACGCCCTCGCGTTGCGCCAGCGCGTCAGCGCGGACAACGTCGCCAACCTGCAGACCCCCGGGTACCGCGCGCAGCGCGTCCAGTTCGAGGACGAGCTCGCGAGCGCGGTCCGGCGCGGCGACGGCGCGGCGACCGGCACGGTCGCGCGCTCGCTCGAGCCCACGCGCCTCGACGGCAACAACGTCAACCTCGACACCGAGACGCTCCTGCAGATCGACACCAACCTGCGCTACCAGCTGGCGACGCAGGCGATGTCGGGGACGTTCTCGTCGATCCGCACCGCGATGAGGACCAACGGATGACCATCTTCGGGGCCATCGGCGTGGCCGGGACCGGCATGACCGTCACGCGCAAGTGGATGGACGCCGTGGGCGACAACATCGCCAACGCGAACACCGTGACCGCGACCAGCGAGGAGGCGTTCCGCACGCGGTACGTCATCGCGCAGGAGATGACCGGCGGCGACGGCGGCGTGCAGGTCGCGGGCGTGCAGCTCGGCAGCGCCGAGGGGCGGCTCGTGCACGACCCGGACCACCCGCTCGCGGACGCGAACGGGTACGTGCGCCACCCCGACGTGGACATGTCCTCGCAGATGACGCAGCTGATCATGGCGCAGCGCGGCTACCAGGCGAACGCCGCCGTCGTGACGCGCGCGACCGAGTCCTACCAGGCCGCGCTGCAGATCGGGCGGAGCTGATGAGCGCCTACGCGGTCGCCCCCGTCCAGGGCGTCACCTCGACCCTGCCCACCGCGGGCCTCGGCGCCGTCGGCGCGGCGGGGGCCGCGGGTGCGCCGGCCGCCGACCCGTCGGTGTTCGCGGGCGTGCTCGGCCAGGTCGAGCAGGTCCAGCAGCTGCAGTCGACGTCGCAGGACCTCGCGGTGCGCGCCGTGACCGGTGACCTCGACGACGTGCACGACTACACGATCGCCGCCGCGCGCTCGTCGCTCGCGCTCGAGCTCACCGCGGCCGTGCGCAACAAGGCCGTCGAGGCCTTCACCGAGATCATGAGGATGCAGGTCTGATGCCCGCTCAGGTGCAGGACGCGTGGGGCCGGGTCACGGCCGCGGTCCGTCAGCTCTCGCTCGCGCAGCGCACGTTCGCCGTCATCGCGGTGGCGGCGCTCGTGCTCGGCGCGGTCGCGCTGAGCAGCTGGATGTCGAAGCCGACGCTCGTGCCGCTGTTCTCCGGCCTGTCGGGTGCCGACGCGAGCGCCGTGGTCGACCAGCTCACGTCCGCGGGCGTGCAGTACGAGCTCACGGACGGCGGCGGCACCGTGCTGGTGCCCGCGTCCGCGGTGTACGAGCAGCGCGTCAAGCTCGCGGCGGCGGGCCTGCCGGCCGACGCCGACGGCGCGGGCTACTCGCTGCTCGACAAGATGCCGATGACGGCGTCGGAGTTCCAGCAGGAGAAGACGTACCGGCGCGCGCTCGAGGGCGAGCTCGCGCGCACCGTCGGCGCGATCGACGGCGTCGACGCCGCCACCGTGCGGCTCGCGATCCCCGAGGAGACCGTGTTCGTCGCGGCGAAGAGCGACCCGACCGCGTCGGTGTTCGTCCGCACGCGCCCGGGCCGCGAGCTCACGGCGGACCAGGTGCAGGCCATCACGCACCTGGTGTCCGCGGGCGTCGAGGGCATGCAGCCGGCCGACGTCGCGGTCGTCGACGCGAGCGGCGCCGTGCTGTCGTCCGTCGGCGACAGCGCCGCGAGCGGCGGGCTCACCGACTCGCGCGCGGCCGACTACGAGGCGCGCGTCGGCGGGGCCGTGCAGGCCATGCTCGACCGCCTCGTCGGCCCGGGCAACGCCACGGTCACGGTCAACGCGCAGCTCGACCTGTCGCAGTCCGAGCGGACCACCGAGGAGTTCTCGGCGACGCCCGACACGCCCCCGCTCGCGTCCTCGACGACCACCGAGGAGTACACGGGCACCGGCAACGGCGGCGCGACGGGCGTGCTCGGCCCCGACAACATCGCGGTGCCCGGCGACGGCGCCAACGGCAACGGCACGTACTCCTCGACCAACGAGGACGTCACGAACGCCGTCAACAAGGCCACCGAGACGACCCGCTCGGCGCCCGGCGCGCTGCAGAAGCAGTCCGTGTCGGTGCTGGTCGACCAGGCCGCCGCCGGCGGCATCAACATGGCCGACCTGCAGGCCGCCGTCGCGGCCGCCGCGGGCGTCGACACCGAGCGCGGCGACACGCTGTCGGTGCAGCGCATGGCCTTCGACACGACGAGCGCGCAGGCCGCCGAGCAGGCGCTCGCGGCCGCCGACGCGCAGGCCGCCGCGGAGCAGCGCTCCGACATGATCCGGCAGATCGCCGTCGCCGCGGGCATCGTCCTGCTGGTCGTCGTCGTGATGATCGTGCTCGGCCGGCGCTCGCGCCGCGCCCGGCGCGAGGCGCTCGACCTGGGCGAGCTCGACGCCGCGCGCGCGACCGCCGTCGCGCTCCCGCCGATCGAGGGCCCCGCCGAGGACGAGCTGCCGATCCTGCCGCCGCCGCCCGCACCCGTCGCGCCCGACGGCACCGCCGTGCGGCGCGCCGAGATCGCGGCGCTCGCCGACGAGCAGCCCGAGCAGGTCGCCGAGCTGCTGCGCGGCTGGATGACCACCGGGGCGCGGCGATGAGCATCACGGGGCGGCAGAAGGCCGCGCTGCTGCTCGTGCAGCTCGGCAAGGAGCGCGCGGCGCGCGTCATGTCGAAGCTCGACGTCGCCGAGATCGAGGAGCTCACGGCCGAGATCCTGCGCTTCGACCGGGTCGACCAGACGCTGGCCGACGAGGTCGTCGACGAGTTCTACGCGGTCGCCGAGATCGGCCCGGGCGTGGGCGGCGGGCTGGGCTTCGCGCAGCAGCTGCTCGAGGCGTCGGTCGGCAAGGAGCAGGCCGCGGGCATGATCGAGCGTCTGCAGGCGTCGCTCGCGGGCCACTCGTTCGACTTCCTGCAGCAGGCCGACGCGCGGCAGGTCGTGTCGCTGCTCGACGGCGAGCACCCGCAGACCATGGCGCTCGTGCTCGCGCACCTGCGCCCCGACCACGCGTCGGCGATCCTCGCGGGGCTCCCCGAGGACCTGCGCGCGGACGTCGCGCACCGCATCGCCCTCATGGAGCGCGCGTCGCCCGACGTCGTCGCGGTCGTCACCGAGGCGCTGCAGCGCAAGGCGTCCGCGGTGCTCGCGCCGCGCGAGCTCGCGGCCGTGGGCGGCGTGCAGCCGCTCGTCGAGATCATCAACCGCGCCGACCCGGCCACCGAGAAGTCGATCCTCGAGGGCCTCGCCGCGCGCGACGAGGCGCTGGCCGACCAGGTGCGCGCGCTGATGTTCGTGTTCGGCGACGTCGTGCTGCTCGAGGACCGCGCCGTGCAGCTCGTGCTGCGGCAGGTCGAGACGGGCACGCTCGCGCAGGCCCTCAAGGGCTCGGGCCCGGACGTGCGGGACAAGATCCTGCGCAACATGTCGGAGCGCGCGCGGGAGAACCTCGTCGAGGAGATCGACCTGCTCGGCCCGATCCGGCTGTCGCAGGTCGAGGAGGCGCGCGCCGCGATCGTCCAGGTCATCCGTGGCCTGGAGGAGAGCGGGCAGATCGTGGTGCGCCGCGAGGGCGAGGACGAGCTCGTTGCCTGACCTCGACTTCGTGCCGCTGCAGCGCACGCCCGTCGCCGCCGCGCGGTTCGCCGCGCGCCCGGCCACGCACGCGCCCGAGCGCCCCGCGGAGCCCGCCGGCGTCCGCGCGGTC
>NZ_BCRB01000114.1 GCF_001552375.1 Cellulomonas iranensis NBRC 101100 = JCM 18110 | reverse complement strand
GGCGGCGGCAGGGGCGCGGTGCGCACCTGCCACGCCCCCACGTCGGGCGCGCCGCCCGGGCTCCCGTCGGGTCCCGCGTCGGGCCCGGCCGCCGGCGGCGGGCCGTCCTCGAAGCGGCCCGCGCCGAGCAGCTCGGCGACGTCGGCGACGACCGACGCGACGACGGCGCGCTCGCCCGCGTCGAGCCGCGCGACGTAGCGCCCCTTCTGGCGGCGGAACGCCCGCATCACTGCCCTCCGCGCTGCAGGGTCGCCCACAGCCCGTACCCGTGCATGGCCTGCACGTCGACCTCCATGGCCTCGCGGTTGCCGGTCGAGACGACCGCGCGCCCCTCCTCGTGGACCTGCCGCATGAGCCGCTCGGCCTTCTCGCGGGGGTGCCGGAAGTACGTCTGGAACACGTAGGTGACGTACGACATGAGGTTCACGGGGTCGTTCCAGACGATCGTCACCCACGCGTCCGCGGTGGACGACGCCTCGTCCACCTGCTCACGTGTGTCGGGGGCGGTCGTCGCAGGCACGGCGTCCACTGTAGGTGCGGCGCACCGCGGCGGCGGATGTCGCTCCGACCTGCGGACGTCTACGTTGGCGGCATGGACGACTCGCGCCCCGGCACGCCCCCGCACGTCACCCCGGCCGTCGCGGCCGTCGGGTCGGGCAGCACCGCGCTGCTCACGGACCGGTACGAGCTGACGATGCTGCAGGCGGCGCTGGCCGACGGCACGGCGCACCGGCGCTGCGTGTTCGAGGTGTTCACGCGCCGGCTGCCCGCGGGGCGCCGGTACGGCGTGCTCGCCGGGACGGGACGCGTCCTGGAGCAGCTCGCGTCGTTCCGGTTCGGGACGCCGGAGCTCGACTGGCTCGCCGACGAGCGCGTCGTCGACGACGCGACCCTCGAGTTCCTCGCGGGGTACCGGTTCGGCGGCTCGGTCGTCGGGTACGCCGAGGGCGAGGTGTTCTTCCCGCAGTCGCCCGTGTGGGTGGTCGAGGGCACGTTCGCGGAGGCGGTGCTGCTCGAGACGCTCGTGCTCTCGGTGCTCAACTACGACTCGGCGATCGCGTCGGCGGCGTCCCGCATGACGAGCGCGGCCGTGGACCGCCCGTGCCTCGAGATGGGCGCGCGGCGCGCGCACGAGGACGCGGCGGTCGCGGCCGCGCGGGCCGCCGCGGTGGCGGGTTTCGCGGCGACGTCGAACCTCGAGGCGGGCCGCCGGTACGGCCTGCGGACGATCGGCACCGCGGCGCACGCGTTCACGCTGCTGCACGACGACGAGGAGGCGGCGTTCGCGTCGCAGGTCCGGTCGCAGGGCCCCGGGACGACGCTGCTGGTGGACACGTACGACGTGCACCGCGGGGTCGAGTGCGCGCTGGCCGCCGCGGGCACGGGTCTGGGCGCCGTGCGCCTCGACTCGGGCGACCTGGGCTCGCTCGCGCAGGAGGTGCGCGCACAGCTCGACGCCGCCGGTGCGCACGGCACGCAGATCGTCGTGACGAGCGACCTCGACGAGTACGCGATCGCGTCGCTCGCGGCCGCACCGGTCGACTCGTACGGCGTGGGGACCAGCCTCGTCACGGGGTCGGGGGCGCCGACGTGCGGCATGGTCTACAAGCTCGTCGCGCGCGAGGGCGCGAGCGGCGAGCTCGAGCCGGTCGCGAAGGCGTCGCGGTCGAAGGTGAGCGTCGGGGGGCGCAAGGCCGCGGCGCGGCGGCTCGGGCCGGACGGCCGCGCGGTCGAGGAGGTCCTCGTGGTGGGCCCCGACGAGGCCGTGGCGGGGTGGACGGCTGCGCGGTCCGCGGGCGGTGACCCGTCGTTGCGCCCGCTGCACGTGCCGCTCGTCGTCGAGGGCGAGGTGCAGCCGGGGCTGACCGCCGCGGCGGGCGTGCGGGCCGCGACGGAGCGGCACCACGCGTCGCGCGACGAGCTGCCGCGCGGTGCGCGCCGGTTGTCGGCCGACGAGGCGGCGGTGCCGACCGTCGAGCTCCGGCTGGGCTGAGCGCCCGGGCCCCCCGCCCGGTCGGCAGGGCGGGTCGACCGACCCCGGACGTGCGACCGGGCCGGGACGCGTCGCGTCCCGGCCCGGTGTGCGGACGACCGGCGGAGGGGGTGCCGGCCGTGCGCGGCGGCTCTTAGACCCTCGAACGACCGCGGCCGACGAGCCCCAGGATCAGGCTGACGACGAGCACGGCGACGCCGATCCAGATGAGGAACTGACCGATGCCGGTCGCGACGCCGAGGACGACGAGGACGACACCGACGAGGATGAGGATGAGCCATGCGGGCATGTGGACACCTCTTTCACACGAGCTCCGGCGGCGGACCGCCGGGCTCTCTCCGAGTGCGGCACCGGGGGGACCCGGGCCGGGTTTGTCACGGAAAGAGCGTGACACCGCGGGCCGCGGTCAGCACGTCGAACGGTCGACTTGCGCCGTCAAGACCCGCTGCTATGTGAGCACGCGTCCAGTGCGCTGACCTGCGGTTTCATGCTGCTCTCATAGTCCACATCGTGAGATCAGCACCGAGGTCAGGGTGAGCTCAGCGCTTGCCCACGAACCAGCCGCGCAGCATCGCGATCCGGGCGGACAGCTCGTCGGGCGCCGCGAGCGCGACCTCGGGGCCGCCGCAGCGCCGCCGCAGCTCGGCGTGCACGGTCGCGTGCGGCTGCCCGCTGCGACGCGCCCACGCGCCGACGAGCTGCGCGAGCTCCTTGCGCAGCTCGGCCTGCTTGCGGTGGTCGACGACCTCCGGCGCGGGCGCCTCGCGCGTGCGACGCGCGCCCTGCTGCGCGGCCTGCCGCTGCCGGAGCAGCGTCGTGACCTGGTCGGCGTCGAGCAGGCCCGGCAGGCCGAGGAAGTCCAGCTCCTCGTCCGAGCCGACCTCCGCGCCCGTCCCGAACTCGCCGCCGTCGAACAGCACGCGGTCGAACGACGCCTGCGCCTCGAGCGCCTCGAACGCGCCCACGACGCCGTCGCCGCCGACCGCGTCCTCGCTCTTCTGCTCGCGCTCGGCGAGCGCGAGCAGGTCGGCCTCGGGGTCCTCGTCGCCGGTGGTCGGCTTGTCGAGCGCGTGGTCGCGCTCGACCTCGAGGCTCGCGGCGAGCTCGAGCAGCTGCGGCACGCTCGGCAGGAACACCGACGCGGTCTCGCCGCGCTTGCGCGCGCGCACGAAACGCCCGACCGCCTGCGCGAAGAACAACGGGGTCGCGGTGCTCGTGGCGTACACGCCCACCGCGAGGCGCGGCACGTCGACGCCCTCGGACACCATGCGGACCGCGACGAGCCAGCGCGAGTCGCTCGCGGCGAACTCCTCGATGCGGTCGCTCGCGCCGTCGTCGTCCGACAGGACGATCGTGGGCGACTCCCCCGTGATCCGGGCGATGTGCCCGGCGTAGGCGCGCGCGTCGGTCTGGTCGGTCGCGATGATCATGGCGCCCGCGTCGGGCACGGCGCGCCGCACCTCGGTGAGACGCCGGTCGGCCGCGGCGACCACCGAGGGGATCCACTCGCCGTTCGGGTCGAGCGCCGTGCGCCACGCCTGCGACGTCATGTCCTTGGTGAGCGGCTCGCCGAGGCGCGCCGAGATCTCGTCGCCCGCCTTGGTGCGCCAGCGCATCGAGCCCGAGTAGGACAGGAAGATCACCGGGCGCACGACGTGGTCGCGCAGCGCGTCGCCGTACGCGTAGGTGTAGTCGGCGACCGAGCGGCGGATGCCCTGCGCGTCGGGCGCGTACTGCACGAACGGGATCGCCGCGGTGTCGGAGCGGAACGGCGTGCCGGTCAGCGCGAGCCGGCGGGTCGCACCCTCGAACGCCTCGCGGACGGCGTCGCCCCACGACAGCGCGTCGCCGCCGTGGTGCACCTCGTCGAGGATGACGAGCGTGCGGTCGGCGGTCGTGCGGGCGGCGTGCAGCGCGGGCTTGCTCGCGACCTGCGCGTACGTCACGGCCACGCCGTCGTACCCCGCGCCGTGGCGCCCCTGCGCGTTCGAGAACCGCGGGTCGAGGCGGATCCCGACGCGCGCGGCGGCGTCGGCCCACTGCTTCTTGAGGTGCTCGGTCGGCGCGACGACCGTCACGCGGCGCACGGTGCGCGACTCGAGCAGCTCGGTGGCGATGCGCAGCGCGAACGTCGTCTTGCCGGCGCCGGGGGTCGCGACGGCGAGGAAGTCCCGCGGGCTGCGCTCGCGGTAGAGGTCGATGGCCTCCGCCTGCCAGGCGCGCAGGCTCCCGGCGGCACCCCACGGCGCACGCGCCGGGAACGCCGGCGGCAGCTGCGACGCTGCCGACGACGAGGGGTGCTGCGGGGTGCTGGCGGGACCGGTGGCGACGGGGCGGCGTGCCGCGCTCACGCGCCGCCCGACCCGGAGCCCTTGCCCCGTCCGAAGCCGAAGAACCCGCGGCCTCCCCCGCCGCCGGAGCCCTGGTCGTCACCGTCCTGCGGCTCGCGCAGGCCCTCGTAGATCTCCTTGCAGACCGGGCAGACCGGGAACTTGTTGGGGTCGCGGCCGGGGACCCACACCTTGCCGCAGAGCGCGACGACC
This sequence comes from Cellulomonas iranensis NBRC 101100 = JCM 18110, assembly GCF_001552375.1. GTDB lineage: Bacteria > Actinomycetota > Actinomycetes > Actinomycetales > Cellulomonadaceae > Cellulomonas > Cellulomonas iranensis. Next base: position 4,268 of record NZ_BCRB01000114.1, on the reverse strand, counting down.
GGCTTTCCGGACATCGCCGACTCCATGATCTTCTCCTTGCGCACGTAGTGCGCGAAGCGCTCGTGGTCGCCCGGCTCGACCTGCTCCTGGGACTCGGTGCGCTCGAGGACCGACGTGCCGCCCTGGGTGCCGAACGGGTCGTCGGGTCCGGACGGCGTGGTCGGCTCGCTCATGGGTCCATCGTACGTCGGGGGTCCGACGTCCCGGCCGTGCGCCGTGCGTCGGCGCCGCTGGACGGCGCAAGCGGGTTTGTGTCAATGTATTGACACATCGGTTCACTGATCGGAGCCCCGTGCACCTCACCGCCCTGCTGCCCGTCGTCGTCCTCGTGGCGCTCCTCGCCGCCCTCGTCGCCGCGCTCGCGCCACGCCGGCAGCCCGCGACCGACCTCACCGACGTCGTGACCTCGCCCGCCGCCCACGCACGCGCGCGCCGGCACGCCGGCGCCGTCGCGGTGATCGCCTGGGGCGCGCTCGCGGTCGTCGCCGCGGCCCTGCCGCCCGCGGCCCCCGCGGGCTCCGCGGGCGGCGTGCTGCTCGGCAGCGTCCCGGCCGCCGCCGGGACCGCGTTCCTGCTCGCCGCAGCCGTGGGCGAGCGCACCTGGCCGCGGCCGACCGGCGCCCGGCGGCGCGCCTCGCTCGTGCCCCGCACGGCGCGCGACGTCGCGCCGCGCGCGCTGCGCGTCGCGCTCGCGACGTGGACCGCCACGCTGCTCCTCGTCCTGCTCGGCACGGGCCTGACCGCCACGGCCGACGGCCGCTCGGTCAGCCGCACGCTCGACGCACAGCTGACCGCGGAGGCGGGCCCCTACCCCGGCCCGCCCTACGCGGTCCCGCTCGCGCTGGGTGCGCTGCTCGTGGCCGCCGGCGCCGCGGGCGTGCTGCACCTGGTCGCGCGCCGCCCGGCGGTCGAGGGCGTGTCCACCGCCGACGACGACGCGCTGCGGGTCGCCTCCGGCGGGCGCGTCCTGGCGGGCGTCCAGCTCGTGGTCGGCGCGACCCTCGCCGGCGTGCTGCTGCTCGCCGGTCAGGCGCTGCGCAACGTCGCGCACGGCGCGTACGCGGTCGACGACGTGTGGACCACCGTGACCGACCCGCTGACCGCGGGGCTCGGCTGGGCCGCGCTCGTCGCGGCACCGCTCGTCGCGCTGACGACCGTCGCGCTCACGGCCGTCGGGCTGGCGCGCGCCGCCCGCGCGACCGCCCCGGCGGTCGCGGCGTGAGCGTGCGCCTGGACGTCGACCTCACGTCGGGCGTCCCCGTCTACGAGCAGGTGCGCGCGCAGGTCGTCGGCCACGTCGCCACCGGCCGGCTGCGGCCCGGCGACCGGCTCCCCACGATCCGCGCGCTCGCGACCGACCTCGGGCTCGCGCCCGGCACGGTCGCGCGCGCGTTCCGCGAGCTCGAGCAGGCCGGCGTCGTCGTGACGCGGCGGCGCAGCGGCACGGTCGTCGCGGCCGACGCGGCCCCGGCCCAGGCGCAGGCACGGCGCGCGGCGGCGGACTACGCGCGAGCGGCGCGCGCGGCGGGCCTCTCGACCGACGAGGCCGTGGCCCTCGTGCGCGGCGCCCTCACGACCGGCGACGAGCCGCCGACCGTCTGAGCCGACCCGTCACAGCGCCTGCCAGACGGGCTTCGCCGCGTACGTCTCGCGGTAGTAGTGCGCGAGCTGCAGGCGGCTCGCCGCGGCCTCGTCGACCAGCACCGTCACGTGCGGGTGCAGCTGCAGCACGGTCGCGGGCCACAGCGCGCTCACCGGCCCCTCGACCAGCTGGTGCACGGCCTCGGCCTTGTGGCGGCCCTGCGCGAGCAGCACCAGGTGCCGCGCCGCCGAGATCGTCGCGAGCCCCTGCGTGAGGCAGTGCGTGGGGACGCGCTCGACGTCGTCGTCGAAGAACCGCGCGTTGTCCTCACGGGTCTGCCGGGTCAGCGTCTTGATGCGCGTGCGCGACGCGAGCGACGACCCGGGCTCGTTGAACGCGACGTGGCCGTCGGTCCCGATGCCGAGGACCTGCAGGTCGACGCCGCCCGCGTCGACGATCGCCGCCTCGTACGCCGCGCACGCCGCCGGCAGGTCGTCGGCCAGCCCGTCGGGCCCCTGCACGGCCTCCGGCCGCAGGTCGACGCGCGCCACGAGCTCGGCGTCGATGACGTTGCGGTACCGCTCGGGGTGGTCGGCGGGCAGCCCGACGTACTCGTCGAGCAGGAACGCGCGGGCCCGCGCGAACGACAGGCCGCGCTCGGCGTGCCGACGCGCGAGCTCGTCGTACACCGCGAGCGGGCTCGATCCGGTGGCCAGGCCCAGCACGGCGTCGGGCCGCGCCGTGAGCAGCCGCTCGACGGCGTCCGCGGCCAGCCGGGCCAGCTCGGCACCCGGCGCGATGACGACCTCCATCAGACGTGCTCCCCTCGTCCCACCAGCGCGGCGCCCACGGCCGCGACCGGTACGTCCCGCGGTGCCAGGTGCACGCGGTCGGTCACCCCCAGCGACGCCAGGAACGGCGACGCCGCCGCCTCGCGCGCGAGCTGGGCGCGCAACGGGTCCAGCAGCCGCGTGCCGAGCTGGCTCACGCCGCCGCCCACCACGACGCGGTCGACGTCGCACGTGAGCACCAGGACCCGGACCGCGACCGCGACGGCGCCGACGAACCGGTCGCGCACCGCGACAGCGCGCGCGTCGCCCGCGTCGGCGGCGTCGAGCAGCGCGACGGGAGCCGGTCGCGCGTCCGGCGACGGCCAGGCGGCGTCGAGCGCGCTGCCCGACGCGTACTGCTCGATGCACCCCGCCTGTCCGCACTTGCACGGCAGCCCGCCCGGCACGAGCGTGAGGTGCCCCACCTCCCCCGCGGCCCGGTGCGACCCGCGGCGCAGCGTCCCGTCGAGCAGCAGACCCGCGGCCACGCCCGTGCCCAGCGCGAGGAAGGCCACGTCGCGCGCCGTCGCACCCGGCTCGACCGTGTGCGCGGCACCCAGCACGGCGGCGTTGAGGTCGTTCTCGACGCGCACGCGCGCCGCGGGGCCCAGCACCGACGCGACCGCGGCGGCGAGCGCGAACGGCTGCGCGACACCCACGTTGACGGCGTGCTCGACCGTGCCCGTGACGGGGTCGACGACGCCCGGCACGCCGACCCCGGTGCCCGCCAGGCGCTCGACGGGCACGCCGTGCGCGCGGGTCAGGGTGCGCACGGCGGTCGTGACGACGTCGACGAGGCCGTCCGGGCCGGGGCGCGTGGCCGCGCGGTGCGTGCGCGCGACGCGCCCCGCCGGGTCGAGCAGCGCCGCGAGGACCTTGGTGCCGCCCACGTCGACCCCGACGGACCAGCCGGGTCCGCGCGGGTCGGGCGGCGCGGCGGGCACGCCCGTGGTCCCCCCCAGGGTGGTGCTCTCCATGGCTCAGCCCTTCACCGCCCCGGACACGAGCCCGCCGGTCATGCGTCCCTGCACGATCAGGAAGAACACGACGACCGGGACCGCGACGAGGACCGAGCCGGCCATGAGCGCCCCCCAGTCGGTCGCCTTGGTCGCCTGCTGGAACGTGCGCAGCCACACCGGCAGCGTCATGGACTCGGGGCGGGTCATGATGATGAGCGCCATGATGAACTCGTTCCACGCCTGCAGGAACGCGAACACGCCGGTCGAGACGAGCCCGGGCGCGAGCAGCGGGAACGTGACCTTCCAGAACGCGCGGGGGCGCGAGCAGCCGTCGATCATCGCGGCCTCCTCGAGCTCGACGGGCACGCCGTTGACGAAGCCGCGCAGCGTCCAGATGGTGAAGGGCAGCACGCCCGCGAGGTAGACGACGCCCAGGCCGACGACCGTGTTGAGCAGCTGGGCCGAGTCGATCATCTGGAACACCGAGATCATCATCGCCTCGGCCGGGATCATCTGGACCACGAGGATCGACAGCACGAACGCGCGCCGGCCGCGGAACCGGAACCGCGTGACGGCGAGCGACGCCGCGAACGCGAGCAGCATCGCCGCGACCAGCACGAGGAACGTCACCTGCAACGAGTTCCCCAGCGCGGGCACGAACGGCGAGCGCACCTGCCGGAACATCGCGGTCTCGTAGTTGCGCAGCGTGAACGCGTCGGGCCACAGGTGCAGGTCGGGGCCGGAGATGAGGTTGGTCGGCAGGAACGAGGTGTTGACCATCCAGTAGACGGGGAACGCGAACGCCGCCGCGACGAGCACGGCGAGCACGCCCCAGCCGACCGACGCGGCCCGGCGGCGGCGCGAGCGGCGACGCGGCGCGGGCGTCGCGACGGGCCG
>NZ_BCRB01000113.1 GCF_001552375.1 Cellulomonas iranensis NBRC 101100 = JCM 18110 | reverse complement strand
GGAGCCGCAACGGACCGACCGGCTCGGCGGGGTCCGGGCGCTCGACCACGACAGCTACCGCACCCGCGTCCCGCGCAGCACGACGGCCGCGGGGCGCGCCAGCTCGGCGACGTCGCGGCGCGGGTCGGCCGCGTAGACGACGACGTCCGCGCTCGCGCCCTCCGCGATCCCGGGCACGCCGAGCCACGCGCGCGTGCGCCACGACGCTGCCGCGACGACGTCGTGCGCGGGGAGGCCGGCGCGCACCATCTCGGCCGCCTCGTCCGCGATGCGCCCGTGGCCGATGGTGCCGCCGGCGTCGGTGCCGACCAGCAGCGGGACCCCGGCGTCGTGCAGGTCCCGCACGTGCGCGTACCGCCGCTCGTGCATCGCGCGCATGCGCGCCGCGAACCGCGGGTAGCGCGCCTCGCCCTGCGCCGCGATCGCGCCGAACTGCCCCACCTGCAGCAGCGTCGCCGTCACCGGGACACCCGCCGCCGCGATGCGCTCGACCTGCGCCGGAGTGGCGCCCGTCGCGTGCTCGAGGCAGTCGACGCCCGCGTCCAGCAACGGGTCGAGCGCCTCGTGGCTGAACGTGTGCGCCGTGACGCGCGCGCCCGCGGCGTGCGCGGCGGCGACCGCGGCGGCGAGGACGTCGTCCGGCCACAGCGGCCGGAGGTCGCCGTCGGCACCGAGGTCGCGGTCGATCCAGTCGGCCACGAGCTTGACCCAGCCGTCGCCGCGCGCGGCCTCCTCGCGGACGGCGTCCGGCAGGTCGGCCGGGTCGGCGAGCTCCCGGCCGTAGTGCCGCAGGTACCGCTTGGGTCGCGCGAGGTGCCGGCCCGCCCGCAGCAGACGGGGCAGGTCGTCGCGCGCGTGCACCCACGCGGTGTCCGCGGGCGAGCCGGCGTCCCGGACGAGCAGCACGCCCGCGTCGCGGTCGGCGACCGCCTGCCGCTCGGCCGTCGCCGCGTCGACCGCACCGTCGGCCGCGAGGCCGACGTGGCAGTGCACGTCCACCAGCCCGGGCAGCACCCAGCCCTCGAGCACCGCCTCGGGCGCCCCCGCCGGCTGCTCGAGCGTGAGCCGGTCCCCCACGACCCACGCCTCGCCGACCTCGTGCTCGTCGTCGAGCACCACGGTGCCGCGCAGGTGCGTGATCACGCGCCGGTCAGCGCCCCTTGAACAGGTCGCCCAGCCCCGCGGGCAGGCTGCCCGGGTCGAACGCCGCGTCGTCCTGCGTCGGGGCGGCGCCGCCGAGCCCGAACGCCGACCCGGACGGCGCGCGAGGCGCCTCGCCCGCCGCGCGCGCCGCGGCGGCCCGCTCCTGCTCGGCCCGCTTCGCGGGGTTGCCCGACCGTGCGCCCTTGCCGCGCTTGGGCGGCGCCTGCCGGCCGCGCGACTTCTTGCCGCCCATGCCCGGCAGGTTGCCCATGCCCGGCATGCCGCCGGGCATGCCGCCGCCGCGGGCCATCTGGCGCATCATCTTCTTCGCGCCCTCGAACCGCTCGAGCAGCTGGTTGATCTCGCTCGTCGTGGTGCCCGAGCCGCGCGCGATGCGCGCGCGCCGCGAGCCGTTGATGATCTTGGGGTTCTGCCGCTCGCCGGGCGTCATCGAGCGGATGATCGCCTCGATGCGGTCGACCTCGCGCTCGTCGAAGTTCTCCAGGGCCTCGCGCATCTGGCCCATGCCCGGCAGCATCCCGAACATCTTCTTCAGCGAGCCCATGTTCTTGAGCTGCTGCATCTGCACGAGGAAGTCCTCGAGCGTGAAGTCCTCGCCGCCGACGAGCTTGCCGGCCATCTTCTCGGCCTGCTCGGCGTCGAACGCCTTCTCGGCCTGCTCGATGAGCGTGAGGACGTCGCCCATGTCGAGGATGCGCGACGCCATGCGGTCGGGGTGGAACACCTCGAAGTCGGTGAGCTTCTCACCGGTCGAGGCGAACATGATCGGGCGGCCCGTGACGCTCGCGATCGACAGCGCGGCACCGCCGCGCGCGTCGCCGTCGAGCTTCGACAGCACGACACCGGTGAAGCCGACGCCGTCGGCGAACGCCTGCGCGGTCGTCACGGCGTCCTGGCCGATCATCGCGTCGACGACGAACAGGATCTCGTCGGGGTCGACCGCGTCGCGGATGTCGGCGGCCTGCGACATGAGCTCGGCGTCGACGCCGAGACGACCCGCGGTGTCGACGATCAGCACGTCGTGCTGGCGCTGGTGCGCGGTCTCGAGGCCCGAGCGCGCGACCGCCACCGGGTCCGCACCGGCCGGCAGCACGTCGTCCGAGCCCTGGTTGCCGGGGTGCGGCGCGTAGACCGGCACACCCGCGCGCTCACCGACGACCTGGAGCTGCGTCACCGCGTTGGGGCGCTGCAGGTCGGCCGCGACGAGCAGCGGCGTGTGGCCCTGCTCGCGCAGCCACAGCGCGAGCTTGCCCGCGAGCGTCGTCTTGCCCGCGCCCTGCAGACCCGCGAGCAGGATGACGGTCGGCGGCTGCTTCGCGAACGCGACCGTGCGCGTCTGGCCGCCGAGGATCCCGACCAGCTCGTCGTTGACGATCTTGACGACCTGCTGCGCGGGGTTGAGCGCGCCGGAGACCTCGGCCGACAGCGCGCGCTCGCGCACCGCGCCCGTGAACTGGCGCACCACCGGGACCGCGACGTCGGCGTCGAGCAGCGCACGCCGGATCTCGCGGATCGTGGCGTCGATGTCCGCCTCGGAGAGGCGCCCCTTCGCGCGCAGGTTCTTGAACGTCGACGTGAGACGGTCGGAGAGGGTGGCGAACAACCTGGCCTCGCGGGGTCGGACGGAACGGCTACGGACGTCCCAGGGTACCCGCCAGCGCCTGCGCGGCCCGGCGCGTGAGGTCGTCGACGAGCGTGGCCCGCCACGTCGTCCAGGCCGCGGGGCCCGCCGCCGACGCGTCGGCCTCGGTGAGCGCGCGCAGCAGCGCGAGCAGGTCGGCGCGGTGGTCGACCGCGTCGAGCAGCCGCGCGAGCGTCGCCGGGTCGTCGGGGTCCGCGGTGGTCGCGAGCTCCGCGAGCGTGAGGTGCTCGCGCACGAGCCGCGTGACGTCGGCCGCGACGTCCTCCCCGAACCCCATGCGCGTGACGATCGGCCCCGCGAGCCGCGCCCCCTCGACCGCGTGGTCCCCCGCGCCGGCGCGCTTGCCGACGTCGTGCAGGAGCGCGGCGAGCAGCAGCGTGTCGGGCGCGTCGACCGCGCGCCGGTCACGGCCGGCGCGCGCGACGGTCTCGACGAGGTGCCGGTCGACCGTGTGCCGGTGGATCGCCGACCGCTGCGGCCGGTTGCGCACGCCCGCCCACTCCGGGATCCACGTCGTCACGACGCCCGCGAGGTCGAGCGCCTCCCAGACCGGCACCTGCGCGGCGCCGGCGCCCAGCAGGTGCAGCAGCTGCTGGCGCGCGGGACGCGGCCAGGGCACGGGCAGGGGCGGCGTCGCCTCGAGGCTCGCGACGGTCACGGGCGAGAGCACCAGACCCGTGCGTGCCGCGGTCGCGGCGGCCCGCAGCGACAGCACCGGGTCGTCCGCGGGCCGCGCGTCGACCGCGAGCACGAGCTCGCCGTCGTGCTCGACGAGCCCCTCGGCGATGGTCCGCAGCCGCGGCGGAGTCCGGCGGCCGCGCACGAGCAGCGGCCCGCGCGCGGGCCGCTGCAGCGCCTGCCGCGCGTTGCGGGCCGTCGTGTCCAGCGCGTACGAGATCACGCGGCCCGCCTCGGCGATCGACGCGAGCAGGTCGTCGCGGTCGTCGAAGCCGACGAGCGCCGCGACCTCGTCCTGGTCCGCCTGCAGCAGCCGGTTGGTGTGCCGGCGCGTCACGACCTGCACCGCGTCGCGCACGTCGAGCAGGTGCGCGTACGCGTGGTCGACCGCACCGTGCGGCCGGTCGGTCAGCCACGTCGCCGCCAGCGCCGACAGCACGACCGCGTCGCGGATGCCGCCACGCGCCTCCTTGAGGTCGGGCTCGATGAGGTACGCCAGCTCGCCGTGCCGGTCGGCGCGCTGCCGCGTCGAGGCCAGCAGCTCGGGCAGCCGGCGGCGCGCCGCCGAGCGCCAGTCCGCCAGCAGGGCTGACGTCGCGCGCGCGACGACGAGGCCGTCGCCCGCGACCGGCTGCAGCTCGAGCAGGCCGACCGCCGCGGGCAGGTCCTTCGACGCGACCTGGCGGCACTGCGCGAGCGAGCGCACCGAGTGGTCGAGGTCGAGACCCGCGTCCCAGATCGGGTACCACAGGCGCTCGGCGAGCCGCGCGAGCTCGTCGGCCGAGTGCCCGCGCCCCTCGTGCACGAGCAGCAGGTCGAGGTCCGACACCGGGCTCGCGTCGCCGCGCCCCACGCTGCCGACCACGCCCAGCGCGACGCCCTGGAGCTCCCTTCCCTCCGTGGCCTCGTCCCACAGGCGCGCGAGGGCGCCGACCACGAGGTCGGCGATCGCGCGGCGGCGGGCGACGCCGTCGCTGCCCGGACCCGTCATCCGTGCGGCCAGGTCGAGCCGCGCAGCACGCAGGTCCCGCACCCCGGCGGGGTGCGGGACCTGCTGCTGGGACCCGTGCCCGGCCGCGCCCCCCGCGGGCGGCCGTCCGTTCGTCATCGGTGAGCCGTGACCCCTCCTGCTCGGAGCGCGCTCAGAGCGCGTCGTCGCCGTGCTCGCCGGTGCGGACGCGTGCCACGTCCTCGACCGGGACGACCCACACCTTGCCGTCGCCGATCTTGCCGGTCTGCGCCGCCTGGACGATCACCTCGGTGACCCCGGCCACGTCCTCGTCGGCGACGAGCACGTCGATCTTCACCTTCGGGACGAGGTCGACGGTGTACTCCGCGCCCCGGTAGACCTCGGTGTGGCCGCGCTGCCGGCCGTAGCCGCTGGCCTCGCTGACCGTGAGGCCGCGGACCCCGGCGGCCTCGAGGGCCGACTTCACGTCGTCCAGCCGATGCGGCTGGATGACCGCCGTCACGAGCTTCGTCATCACTTCACCTCCGACACGATGCGGGCGCCACCCAGGTTCTCGTACGCGGTCTCGCCGTGCACCGCGAGGTCGATGCCGCCGACCTCGACGTCCTGCGAGACGCGCCAGCCGAGCGTGGCCTTGAGGATCAGGCCGATGACCGCGGTGGTCAGACCCGAGAACAGGACCGCGACGAGCGCGATCACGACCTGGATGACGAGGAGGTTCGCACCGCCGCCGAAGAACAGGCCGCCCTCGTCCGCCAGGAAGCCGATCATCACCGTGCCGACGAGGCCGCCGACCAGGTGGACGCCCACGACGTCGAGCGAGTCGTCGTACCCGAACTTGTACTTCAGGCCGACGGCCAGCGCGCAGAGCACGCCGGCGACGACGCCCAGCACGATCGAGGTCACGGGGCGCAGCGCACCCGCGGCCGGCGTGATCGCGACCAGGCCGGCCACGATGCCCGACGCGGCGCCGAGCGACGTCGCGTGGCCGTCGCGGAACTTCTCGGTGACGAGCCAGGCGAGCATGGCCGCGGCCGTGCAGACCGTCGTGTTGACCCACGCGAGGCCCGCGGTCTCGTTGGCGCCGAACGCCGAGCCGGCGTTGAAGCCGAACCAGCCGAACCACAGCAGCGCGGCGCCCAGCATGACGAACGGCAGGTTGTGCGGGCGCATCGCCTCGGTGCCGAAGCCCTTGCGCTTGCCGATGATGAGCGCGAGCACGAGGGCCGCGACACCGGCGTTGATGTGGACGACCGTGCCGCCCGCGAAGTCGATCGGCGCCGTGTTCGCCGCGCCGTCGGTGGTGCCGAAGATCGCCGCCGCGATCGAGCCCTCGGCGCCCGAGAGCTGGCCGCCGCCCCACACCATGTGGGCCATCGGGAAGTACGCGACCGTCACCCAGACCGCGACGAACGCGATCCACGTGCCGAACTTGACGCGGTCCGCGAGCGCGCCGCTGATGAGCGCGACCGTGATGATCGCGAACGTCACCTGGAACGCGACGTCGATCACCTGCGGGTAGTTGCCGAGCGGGCTCGCGATCGCCGCGCCGTCCGCGTCGAACAGCGTGCCGCTCAGGCCGAACTGGTCGAACGGGTTGCCGAAGATCCCGGCGACGTCCGAGCCGTACGACATCGACCAGCCCCACAGCACGTAGACCACGCCGACGACGCCCATCGCGCCGAACGACATCATCATCATGTTGAGGACGGACTTGCCGCGGACCATGCCCCCGTAGAAGAACGCCAGTGCCGGCGTCATGAGGAGCACGAGCGATGCTGACGTCAGCATCCAGGCCGCCGCTCCGGTGTCCCACTCCATGTCTGCTCTCCCCTCGCCAGCCTGGCGGCCGGACGGGGACAACTGTGGAGCGGTGCCGTTTCGCTCGACGGGCGGTGCGGTTACGCACGTGTGACAGCAGGCCTCTGCGCGTAAACGTTGCGTTTCGTGCCGGGCGGGCGTCCAGGGGCCGGGACGGCGCGTCCCGGCCCCTGGTCGTCGTGTCAGCCCTCGAGCAGGCCGTCGACGAACGCCTCGGGGTCGAACGGTGCGAGGTCGTCGGGGCCCTCGCCGAGCCCCACGAGCTTGACGGGCACGCCGAGCTCGCGCTGCACGGCCACGACGATGCCGCCCTTGGCCGTGCCGTCGAGCTTGGTCAGCACGATGCCCGTGACGCCGGCCACCTCGCCGAAGACCCGCGCCTGGTTGAGGCCGTTCTGGCCGGTCGTCGCGTCGAGCACGAGCAGCACCTCGGACAGGGGCGCGGTGCGCGTGATGACGCGCGTGATCTTGCCGAGCTCGTCCATGAGGCCCGCCTTGTTCTGCAGGCGGCCCGCGGTGTCGACGAGCACGACGTCGGCGCCGTCCGCGACGCCCGTGCGCACCGCGTCGAACGCGACGGCGGCCGGGTCGGCGCCGTCGCGGTCCGAGCGCACGGTCGGCACGCCCACGCGCGAGCCCCACGTCTCGAGCTGGTCGGCCGCGGCCGCGCGGAACGTGTCCGCCGCACCGAGCACGACGCTGCTGCCGTCGGCGACGAGGACGCGCGCGAGCTTGCCGACGGTGGTCGTCTTGCCGGTGCCGTTGACGCCGACGACGAGCACGACGGCCGGCACGCGCGTGCCGTCCTCGCCGGTGGTGGGCGACGTGCGCAGCGAGCGATCGAGCGTCGGGTCGACGAGCGCGAGCAGCTGCTCGCGCAGCACCTCGCGCGCCTGCGCGCCGTCGCGCAGGCCGTCGACGCGCACGCGCGTGCGCAGGGCCGCGATGAGCTCGTCGGTGGGGCCGGCGCCGACGTCGGCGAGCAGCAGCGTCTCCTCGAGCTCGTCCCAGTCGTCCTCGGTGAGGTGGTCGCGCGACAGGACGCCGAGCAGCCGCGTGCCCAGCGGCGAGCCCGAGCGCGCGAGCCGCTCGCGCAGGCGACGCAGGCGGCCGGCGGTCGGCGCGGGCGTCTCGAGCGGCGGCGCTGTCGTGAGCTCGGCGGTGTCGGGGACCTCGACGCCGGGCGCCGCCGCGTCGGTCGTGGCGGCAGGCGTCGCGACGTCGGGTGCGGGCGCCTCCGGCGGTGCGGTCGTCGACGACGTCGTCCCGGCGGGCGGCGCGGTGCGCTCGTCGGTGGTCGGGGCGCCCGGGCGGCGTCGGCGCACGACGACGGCGGCCACGGCGCCGGCGACCAGCACGGGCGCGCCGATGAGGTACGGCAGGAGATCGTTGAGGTCCACGTGGACAGTCTGTCGGGCGGGCGGCGGTGAGGGCGAGCCGACGCGGCCCGGCCCCCTCGCGGGGGGTCAGCCGGTCGCGACGTCCCCGCCGTGCTCGCGACGCGCGCGCAGCACCTGCGCGGCGCGTTCGCGCGCCCGCTGGAGGTCCTCGGTGATCTCCTCGGGGTGCAGGTACCCGTCGCCCTCGGACGCGGTCGCGCGCAGGAAGTCCGCGAGCGAGAGGTCGACCGGGTCGGCGGCTGCGGCGCGCGCGGCCTCGCGCTGCACCTCGTCGGGGTGACGACGGGCGCGCAGCCCGCGCCGGAACGCCTGCCAGCCGCTCTCGCCGTCGCGTTCGTGCTCGGTCGTGACGCTCACCACCACCAGCACGGCGGCGGCGACGGCGAGCGAGACGAGGACGACCATCACGACGAGCACGGGACAAGTCTGTGTCGCGGATGCGCGACACGCGCGGCACCGCGCGCGACCCCGGCGGAACCCGCGCCAAACCTTCACACACGCACCGATCTGGGCGTCCGACCAGGTCACGCGCGGGTCATGGGATGAACCGCGCCGATCGCGCGGGGGTCAGGCCGGCGCTTCTTCCCCCATGCGCTGACTCACGACGGTGGTCACGCCGTCACCCCGCATCGTCACGCCGTACAGCGCGTCCGCGATCTCCATCGTCCGTTTCTGGTGCGTCACGACGATGAGCTGCGAGTCGTCCTGGAGCTCCCGGAAGATCTCGAGCAGCCGGCCGAGGTTCGCGTCGTCGAGCGCCGCCTCGACCTCGTCCATGACGTAGAACGGGCTGGGGCGCGCCTTGAAGATCGCGACCAGCAGCGCGACCGCCGTCAGCGAGCGCTCGCCGCCCGACAGCAGCGACAGCCGCTTGACCTTCTTGCCGGCGGGGCGCGCCTCGACCTCGATGCCCGTCGTCAGCATGTCGTCCGGGTCCGTGAGGACGAGCCGACCCTCGCCGCCCGGGAACAGCCGCGGGAAGACCTCGTCGAACGCCGCCGCCGTGTCCCGGTAGGCGTCCGCGAACACCTGCTCGACGCGCTCGTCGATCTCCTTGACGATCTCCAGCAGGTCCGCGCGCGACTTCTTGAGGTCCGCGAGCTGCTCGACCAGGAACCGGTGCCGCTCCTCGAGCGCCGCGAACTCCTCGAGCGCGAGCGGGTTGACCCGGCCCAGCTGCGCGAGCGCACGCTCCGCGGCGCGCAGCCGCTTCTCCTGCTCGGCCCGCACGTACGGCACCGCCGTCGCCGCGTCGGGATCGGGCTCGACACCCGGCGGCAGCACGACCGGCACGTCGCGGTGCGGGCCGTACTCGTCGAGCAGCACGTCGGGGTCCAGGCCGAGCTCCTCGACCGCACGGGTCTCGAGCTGCTCGACGCGCAGCCGCTGCTCGGCACGCGCGACCTCGTCGCGGTGGGCGACGTCCGTGAGCTCCGCGAGGTCGCGCGCGAGCGCGTCGACCCGGGTGCGGACCTCGCCCAGCGCACGGTCGCGCTCGGCGCGCGCGGCCTCCGCGGCGTCCCGCTCGTGCGCCGCGCGCTGCAGCGCACGGTCGAGCAGCTCACCGGTCCGGACCGCGCCCGTGTGCACGGCGCGCGCGACGGCCACCTGGCGCGCGCGCTCGCGCTCGCGCCGGGCCGCCC
>NZ_BCRB01000112.1 GCF_001552375.1 Cellulomonas iranensis NBRC 101100 = JCM 18110 | reverse complement strand
CCCCGCCCCCGCATCACCCCCGCCCCGCCGACGGACAGCGCCGCCGTCGACGGACAGCGCCGCCGTCGACGGACAGCCGCGCGCCGCTGTCCGTGGAGCCGTACCGCTGTCCGTGGGCGAGCGGGCGGCCGCCACGGCGCGAGGTCAGCGGGGGTCGTGGTGCGCGGTCGCGGCGACCGCGTCCGCCTGGCGCGCGGGGCCCACGAGCAGCCGGTTGACGACGTACAGCACGACGCCGACCGCGAGCAGCACGCCGGCACGCGCGTACACGTCGGCCGAGCGCCCCGACAGCGGCGACGCGAGCACGAGCGACACGACCGCGCCCAGCACGGGTGCCCACGTCGGTGCCCGGAACCCGCCGCGCTCGTCGCCGTCGACGGGCGCGTCCGCGTCGTCGGGACGCCGCCGCAGCACCAGCACCGACACGTTGACCACCGCGAACACGAGCAGCAGGAGCAGCACGGTCGTGTCGGCGAGACCCGACAGGTCGCCCGTGCTCACGAGCGTGAGCGCGACGGCCGTCGTGAACGCGATCGCGACCCACGGCGTGCGGCGGCGCCGGTCCACGCGGCCCAGCCACGCGGGCACGATGCCCTCGCGCGACATCCCGTAGACGACGCGCGACGCCATGATCATGTTGATGAGCGCGGTGTTGGACACCGCGACGAGCGCGATGAGCGCGAACAGCCACGGCGGGAACGCCAGGCCCGCGACCCGTACGACCTCGAGCAGCGGCCCGCTGGACTCCCGCAGCGTCGCCGTGTCCACGAGCATCGACGTCGTGAACGCGACCGCCAGGTAGATGACGCCCGTGACGGCGATGCCCCCGAACAGCGCGCGCGGGAAGTCGCGCCGCGGCGCGCGGCACTCCTCGGCGAGGTTGACGGAGTCCTCGAACCCCAGCAGCGCGTAGAACGCGAGCGCGGTCCCGCCGAGCACGGCCACCCACGCGGGCCCGTCGGTCGTCAGGGTCATCGCACGCGACGGGTCGCCCTCGCCCGCGAGGAACGCGCGCACCCCGATCGCGAGGACGACGAGGAGCCCCGTGACCTCGACGGCCGTCAGCACGAGGTTGACGCGCACCGACTCGCTGATGCCGATCGCGTTGACCACCGCGACCAGCAGCACGAACGCCCACGCCGCGACGAGGGTCGGCACCGTCACGAGCTCGGCGAGGTAGTCGCCGCCGAACGCGCGCGCCGCGGCGCTCGCGCTCGTGATGCCGCTCATGAGCACCGCGAACGCGACGAGGAACGTGACGAACGGCCGCCCGAACGCGCGCTGCGCGTACACGGCCGCGCCCGCCGCGCGCGGGTACCGGCTCACGAGCTCGGCGTACGCCGTCGCGGTGAGCGCCGCGAGCGCGAACGCCACGACGAACGGGATCCAGATCGCGCCGCCCACCTCGGCGGCGACCTTGCCGGTCAGCGCGTAGATCCCCGCCCCGAGGATGTCGCCCACGACGAACACCAGGAGCATCCGACGGCCGACCGTGCGGCGCAGCGCGGGCTCGCCGGTGCTGTCGTCGTCCCCGCGGGGGGCGGGCTCCGCTGCGGCGGGGTCGGTGGCCACGGCGACCTCCCGGGGTCGGACGGCCGGCGGCCGTCGGTGCCGCCAGTGTCGCGCCGGGCCGGTCGGCCCGCTCGGCGAGCGGGCGCCGCACGCCCGACCTACGCTCGCAACCTCGCGGCGACGTGGCCCGGCGACCCGGCCGAGCGTGCCGGTGACCCGGGTCGCCCGCCCCCGTCAACGACCCGTCGGTCCCCGGGCCGGCGCGAAGGAGGACCCATGAAGGGCAAGGCCGCGTTCGTCGTCGGCGCCGGTGTCGGCTACCTGCTGGGCACCCGTGCCGGACGCCAGCAGTTCGAGAAGATCAAGACGTGGGCGTCGGACACGTGGCACGACCCGCGCGTCCAGGGCTACGTGCAGGACGCCGAGAAGACCGCGACCGAGTTCGCGCGCACGCAGGGCGCCGCGCTCAAGGACAAGGCCGTGTCGACCGCGAAGGCCCGGTTCTCGGGGTCGGACGACGACGCGTCGGAGACGGCGGCGGGCACGTGGGAGCCGTCGGACGGCCCGCTCGTGGACGCCGACGACGCCAACCCGGACGCGACGCGTCCCTGACACGTCCCGGCACCCACGGCCCGCTCGATGGCAGGGTAGGGCCGTGGGTGTCGAGCACATCGTGGTCATGGGCGTCTCCGGGACCGGCAAGTCGACCGTCGGGCAGGCGCTCGCGGACCGGCTCGGCCGGCCGTTCCTCGAGGGGGACGCGTTCCACCCGGAGGCCAACGTCGTGAAGATGCGCGACGGCGTGCCGCTCACGGACGACGACCGCTGGCCGTGGCTGCGGACCCTGCGCGACGCGATGAGCGAGCACGCGGCGGCGGGCACGTCGACGGTGGTCGCGTGCTCGTCGCTGCGGCGCGTGTACCGCGCGGTGCTGCGCGAGGCGCAGGGCCGCGTGCGGTTCGTGCTGGTCGACGTGCCGGCCGACGTGCTGCGCGACCGCATGGTGCACCGCTCGGGGCACTGGATGCCGCCCAGCCTGCTGGAGTCGCAGCTCGCGACGCTCGAGCCGCTGCAGGTCGACGAGGACGGCGTGACCGTGCCCGTCGCGGGCGCACCCGACGTCGTGGTGGCGGACGCGCTCGCGGCGCTCGAGGCGTGGCGCCCGGCCTGACGGCGCTCCCGCGGCCGTCGCGCCGGGCGGGCCGGAGATCGGCGCGGCCGGGGGCGTCGCGCCGCCCGTAGGCTGCGGCGAGTGCCTTCCGTGCTCGTCGACCTGACCCCCGTCCGCGTCAGCCCGGCGTTCCGGCGCCTGTGGCTCGGCCTCTCGGTCGCGAACCTGGGCGCGCAGCTCACGGTCGTCGCGGTCGGCCTGCAGGTCTACGCGCTGACGTCGTCGACGCTCGCGGTCGGCGTGCTCGGGGTCTGCGCGCTCGTGCCGCTCGTCGTCTTCGGCCTGTACGGCGGCGCGCTCGTCGACCACTACGACCGCCGGACCGTCGCGCTCGTCGCGTCGGTCGTGTCGTGGGTCGCGGTGCTGGGCCTGGTCACGCAGGCCGCGCTCGGCAACGAGCACGTCGGGCTGCTGTACGGGCTGGTCGCGGTGCAGTCCGCGGCCGGTGCCGTGAACTCACCGGCACGGTCGGCGATCATCCCGCGGCTGCTCGAGCCGCGCCTCATGCCCGCGGCGAACGCGCTGCAGACCATCGGCTGGAACACCGCGCTCACGGTCGGGCCGCTCGCGGGAGCGCTGCTGGTCGCGGGCGTCGGGTACGCGTGGGCGTACGCGGTCGACGCGGTGCTGTTCACGTTCGCGCTGACCGCGCTGCTGCGGCTGCCGCCCGTGCCGCCCGAGCCGTCGGCCCACCGCCGCGAGCGGCTCGGCCTCGGGTCGGTGGTCGACGGCCTGCGGTACCTGGGCACGCAGCGCAACGTGCGCATGACGTTCCTCGTCGACCTGGTCGCGATGATCACGGCGATGCCGCGCGTGCTGTTCCCCGCGGTCGGCGTGCTGTACCTGGGCGGCGGCGAGACGACGACGGGCGTGCTCGTCGCGGCCATCGCCGTGGGCGGGGTCGTGGCCGGGCTGTTCTCGGGCGGGCTCGCGCGCGTGCGCTGGCAGGGCCGCATCATCGCCGTCGCGATCACCGCGTGGGGGCTGTCGATCGTCGCGTTCGGCGTCGTGCTCGTGACCGCGGGCCGCACGACGCCCGACCACGTGCTGCCCGTCGCGCTGGCGCTCGCGGTCGTGACGCTCGCGCTCGCGGGTGCGTCGGACACCGTGTCGGCGGTGTTCCGCCAGACG
Organism: Cellulomonas iranensis NBRC 101100 = JCM 18110; assembly: GCF_001552375.1. Lineage (GTDB taxonomy): Bacteria > Actinomycetota > Actinomycetes > Actinomycetales > Cellulomonadaceae > Cellulomonas > Cellulomonas iranensis. The sequence continues at coordinate 5,638 of NZ_BCRB01000112.1, read as the reverse complement.
ATCCTGCAGACCGCGACGCCCGACGACATGCGCGGCCGGCTGCAGGGCGTGTTCGTCGTGGTCGTCGCGGGCGGGCCGCGCCTGGGCGAGCTCGTGCTCGGCGCGCTCGCGACCCGCGTGGGCGAGGGCTGGGCCGCGGTGCTGGGCGGTGCCGCGTGCGTCGTGCTGCTGTGGGTCCTGGTGCGCGCGCAGCGCACGTTCTGGCGGTACGACGCGCTGCACCCGACGCCCTGACGCGCGTCTGGCGGGGCGTGGGGCCGCGTGTCGGTGCCACGCCGTACGGTTCCTCGCATGGCGCTCTCGCTCGGTCTGCTCGGCATCGTCACGCGTGACATGGCCGCGTCCCTCCGGTTCTACCGGGCCCTCGGGGTCCCGGTCGACGACGGGCAGGACGACGCCCCGCACGTCGAGGCGCGGCTCGACGACGGCACGCTGCTCGCGTGGGACACGGTCGAGACGATCCGCTCGTTCGACCCGGGCTACGTGCCGCCGACCGGCGGGCACCACGTCGCGTTCGCGTTCGACGCGGGGTCGCCGGCCGGGGTCGACGCGACGTACGCCGCGATGGTCGCCGCCGGTCACACGGGGCACCGCGCGCCGTGGGACGCGTTCTGGGGCCAGCGGTACGCGGTGCTGCTCGACCCCGACGGCAACGCGATCGACCTGTACGCGGCGCTCGACGCGGGCTGAGGACGGCGCCGCCCGGGTCGCGCGGTCGCGTCAGGGGCGCGGCACGTTCCGTAGGTTCGACCGGGCCATCGCCATGACCTCGCCGAGCCCGCCGCCGAGCACCTCCTTGCTCATCGCGGCGGTGAACCCGGCGACCTGCTTGCGCGTGATCTTCGGCGGGATCGACAGCGCGCGCGGGTCGGTGACGAGGTCGACGAGCGCGGGACCGTCGTGCGAGAACGCCTGCCGCAGCGCCGCCCGGATCTGCGTGGGGTCCTCGACGCGCACCGACGGGATGCCGACGGCCTGCGCGACCGCCGCGTAGTCGACGTGCGGCGAGTCGGTCGCGTACGACGGCAGGCCGTCGACGAGCATCTCGAGGCGCACCATGCCGAGCGTCGCGTTGTCGAACAGGATCACCTTGACCGGCAGGTCGTAGTGCTTGAGCGTGATCAGCTCGCCCAGCAGCATCGACAGGCCGCCGTCGCCGGCCATCGCGACGACGTGCCGCTGCGGGCCGCCGTCGTCGCGTGCCGCGAGGGCGGCGCCGATCGCGTGCGGCACCGCGTTGGCCATCGACCCGTGCAGGAACGACCCGATGACGCGGCGCCGCCCGTTCGGGGTGATGTACCGCGCCGCCCACACGTTGCACATGCCGGTGTCGACGGTGAACACGGCGTCGTCGGCGGCCTCCTCGTCGAGCAGCACGGCCGCGTACTCGGGGTGGATGGGCGTGTGGTGCTCGACGTCCTTGGTGTACGCCCCGACGACGCCCTCCATGGCGCGGCGGTGCTTGTCGACCATCTTGTCGAGGAACCGACGGCTGCGCTTGCGCTGCACGAGCGGCAGCAGCGCACGCAGCGTCTCGCCGACGTCGCCGAGCACCACGAGGTCGTTGCGCGTGCGCCGGCCCAGCCGCGTGGGGTCGATGTCGACCTGCGCGGTGCGCACGTCGGACGGCAGGAACTGGTCGTAGGGGAAGTCGGTGCCCAGGAGCAGCAGCAGGTCGGCGCCCTCCATGGCGGCCTGGCACGCGCCGTACCCGAGCAGCCCGGACATGCCGACGTCGAACGGGTTGTCGACCTGCACGTGCTCCTTGCCGCGCAGCGAGTGCCCCACGGGCGCGGCGATCCGGTCGGCCAGCGCGAGCACGTCGGGCCGGGCGCCCGCGACGCCGGCGCCCGCGAAGATCGTCACCTTGCCCGCGGCGTCGATCGCGTCGGCCAGCGCCTGCACGGCGTCCGCGTCGGGCACGACGCGCGGTGCGGGCGGCGGCGTCAGCACGTCGACGCCGTCGTCGTGCGCGGCCTGGTCGGCGACGTCGCCCGGCAGGCTCAGCACCGCGACGCCGGGCGCGCCGTACGCGTGGTGGATCGCCGAGCGGATCACGCGCGGCGCCTGCTCGGCGGTCGACACGAGCTCGGAGTACACCGAGCACTCGAGGAACAGCCGGTCGGGGTGCGTCTCCTGGAAGTACTGCGTGCCGATCTGCGCGGACGGGATGTGCGACGCGATCGCGAGCACGGGCACGCGCGTGCGGTTCGCGTCGTACAGGCCGTTGATGAGGTGCAGGTTGCCGGGCCCGCAGGACCCGGCGCACACCGCGAGCCGGCCCGTGAGCTCGGCCTCGGCGGCCGCCGCGAACGCGCCCGCCTCCTCGTGCCGCACGTGCACCCACTCGATGTCGGCGCCGTCCTCCCGCGCGCGCCGCACCGCGTCGACCACGGGGTTGAGGCTGTCCCCGACGATCCCGTACACGTGCCGCGCACCCGCGGCGATGATCTGCGAGACGAGCTGGTCGGCGACGGTGCGACGTGCCACGGGGGACCTCCGAGGAGTGGTGGGGTTCCTCCTCATCGTCGGCCCGCCACCCGGCGCCCGCACCCGCACGGGGTGTGAGCCGCGAGACGTCGACGGCTGCTCCCTGGCGCCGTCCCGGGGCCTCAGCGGCGCAGCAGCTCGTCCAGCGCCCAGCCCAGGAGCTCGCCGGACGTGCGGCGGTACCACGCTCCGCCCTCCCCGTCATACCCGCGGGGCTCGGCCTCGACGTGCAGGATCATGCTCATGTACATGCGGTAGAGCATGAAGCGTACGTAGGCGTCCTCGTCGTCGAGGCTCAGCGGCGCGCCGCCCTCCCGCAGCCCCGCGAGCAGGCGCGGCGCCGGCGTGTCGCGCCCGAACTGGTCGGCGCCGATCAGGTCCATCAGCGGGTCCGCCCACAGCGCGCGCTCGGGGTCGATGACGCCGACGAGCTCGCCCTCGGCGGTGACGAAGACGTTGCCCTCCCACAGGTCGCCGTGCACCAGCACGGGCGTCGTGACCCGGGCGAGCACGCCCTGGTGGCGCGCGAGCACGGCGCGGACGTCGTCGGGCCGCAGGTCGACGCCCCACCGCACGCCGTCGCCGAGGATCGCCTCGACCATGCGCCCGAACGCCTCGGGCCACGTGTCGCCGTGCAGCCGCGCCCCGGCGGGGCCGTCGGAGCCCGCGGGCTCGGCGACCGAGCGCACGTACCCGAAGCGCTCACCGGTCACGGCGTGCAGGCGTGCCATGAGCACGCCGAGCTCGTGCTGCGTGCGTGCCGCGCGCGGGTCCTCGTCGACCTTCCCGAAGCCCGACTCCTGCCAGGGCGTGCCGGGCAGGAACGACGCGACGACGACGTCGCCCGGCAGGTCCGTGCGCGAGCCGTCGAACCGCAGCAGCCGCGGCATGCGCAGCTCCGGCCGGTCCGCCGCGAGCTCGTAGACCAGCGCCTCGGAGCGCACGAGGTCCAGCTCGTACGTCATGAGCCGCTCGGTCGCGGTCGGCGCGGTCTTCACGACCACGCGTGTGCCGTCCGCGAGGTCGACCGCGTACGTCGTGGCGAAGTAGCCGCCGGTCAGCGGGGTCGCGCCGGTCAGCTCCCCCACGGGGGCGACCACGCGGGTCAGGGCGGCGATCGTCGCGTCGTCGACGGTCGGGGCGAGGGCAGCGCTGCTCACGGCCGTCACCCTAGGGGTGCGACCGGCCCCGGCCCAGGACTTCGCGCAGGGTCGCCCGGGTGTCGCGGCCCGCGCCCGGGTGGGGTGTGCTCCGCACGACCGGACCTGCCCGACGCCGCACGACGCGCGAGGTGCGGAGCCGAGGGCCGTCAGCGCCCGGGGGTGTCGCCCGTCCGGTCGGTGGCCAGCTCGGCAGCCGCGACGGCCGCGCCCGCGGTGGGGCTCGTCGGCTGGTCCTCGACGCACGTCGCGTCCGCGAGCGCGTCCGCGTCCGCGGCCGGACCGCCGTCCGTGGGCGCCGGCGGCACGTCACCCGGTGCGTCGTCCGCGGCGTCCGCGGCGTCCGCGCCCGCACGCGCCGCCGCCTGCCGCCGCAGGGACGGCAGCGCGACGAGCGTCGCGACCAGCGCGGCCGCGCCCGAGGCCACGACGACGAGGAAGCCCGCGTGCGAGCCGCCCGCGTCGATCTGCGTGCCGGCGAGCGACGACCCGACCGACACCCCGACGCTCAGGCCCGTGCCCACCCAGGTCAGGCCCTCGGTGAGCCGTCCCGCCGGCACGAGCTCCGCGACCAGGGCGTTGCCGTTGATGATCGACGGCGCGATCGCGAACCCGACCACGAACATGACGCCCGCGAGCGCCCACAGCGACTGCGTGAGGAAGAACGCGCACACGCCGATCGCGAGCGCGACCACGCCGATCGCGAACCGCCGGTGCAGCGGCGACACCCAGTGCCGCGCGCCGTACAGCAGCCCGGAGATGAGCGAGCCGAGCGCGAACACCGCGAGGATCAGGCCCGCCGCTCCCTTGCTGCCCTGCTCCTCGGCGAAGGCGACGGTGGCGACGTCGGTCGCGCCGAAGATCCCGCCGATCGCGACGAACACCAGGATGATCACGAGCATGCCGGGCCGCGCGAGCACGCTGCCGCGCGGGCGGGGCTCGTGCGCCGCGGCGACCGCGGGCTCGGTGCGGCGCAGCGACAGGAACGCCAGGCCCCCGACGAGCATCGCGACGACGGGCACGATCAGCCCGGCGGTCGGCGCGACGCTCGTGGCGAGCGCGGTCGCGGCGACGGGGCCGACCACGAACACGAGCTCGTCGAGCGCGGACTCGAGCGAGTAGGCGGTGTGGATGCGCCGCGGGTCGTCGCCCAGCACGTGCGTCCAGCGCGCGCGCACGAGCGAGCCGAACGACCCGATCGTCGCGCCCGCGAGCACCGCGGTGACGTACAGCCACGCGGACGGCGCGTGCACCGACGCCGCCACGATCAGGCCGACGATGCTCGTCGCCGAGACCACGATCGCGGGGCGCATGACGCGCGCCTGCCCGTACCGGTCCACGAGGCGTGCGATCTGCGGGCCGCCCGCGGCCTGCGCGACGACCATCGCGGCGGACACCCGCCCGGCCAGCCCGTACGAGCCGTACAGCGACGAGACCATGAGGACGATGCCGATGCCGACCATCGACATGGGCAGGCGGGCGACGACACCGGTGGCGGAGAACGCGAGTGCGCCGGGGCGCGCGAGGACGTCCCGGTAGGTCTGGAGCATGCGCTCATGCTCGCACCCGTCGCCGACACCCTCCGCCACGCGTGCGCGGGCCGCGACGGTCGCCCATGATCGACGCCATGAGCGACGTGGTGGTGACCGACGTGCCCGCCGAGGGCCGGTTCGAGGCGCGCACGCCCGGCGGTGAGCTGCTGGGCCTCGCGGCGTACGTGGTCGACGACGGGCGCGTGGTGTTCACGCACACCGAGGTCGAGCCGGAGGCCGAGGGGCAGGGCGTCGGCTCGGCGCTCGTGCGCGGCGCGCTCGACGACGTGCGCGCGTCGGGCCGACGCGTGGTCGCGCTGTGCCCGTTCGTCAAGGCGTACGTCGCGCGGCACGCCGAGTACCAGGACCTGCTGGACCACCGCTGACCCGGTGACCGGATCGCACTCTCACCCCCTCCTGCAGAGCGTGAGAGTGCGATCGGGTCACCTCTCCCGT
>NZ_BCRB01000111.1 GCF_001552375.1 Cellulomonas iranensis NBRC 101100 = JCM 18110 | reverse complement strand
AGCGGCGCGCTGCCGGCCGCGGGGGCGACCGAGCCGGGCGCGTCCGCGAGCTGCCGCACGAGCGCGTCGTCGGCGCGCACCGCCACCGGGGTCACCGCGATGCCGGCCGCGCGCGTCATGGCCCGCACGTCGGCGCGCTGCTCGGGCAGCTGGAGCGTGAGCACGGTGCCCGCGGCGCCCGCGCGCGCCGTGCGGCCCGAGCGGTGCAGGTACGCCTTGTGCTCGGCGGGCGGGTCGACGTGCACGACCAGCTCGACCTCGTCGACGTGGATGCCGCGCGCGGCGATGTCGGTCGCGACGAGCACGCGGGCCTCGCCCGACGCGAACGCCGCGAGGTTGCGCTCGCGCGCGCCCTGGCCGAGGTTGCCGTGCAGGTCGACCGCGGGGATGCCCGCCTGGTTGAGCTGCTTGGCGAGCTTCTTGGCGTGGTGCTTGGTGCGCATGAACAGCACGCGGCGGCCGCGGCCGGCCGCGAGCGCGTGCACGACGTCGCGCTTGACCGCGACGTCGGCGACCTCGAGCACGTGGTGCGTGCTCGCGACCGCGGTCTGCGCGGCCGGGTCGACCGCGTGCTCGACGGGCGACGTGAGGTACCGGTCGACCAGGGTGCCGACGCCGTTGTCGAGCGTCGCGGAGAAGAGCAGGCGCTGACCGCGGGTCGGCGTGCGGTCCAGCAGGCGACGCACGACGGGCAGGAAGCCGAGGTCGGCCATGTGGTCGGCCTCGTCGAGGACCGTGATCTCGATGCCGTCGAGCGTCACGAGGTTCTGCCGGAGCAGGTCCTCGAGGCGGCCGGGGCACGCGACGAGCACGTCGACGCCGCGGTCGAGCGCCGTCACCTGGCGGGACTGCGCGACGCCGCCGAACACGGTCGTCGTGCGCAGGCCGGCCGCGGCGGCCAGCGGCGCGAACGTCGCGTCGATCTGCGTCGCGAGCTCGCGGGTCGGGCACAGCACGAGCGCCCGCGGGCGGCGGGCGCGGCGGGGCGTGCCCGACGCGGCCAGGCGCGCCACGACGGGCAGCGCGAACGCGAGGGTCTTGCCCGAGCCGGTGCGGCCGCGGCCGAGCACGTCCTTGCCACGCAGCGTGTCGGGCAGCGTGGCGGTCTGGATGGGGAACGGGGAGGTGATCTGCTGGGCGGCGAGCGCGCGGGCCAGCACCTCGGGCACGCCGAGGTCGGTGAAGGTCGTCACAGGATGGTGCCTCTCAGGCCGGGATCGGCCGGTGGGGGTCGGGGTCCGCCGCACGATGCCCGGGGGGACTCCACGACGCGGGGCGCGCGGTCGTCGCGCTGCCACTCGACCTCCAGTGTCGCACACGGCCCGCGGACGGTGCCGGGCGCGTCGCGGTCGCCGCCGCGTCGGCGACCCGGACGCGGGGTCCCACGGGCACCCCTCGGCGCCGGCGCACGGGGCTCAGCGCGTGCCGACCGACGTGCCGTGCGGGTCGTCCAGGACGCCGCGCAGGAGCGTCGTGGCCGCGGGCGTCCACCCGGGTGGCGGCGCGACGGCCGACCACGCGTCGGCGTACTCGCCGACGTACGTGTGCCCGTGCCCGGCGGGTGCCTCGCCCGCGACGAACAGGTCGATCCCGACGCGGAAGAACGTCGCGACGGGGAACCAGTCGACGTCGGGCAGCACGTCCGCGCCGCGCGGCTCGCGCAACCAGTCCGGCTCCGCCAGCAGCAGGTCCGGCGACCACCACACGACGCCGTCCGACGCGTGCTGCAGGTACGCCACGCGGGGTCGCTCCCACGGCGCGTCGCCGAGGAACGTCGCCGCATCCTCGGTGCGGGACGTGTCGCCCCACCGGGCCCGCTGCCCGTCGTCGACGACGGGCAGGATCTCGCGCGAGCCGGGGTCGCGGTGGTCGGTGAGGTCGCGCCACAGGGGCGTGAACCCCGGCGTGCCGGCCCACACGGCGCCGTCGGTGCGCGCGGCGACGTCGGGCAGCGACGCGAACGCGCCCTGCGAGCCGTAGCTGCCCAGCGAGATGCCGAACGCGTAGAGCGCGGGGCGGTCGTCCTGCGGGAGCTGCGACCAGCGCGCGTGCACGGCCTCGAACAGGGCCCGCCCGGCGGCCGGCGGGGTCGCACGGTCCCCGACGAAGCTCACCCAGCTCGGCAGGTACGAGTACTGCATCGCCGCGAACGCGGTGTCGCCGCCCCACAGCAGCTCGACGGCCGCGGCGGCCGGCGGGTCGACCCAGCCCGTGCCCGTGGTGGTCCCGACGACGAGCACCGACCGCCCCCACGCGTCGGTGCGGTCGAGCTCGTCGACGACCAGCCGGGCGACCGCGTCGAGGTCGTCGCCGGCGTCGAGGCCCGCGTACACGCGCACGGGCTCGCGCACCTCGCGGTCCAGTCCCGCGGCCTGCGAGAACCGCGCGAGCTCGTCGACGTCGGGCCCGCCCGAGACGAACCGGCGGCCCTCGCGGCCCAGCGTCCCCCACGCCGCGAGCGAGTGGGGCGAGCCGCTGCGCAGGGACGACGTCGGCGGCTCGTCGCCGGGGTACGTTTCCTGGTCGAGCGCCGCGTACGTCGTCGTCAGCACGTGCTTGACCCCCGCCACCACGGTCCCGTCGAGGACGAGGTACGCGACCACCGCGACGACCACCACGGCGACGAGCCGTGCCGCGACCGGCGGCAGCAGCCGCCCCGCGAGCCGGGCGACCGCGAGCACGGCCGACCGCAGGCCGCGTGCGGCGAGCACGAGCAGCAGCGCGAGCGCGGCGGCCAGGGCGAGCACGAGCAGCGGCCGGGCGGGCGTCGGGTCGCCCATGCCGAGCAGCGCGCGCGACCGCTCCTGCCAGTCGGCGTCGACGAGCAGCGCCCACACGACGACGACGAGCGCGAGCCCGGCGCAGCAGCGGTGCACGAGCGTGCGCCGCGCACGCGGCCAGGGTGCACGCAGGCCGATGCGGCGTCCGCCCCACCCGACGAACGTGCCGAGGCCGTAGCCGAGCGCCGCGCACACGCCCGCGATCGCGCCCTGGTACAGCGGGCTGCGGGGCATGAGCGACGGCCCGAGCGCCGCCGCGAAGAGCACGATCGCGCCCGCGAGACCCGTGGGGGAGAAGCGGCGCCACCAGCGGGTGAGGGCGGCGACCGCACGCGCACCCCGACGGGCCGGCGCGCCCGGTCCCGGGCGCGCGTCGTCGGTCGTCGTCGCGTCGCCCGACGCCCCCCTCGCCATGCGGGCCACTGTGCCACGCCGTGCGGTGCCGCCACGAGCCTCGCCGCCCGACTCGTGGGACGCGCCCGGCGTGGCGCCGACCGGCGCGTCGTCGCTGGTCGAGCGGCCCGTCCCGGTGCGTGGGTGGGTACCGTGGTGCCGGGCGGCCGCGCGGGCCGTCAGGACGGCGGGCGACCATGAGCGACACCGGGTACGGCGACTTCGAGTTCGAGCGGCGCTTCGTCGCGCGCGACGTGCCGGCCGAGCTGCTCGACCCGGCGCCCGCGCTCATCGTGCAGAGCTACTACCTGGCCGACGAGGGGTTCGCGCTGCGCGTGCGCGCGCAGGTCTCCGCCGTGGCGGGCGTCGACGTGCACGACGACGAGGCCACGCTGCTCGAGCGGTACGCCGACCGGGTCGACTTCTGCGCGGTGACCGTCAAGGGCCCCATGAACGGCGGGACCCGCTACGAGGCCGAGCGTGAGATCGACCCGCTCGTGGGCGTCGAGATGGTGCGCCGCGGCGGCGCGCGCGTCGCGAAGGTGCGGCACTCGGTGTGGCTCGGCGAGGACGGCTGGGTCGTCGACGTGTTCGCGGGCGCGAACGCGCCGCTCGTGGTCGCGGAGGTCGAGCGCGGCGGCCCCGTCACGGACCTCGCGATCCCCGACTTCTGCGTGACCGAGGTGACGACCGACCCGCGGTTCGCGAACGACGGTCTCGCGCACGCGCCCTACGCGGGCTGGGCGACGACGTGGGAGGACGAGCTCGCGCGCACCGGGCCGCGGTTCCTGCAGGGCTTCGGGCACGACCACCGCATGACGGGGATCTGACGCCTCACGCCGTGCGCTCCACCGTGAACGTCATGTCGGCGTACGTGAACGGCGCCTCGGGTCCGTGCCAGACCGCACGTCCCGTGACCACCCGCCGCCCCTGCGCGTCGAGCTCCACCCGGTCCACCGGCGTCGACCAGTGCGTGGGGGTCGACGTGCGGCCGTCCGCGGACGCGCGCCCGCGGTCGTCGGACGCGACGTCGACCAGGTCGCCCGCGGCGTCGAACGTCAGCACCGCGTCGACCGACCCGGTCGCGGTCCGGTAGGTCGCGCGCACACGGCTCGCGTCGACGTCCCGCCAGGTGACCGGGGCGTCGACGAGCGCGGCGGGCGCCAGCAGGCACAGGTCGTCGAGCACGGTGACGACCTCGCTGCGGTCCAGGTCGGGGCCGGCGCCGCGCATCACCGGCACGACGCCGAGCACGTGCGCCGCCATGGTCGCGCGCCCGCCCCGCAGGACGTGCAGCACGTCGACGGGCAGCCCGCCGCGCGTCGCGTCGAGCAGGAACAGCCGTGCGGGGTCGGCGTCGAACGTGTTGGTCTGCTCGCCGGTGAACGTCATCCAGGGCTCGTCCGGGCCGCCGCGCAGGCGGCCCGTGACGGTCGTCCGGACGACGCCGACGTGTGGCCGTCCGACCACGCCGGTGCGGCGCAGCCAGTGCGCGACGAGCGGCGGCAGCGCGTCGACGTCGGCGTCGGACACGGGGGGTGCCGGGTGATGTCCCGGGGGAGCGGCCAGCGCGGCGACCGCCGAGCGGTAGCGGCCGCGCGGCGACGCGGCGTGCCCGCACCACCACGCGTGCAGCACGGCGAGGAGCAGGAGCGCGTCGGGCACGAGCCCGGCCGCCGCCGCGGGCCATGCCGTCGCGACGAGGGTGACCGACCCTGCGAGCGCGAGGGCTCCGGCCCGCCACCAGCGTGCGCGCCCCGTCGCGAGGCCGACGCCGGCGACCACGGTGAGGGCCGCGACCGCGAGCCACGCGGCGCCCGCCGCGCGCGGCACGCCCAGGGCGGGCACCGCACCCGGAGCCCAGGCGGCGACGGCGCCCAGCAGGTGCACGAGCCCGTGGGCGACGACGACGCAGCCCAGCGCCACGCGGGCGAGCGTGCGGACCGGCCACCGGCTCACCGGTCGGCCGCCGCGCGCAGCGTGCCCAGGCAGCGGCCCACCAGCCGGTCGAGCGCGGCGAGGTCGTCGTCGCCGAGGTCGGCGAACACGGTCGCGACGACCGCGCGCTGGTGCGCGGCCGCGTCGGGGGTGTCGAAGGTGCGCGCGACGAGCGGCGTGACGGCCAGGCGCGTGGCGCGGCGGTCGGCGGGGTCGGGCTCGAGCGTCACCAGCCCGCGGGCCGCGAGCTGGCGCGCGACCTGCGTGACGTTCTGCCGCGACGTCCCGTAGGCGCGCGCCGCCTGCGTGAGCGTCGGCCGCTCGCCGGGGAACCCGCGCACGAGGACCGCGAGCAGCAGCCACTGGCGTGCCGAGACGCCGTAGCGCGCGAGCGCGTCGTCGGCGTACCGCGTAAGGTGCTGCGTGAGGACGAAGAGGGCACCGAGGACGTCGTCCTCGGTCGTGGGGCGATCCATGATGCGCAACGTATTGCGCATCGCCGGTCGCCGAACGGGACCGTCGTCCCGGGCCGGTCCCGGTCGCGCGTCCTGCCCGGGCCGCGGGGCCCGCGGGTGTGCGGGAGGTCAGGCCGGCGCGGCCCCGTGCCCCGCCGGCACGACCTCGCCGTCGCGCACCGGCCCCGGCGGCGTGCCGTCGCCGAACGGCCGCCCGCCCAGCGCCTCGCGCCCGTGCGCGGTCAGCCAGCCGTGCGTCTGCGGGCCCCGCGGCACGATCCCCGACGGGTTGATGTCGCGGTGCACCTCGTAGTAGTGCTGCTTGATCTGCACGAAGTCGACCGTGTCGCCGAACCCGGGGGTCTGGAACAGGTCACGCGCGTACGCCCACAGCACGGGCATCTCGGTGAGCTTGCTGCGGTTGCACTTGAAGTGCCCGTGGTAGACGGCGTCGAACCGCACGAGCGTCGTGAACAGCCGGACGTCCGCCTCGGTGATCGTGTCGCCCACCAGGTAGCGCCGGTCCGCCAGGCGCCCGGACACGCGGTCCAGCGCGTCGAACAGGCGCGTGTACGCGCGGTCGTACTGCTCCTGCGAGCCCGCGAACCCGCACCGGTACACCCCGTTGTTGATCTCGCGGTAGATCTCGCCCGACACCGCGTCGATCTCGTCGCGCAGCGCCTGCGGGTACAGGTCCGGCGCGCCCTCGCGGTGGAACGCCGTCCACTGCGTCTCGAGGTCGAGCGTGATCTGCGCGAAGTCGTTCGTCACGACCTTGCCCGACGGCACGTCGACGATCGCCGGCACCGTGATGCCCCGCGGGTAGTGCGGGTCCCGCGCCAGGAACGCGTCCTGCAGGCGGGGGATGCCCAGCACCGGGTCGACGCCGCCCGGGTCGAGGTCGAACGTCCACGACCGCTCGTCGTGCGTCGGGCCGCAGATCCCCATCGACAGGGCGTCCTCGAGCCCCAGCAGGCGCCGCACGATCACCGCGCGGCTCGCCCACGGGCACGCGCGCGACACGACCAGCCGGTAGCGGCCCGCCTCGACGGGCCAGCCCTCGGCGCCGTCGGCGGTGATGCGGTCCGTCAGGTAGCGCGTGTCGCGCTCGTACCCGGCCCCCGGCGTCACGTAGACGCCCGGGCGGTCGTGCGCCGACGTGCCGTCCGGCGCCGTCCCGCCGGCCGCGTCGGTGGTCGTCCCGCTGCTCGGTGCCGTGCGCGTCTCGTCGTCCACGCGTCGATCATCCCTCGCCGCACGCGTCGTCGCAGGTGGGCACGCCCGGCCGCCCGTGCCGCGGGGGGCTTCGCCCCGGATCACCCCGGTTCCGCGGCTGCGCGGGACGGCCCGCGCCCCTACAGTGGCGACCCGTCGGCGGCCGCCGGCCCGCGGTGGGGGCACCGCGCGACCGCGGGAGGTGCGGGTGCAGGTGCAGACGTCCGACGGGTCCGAGGCCATCACGGGACGCCACGGTCGGCGGCGACGGGGCCGCCCGCGCACGGTCGCGCTCGCGGCGGCCCTCGCCGTCGCGCTCACGGCCTCGTGCTCGTGGGGCACGGCACCCGACGGCGACGGCGCCTCGGCGCCGACGGCGTCGGCGCCCGCGGCTCCCGTCAGCCCCGCCGTGCAGGCGCCCCCGCCGGCGTCGGTCGTCACGGGCGACGACGTGCAGGCGGCCCTCACGACGTCGAGCACGTTGCTGGCGTCGGCCCCCGTCGCGGTGCTCGCGCCCGGCGGTGACACCGCCGCGACGCTCACCGCCGCGAGCGCCGCCGTCGCCGTCGGCGCGCCCGTGCTGCTCACCGCCGACGGCGCGGACGTCGCGGGCGAGCTCGACCGCCTGGGCGCCACCCACGTGCTCACGGTCGGGGGAGTGCCCGCGGACGCGCTGCCCGACGGCACGGTCGTCGTCGCGGTCGCTCCCGGCGCCGACGCCGACGCGCTCGCCGCCGCCACGGGCGCGACGTTCGGCGCCCCGGTGCCGGTCGCGGCCGGCGACGAGGCCGCCGCGGTGCGTGCGCTCGAGGGTCCCGAGCCCGCCGTGCTGCTCGCGGACGACGCCCCGGCGGCCGATCCCGCGGCGACCGCGTCCGCTGCTCCGGGTGGCGGCGCGACCGCCGCGGCCACGACGCCCACCGGCACCGCGGACACGCTGCCCGCGACCGCGCCGGTGACCGCCGCCGGCGTCGTCGCGCTCGCGGACGGCCCTGTGCCGCCCGCCGCGGCGGCGACGCTGCGGGCGCTGGGCGTCGCCGTGCTCGACGTCCCGGGCGGCGACCCGCGCGCGACGTCCGCCACGGTGCAGGCCGTCGCGTCGGCCGACCCGACGGCGGTGATCGCCTACGGCGACACGTTCGGCACGGCGGAGCTGCTCGCGGCGCGCGTCGCGACCGCGCGGACGGGCGTCGAGCTGCCCGGCGGCGGTCAGCTCGTGTTCCCGGCCGTCGCCGGGCAGCCCGGCAAGAAGTACGTCGCGCTGTACGGCACGCCCGGGTCGGGGGCGCTCGGCGTGCTCGGCGAGCAGGACGTGCCGGCGACGATCGCGCGCGCCGAGCAGCACGCCGCCCCCTACCGCGGGCTCACGGCCGACACCGTGGTGCCCGCGGTCGAGATCATCGCGACGATCGCGTCGAGCGGGCCCGAGGCTGACGGCAGCTACTCGCGCAAGCGGCCCGTCGAGGACCTGCGCCCGCTGGTCGAGGCGGCCGGCGCCGCCGGGCAGTACGTGGTGCTGGACCTGCAGCCCGGCCGGCAGGACTTCGTCGCGCAGGCGCAGGCCTACGCCGACCTGCTCGCGCTGCCGCACGTCGGGCTCGCGCTCGACCCCGAGTGGCGGCTCGCGCCCGACCAGGTGCACCTGCGGCAGATCGGCTCGGTGGGGATCGACGAGGTCAACGCGACGGCGGCGTGGCTCGCGGGGTTCACGCGCGAGCGCGGCCTGCCGCAGAAGATGTTCGTGCTGCACCAGTTCTCGCTGCGCATGATCACCGAGCGCGAGCGTCTCGACACGTCCCACGACGAGCTCGCGCCCCTGATCCACGTCGACGGGCAGGGCAGCCAGCCCGCCAAGGCCGGCACGTGGGCGACGCTGCGCAACGGCGCACCGCAGGTGCACTGGGGCTGGAAGAACTTCTACGACGAGGACGTGCCGATGCTCGACCCGGCGCAGACGTACCAGGTGCAGCCGGTGCCGGACCTCGTCACCTACCAGTAGGCGCGCCCCCCGGTGGTCCCACCGGCTCGGCTGCGCGGCCATGGCGGTCGCGGGTCTAGCGTGGGCGTGTGACCGAGATCTCCACGGCCGGTGTGCGCATCGGCGTCCAGCTCCAGCCCCAGCACGCCGCGTACGGCCAGATCCGCGACGCGGTGCTGCGCGCCGAGGACCTCGGCGTCGACGTGATCTTCAACTGGGACCACTTCTTCCCGCTGTACGGCGACCCCGACGGCCTGCACTTCGAGTGCTGGACGATGCTCGCGGCGTGGGCCGAGCAGACCGAGCGCGTCGAGCTCGGCGCGCTCGTGACGTGCAACTCGTACCGGAACCCCGAGCTGCTGGCCGACATGGCTCGCACGGTCGACCACATCAGCGGCGGCCGCCTGATCCTCGGCATCGGCGCGGGCTGGTTCCAGCGCGACTACGACGAGTACGGGTACGAGTTCGGCACGGCGGGCTCGCGCATCGCGGACCTCGCGCAGGCGATGCCGCGCATCAAGGACCGGTGGGCGCGGCTCCACCCGGCGCCCGTGCGGGACATCCCCGTGATGATCGGCGGTGGCGGCGAGCGCAAGACGCTGCGCGTCGTGGCCGAGCACGCCGACATCTGGCACTCGTTCGGCGACGTCGAGACGCTGCGCCGCAAGAGCGCGATCCTCGACGAGCACGGCGCCGCCGTGGGCCGCGACACCGCGACGCTCGTCGAGCGGTCCGCGGCCGTCGACGGCCAGGACCCGGCCGACGCCGGGGACGCGATGCTCGCTGCGGGCGTGCGGCTGCTGACGACGAGCGCGAGCGGCCCGGACTACGACCTGTCGCTCACGCAGAAGTGGGTGCGCTGGCGCGACGAGCGCCGCTGAGCGCGCGCTGACGCGGGCCTGCGTCGTCGCACCCGGATCCCCGGGGTGCCCTCGGACGCGGGCGTCGCCGGGCGCCGACGTCCGCCCGGACGCCCGCGCGCCGACCCGCGCGCCCACGTCTAGGCTCGGTGCCGATGGACGACCCGACGACCGCCCCGCCCGACGGGCCGCGCCC
>NZ_BCRB01000110.1 GCF_001552375.1 Cellulomonas iranensis NBRC 101100 = JCM 18110 | reverse complement strand
GGCGGGCCGCCTGGCGTCGCGCTCGCGCGGGCTCGCCGCCCCGCTCGCCGTCGCGCGCGCGCACGGCGGCGCGACGGCGTTCGTGCCGCTGCTCACGGTCACCGTCACGGTCGCGCTCCTGGTGCTGTCGGGCGTGCTCGTGCAGTCGGTCGACGACGGGCAGCGCACGACCGCCGACGTGCTCGTCGGCGCGGACGGACGCCTCGACGGGCGCCTCGACCGCGCCGAGGGGCAGGCGGCGCTCGACGCGCTGCGCGCCGCCCCGGGCGTCACCGCCGTCGCCACGGGGTCGCAGACCACCAAGCGTGCGTACGGCGAGGGCTCGCGGCTCGAGGCGACCGTGCTGCTCGTCGACGCGGCCGACCTCGCGGCCGTCCGGACGGCGCGCGGCCTGCCGGTCGACGCCGGGCTCGCGGGGCTGGGCGACGCCACGGACGCGCGCGTGCCCGCGCTCGTCTCCCCCGGCCTGCTCGCGCGCCTCGACCCCGACGGCGTCCGACTGTCGGTGCTCGTCGGCTCCGTCGAGCTCGACGTGCGCGGGACGACCGCCCTCGCGCCGGACGCGGGCGTGCCCCCGGTCGACGCGCGCGACGTGCTGCGCGACGTGTCCGACGGCGACGACGGGCTCGTCGTCGTGGACCGCTCGGTGGTGGCCGCGCTGACCGACGTGCCCGCCGCGGACCGGGCGTGGGTGTCGGGACCGGGCACGGAGGCGGCGATCGCGGCCCTCGACCTCGCCGAGCCGGTGTACTCCGGGCTCACGGCCACGACCGCGCAGGGGTGGTGGCGCACGTGGTCGGGCGAGACCCTGACGCGGGCGCTGACCGCTCTGCAGCTCGCGTCCGTCGGGGCGCTCGCCGTGCTGGCGGTCCTCGCGCTCGTGCTCGTGGTGGTCGCGACGTCGCAGGAACGCGGCCGCACGCTGTCGACGCTGCGCACGCTGGGCCTCGACGCGCGCACGGCCCGCTGGGCGACGCTCGGCGAGCTCGCGCCGCTCGTGCTCGGCGGTCTGGTCGGCGGGTCGGTCATCGGGCTCGTCGTGCCGCACCTGGTCGCGGACGCGCTCGGGCTCGCCTGGCTGACGGGGTCGGCCGCGGGTGCGACAGTGGCCGTGGTGGCGTGGCCCGTGCTGGTCGCGGCGGCGGTGCTGACCGCCGCCACGCTGGTCGCGGTGGGGATCGAGGAGGGCCTGCGGCGCCGCGAGCGCCTGGGCGAGGTGCTGCGGGTGGGCGAGCGGTGAACCGACGAGAGGACACGGACGTGACCGAGGCAGCGGGGACGGCGACGAGCCTGGCCACGCTCGAGGAACGCGCCCGTGCGCGTCCCGAGGCGTTCGGCACGGGGGCGCTGATCGTGTGCGAGTCGCTCGTGCGGATCTACCAGTCCGAGGGCGTCGAGGTGCAGGCCCTGCAGGGTCTGGACCTGCTGGTGCGCACGGGCGAGCTGGTCGCGGTGGTCGGCGCGTCGGGGTCGGGCAAGTCGACGTTGCTGGCGGTGCTCTCGGGCCTGGACGTGCCGACCGCCGGGCAGGTGCGCGTCGGCGAGTGGGACCTCATGGCGATGACCGCGCGCCAGCGCGTGGCCTACCGGCGCTCGACGGTCGGGTTCGTGTGGCAGCAGACGGCGCGCAACCTCGTGCCGTACCTGACGGCGGCCGAGAACGTCGCGCTGCCGATGGCGCTGGCCGGGCGGCCGCGGCGGGCACGGCGGGTCGACGCCGCGGAGCTGCTCGACGTCCTGGGCGTCGGGTACTGCGCCGACCGGCGTCCCGGGCAGATGTCGGGCGGCGAGCAGCAGCGCGTCGCGATCGCGACGGCGCTCGCGAACTCGCCGCAGGTGCTGCTGGCCGACGAGCCCACGGGTGAGCTCGACACGGCCACGTCGGCCGACGTGCTCGCGGCGTTGCGCGACGTCAACCGCGACCTGGGCACGACCGTCGTGGTCGTCACGCACGACCCGGGCGTGAGCGACCACGTGCAGCGCACGGTCGCGATCCGCGACGGTCGCACGAGCTCGGAGGTGCTGCGCCGCACCACGACGCGCGACGACGGCACCGAGCACACCGTGGCCGAGGAGCTCGCGGTGCTCGACCGCGCGGGCCGCGTGCAGCTGCCGCGCGAGTACCGCGAGGCGCTGGACCTCGTGGGCCGCGTGCGGCTCACGCTCGAGCAGTCGCACATCGCGGTGCACCCCGAGCACGCGCGCACCGACGGGGAGGACGCCCGATGACCACGACGGCGACGACGCCGCGCGACGCGACGACCGGCGGGCCGATGGTGCTCGTCGAGCACGTCGCCCGCACCTACGGCAGCGGCCGCACGGCCGTGCACGCGCTGCGCGACGTGTCCCTGGAGGTGCAGCCCGGCGAGCTCGTGGCGCTCGTGGGCCGCTCCGGGTCGGGCAAGACGACCCTGCTCAACGCGATCGGCGGGCTGGACCGCCCCGACGAGGGGCGCGTCGTGGTGGCGGGGCACGAGGTGTCGGCGCTCGACGAGCGCGGGCTGGTCCGGCTGCGCCGCGACGTCGTGTCGTTCGTCTTCCAGACGTTCGGGCTCGTGCCCGTGCTCACGGCGGCCGAGAACGTGGGCGTGCCGTTGCGGATGCGCCGCACACCCGTCCCCGAGCGCGAGGCGCGCGTCGCGCTGCTGCTCGACCTGGTGGGCCTCGGCGACCACGCGCGGCAGCGCCCCGGGCAGATGTCGGGCGGGCAGCAGCAGCGCGTCGCGATCGCGCGCGCGCTCGCGACGTCGCCGCGGCTGCTGGTGGCCGACGAGCCGACGGGTCAGCTCGACTCCGAGACCGGCCGGCAGGTGATGGCGCTGCTGCGGGCGGTCGTCGAGGCCGAGGGCATGACCGCGATCGTCTCGACGCACGACCCCGTCATGGTGGCCCTGGCGGACCGCACGATCCGGCTCGCGGACGGGCGCCTGCTCGACGGCTGACGGTCGGGCGGGCACCCGCGGGGTCCCGCCCGACCGGCGGGCGTCAGGGCGCGGCGACCTGCTCGGCGGGCGCGGCGGGTCCGGCGTCCGCCGGGGTGCCGGGCCGGTGCGCGCGCATCGCGAGCGCGCACAGCGCCCCGAGCACGAGCACGCCGACCGTGACGGCGAGGGTCTGCGCGGCGGCCGACGCGAACCCGGCGTCGACGGCGGTGCGCGCGGCGGCGCGCAGCTGCTCGGCGACGTCGGCGGGCACGCCCGCGGGCACGTCGAACCCGCCGCCGGCGCCGAGCCCGGCCGACGCGGCCTGCCGGAACCCCTCGACGAACGGCCCGCGCACCTGCTCGGGCAGGCCTGCGGCGGCGTCCTGCGCGGCGGCCGGCATGGTCGCGGCGAGGCGCGACGTGAGGGTCGCGACGACGACGGCCGAGCCGATGACGCCGCCGACCTGGCGCGTCGTGTTGAACGCGCCCGCGCCCGCGCCCGCGGTGCGCTGGTCGAGGCCCGAGGTCGCGAGGCTCGCGAGCGGCGAGAACACCAGGCCCGTGCCGACGCCGAACAGCACCATCGGCAGCACGAGGCGCCACACGGCGACGCCCGGCTGCACCTGCGTCGCGAGGATCCCGATCGCGACCGCGAGGGTCGCGAAGCCGCTGAACGCGACCCACTTGCCGGGCACGCGGTCCGACAGCCGGCCCGCGAACGGTGCGATGACGCCCGACAGCAGCGACCCGGGCAGGCCGACGAGCGCGGCGTGCAGCGGCGAGAGGCCGAGCACCTGCTGCAGGTACAGCGTGAACGGGAAGAAGATGCCCGTCATCGCGAACGTCACGGCGGCGCCGGCGACGTTCGCGAGCGAGAAGTTGCGGTGCACGAACAGCCGCAGCGGCAGCAGCGCGTCGTCGCCGCGGTGGCGCTGCCACAGCAGGAACGCGCCCGACACGAGGACGCCCGCGCCGACGACGCCCCACACGGTCACGGGACCGACGATCGTGCCCCAGTCGTACGCCTCGCCCTCCTGCAGCCCGAAGACCAGGAGCGTGAGCCCGACGACCGACAGCACGACGCCGACGCCGTCGAGCGAGCGCGCGTGGGTCGGCAGCACGGGCAGCTGGCGGAACGACAGCCACAGCGCGACCGCACCGACCGGGACGTTGACGTAGAAGATCCACTCCCAGCCGACGGTCTCGACGAGCAGGCCGCCGAGCACCGGGCCGGTGATGGTCGCGACGCCCGCGACCGAGCCCCACACGCCCATCGCGGCCCCGCGCTGCTGGGGCGGGAAGACGCGCGTGATCATGGCCATGGTCTGCGGCGTCATGAGCGCGCCGCCGACGCCCTGCACGGCGCGCGCGGCGATGAGCCACCCGACCGAGCCGGACAGGCCGCACGCGAGCGACGCGAGCGTGAAGATCACGAGTCCGGTGACGAACACGGGACGCGGGCCGAACCGGTCGCCGAGCCGCCCGGTGACGAGCAGGAGGACGGCGAACGTCAGCAGGTAGGCGCTGTTGACCCACCCGACGGTGACGAGGCTCGCGCCGAACGCGTCCTGGAGGGTGGGGACGGCGATGTTCACGATGGTCGTGTCGACCATGATCATGAAGAAGCCGAGGCACAGGGGCGGCAGCACGCTCCAGGGGCTGCGGCCGCGCAGGTCGACGAGGGGCTGGGTCACGGGGTGCTCCGGGTGTCGGTGGCCGCGAGGCGACGTGCGCGCGCGGCGAGGAAGTCGGGGGGCGGGGGCCCGCCCCACTCGAGGGTGTCGTCGGCGAGCTCGCGCAGGACGTCGTCCAGCCAGGCGATCTCCGCCGTGAGCAGGACGAGCTCGCGTTCGCCGTCGAGCACGAAGCGGCGCGGCAGGCCCTCGCCGCGGACGGCGTCGATGCGGGCGCGCAGCTCCGCGAGGCGCGCGGCCTCGCGGTCGCGCCGCGCCCGGAGGGCGGCGGCGACGTCGTCGACGGGCAGGCGCCACGCGTGCGCCAGGCCGACGGGGAAGTCCGGGAGCGCGGGGCGCTCGTCGGCCAGGTGGGCGGTGATCGCCGGGGCGAGCGCGGCGTGGCCGGCGGGCGTCGCGCGGTACGTGGTGCGCTCGGGGCGGTTGCCGGCGCGCTCGGTGCCGACGGCCTCGACGAGGCCGTCGCGCTCGAGCCGGTCGACCGCGTGGTAGACGGCGCCGGGGTTGACGCGCACGAGGCGGTCGTCGCCGCGCTCCACGAGCGTCTGGAAGACGTCGTACGGGTGCCGGGGCTGCTCGGCGAGCAGCGCGAGGACGACCACCGTGACGGCGGTCGGCGTGCGCGACATGTCAGTCCTCCGGTCGGGGTGCACGGTCGGGACGTGGGACCTCGGTCCTTGTTCCGGCCGGAACATTACGCCTGGAACAACAGCACGTCGAGCCGATCACCGGGTGACGTCGCGCACGCACGAGGGGCGCCGACCCCGACGGGTCGACGCCCCTCGCGGGCGGGCCGGACGACGTCAGGCGTCGATGCCCTCGAACAGCTCGGTGACCAGCGCCGCGACCGGCGAGCGCTCGGAGCGCGTGAGCGTCACGTGCGCGAACAGCGGGTGCCCCTTGAGCGCCTCGATGACCGCCGCGACGCCGTCGTGCCGCCCCACGCGCAGGTTGTCGCGCTGCGCGACGTCGTGCGTGAGGACCACGCGCGACGACTGCCCGATGCGCGACAGCACCGTGAGCAGCACGTTGCGCTCGAGCGACTGCGCCTCGTCGACGATCACGAACGCGTCGTGCAGCGAGCGCCCGCGGATGTGCGTGAGCGGCAGCACCTCGAGCAGGTCGCGGTCGACGATCTCCTCGACGACCTCCTTGCCGACCACGGCGCCGAGCGTGTCGAACACGGCCTGCGCCCACGGGCTCATCTTCTCGGCCGAGTCCCCCGGCAGGTAGCCCAGGTCCTGCCCGCCCACCGCGTAGAGCGGGCGGAAGACCATGACCTTGCGGTGCTGGCGCCGCTCGAGCACGGCCTCGAGGCCCGCGCACAGCGCGAGCGCCGACTTGCCCGTGCCCGCGCGCCCGCCGAGCGACACGATGCCGATCTCCTCGTCGAGCAGCAGGTCGATCGCGACGCGCTGCTCGGCCGAGCGCCCGTGCAGCCCGAACACGTCCCGGTCGCCGCGGACCAGCTGCACGTGCTTGTCGGCCGTGACGCGCCCGAGCGCCGACCCGCGCGGGCTGTGCAGCACCAGGCCCGTGTGGCAGCGCAGGTCGGTCGGGGTGCCCGTGAGCGTCGACCCCGCCGCCGGCGGTGCGACGTCCGCGAGGGCGAGCGACTCGTGCTCCCACAGGTCGGCCATCTGCTGCTCGGTGAGGTCGAGCGCGTCCATGCCGGTCCAGCCCGAGTCGACCGCGAGCTCGGCGCGGTACTCCTCGGCGTCCAGGCCGACCGCGGACGCCTTGACGCGCATCGGCAGGTCCTTGGAGACCACGACCACGCGCCGCCCCTCGGCGGCCAGGTTGGCCGCGACCGCGAGGATCCGGGTGTCGTTGTCGCCGAGCCGGAACCCCGACGGCAGCACCTGCGGGTCGACGTGGTGGAGCTCGACGCGCAGCGTGCCGCCCACGTCGGTGACGGGCACGGGCGCGTCCAGCCGGCCGTGCTCGACGCGCAGGTCGTCGAGCAGGCGCAGCGCGCTGCGTGCGAAGTACCCCAGCTCGGCGTGGTGGCGCTTGGCCTCGAGCTCGGTCACGACGACGACCGGCAGGACGACGTCGTGCTCGGCGAACCGCAGGAGCGCACGCGGGTCGGACAGCAGGACGGACGTGTCGAGCACGTACGTGAGGCGTTCGGACGGGGAGCCGGGGGCCCCGGGCGACCCCGGGGCGGTGGTCGCGGGTGCGGTGCCCAGGTCGTGCTGCGAGGTGCGGTCCACGGCAGGCTCCCCTCGGGCGCGTCAGCGCCGGTGCGGGTGCCGCCCGCCGGCTCGGGGCGCCGGGGCACCCGCGGGTCGTCGGACGGCGGCGGGACGGGTCGGCCGGCCGAGGGCCGGGTCCGGCCCTCCGTCTCGGAGCGGTCGCTCCATGGGCTGGCCTCCCGGGGACGACGGGCGTCGTCCTCGGTCGCGAACGTAACCCCGGTCACACCCGCCGGCGCGCACATCCACGCGCGTCGCGGCAGATGTCACGCGCTGTTCACGTGACGTCCCACGGCCCGACTGCGGGCACGTGGGCGATCGCGCAGGTCAGCGCCCGAGTCGCCGCTGCCGCTGGCTGTAGGCGCGCACGGCGCGCAGGAAGTCGACACGCCGGAAGTCGGGCCAGTAGGCGTCGCAGAAGTAGAACTCCGAGTGCGCCGACTGCCACATGAGGAACCCGCCGAGCCGCTGCTCGCCCGACGTGCGGATCACGAGGTCGGGGTCGGGCTGGCCCTTGGTGTAGAGGTGCTGGGCGATGTGCTCGACGTCGAACGCCTCGGCGAGCTCGTCGAGGCTCGCACCGGCCTCGGCGTGCACGCGCAGGAACGAGCGCACGGCGTCGGCGATCTCGCGGCGCCCGCCGTAGCCGACGGCGACGTTGACGTGCAGGCCCTGCACGTCGGCCGTGGCGTCCTGCGCGGCCTTGAGCGCCGACGCGGTGCGGTCGGGCAGCATGTCGAGCGCGCCGACGGCCTGCACGCGCCAGCGCCGCTCCGCCGCGAGCTCGCCGACGACGTCCTCGATGACGCGCAGCAGGTGCTCGAGCTCCTCGGGGTCGCGCGCGAGGTTGTCGGTCGACAGCATCCACAGCGTCACGACCTCGACGCCCACGTCCTCGCTCCACTGCAGGACGTCGCTGATCTTGTCGGCGCCGCGCCGGTGCCCGGTGGCGGACGACAGGCCGCTGTCGCGCGCCCAGCGGCGGTTGCCGTCGAGGATCACGCCGATGTGCCGCGGCACCCGGTCGGGGTGCAGGGACGCCGCGAGGCGTCGCTCGTACAGGCCGTAGAGCGGGTGCGGCAGGCGCACGCGTAGCCTCCTCGTGGCGGTCGTTCGACGGCGCCCACGGTACTCGCCGGAGGACCTCGCGAGGGCACGGGTCACGTCGACACCGCTACCTACGGACGCGTAACCTACGGTCACGTAGGTCTCGAGCGACGAAGGCGGCACCCGACGCATGAGCACTCCCCCGGCCCACGACGCGCACCCCGCGCGCCCCGGACGCGACACCCCCGACGAGGCCCGCCGCAGCGACCACCCCGTGTCCCGCGCGGCCGACGCCGTCGGCGACGCGGTCGAGCAGGTCGTCGACGCGGTCAAGCCGCGGCTGCGCGGCTGGATCCACGCGGGCGTCGCGCCGCTCGCGCTCGTCGCGTCGATCGTGCTCGTCGTGCTCTCGCCCACCGCGGCCGCCCGCTGGGCCAACGTCGTGTTCGGGCTCTCG
Source organism: Cellulomonas iranensis NBRC 101100 = JCM 18110 (assembly GCF_001552375.1). Classification (GTDB taxonomy): domain Bacteria; phylum Actinomycetota; class Actinomycetes; order Actinomycetales; family Cellulomonadaceae; genus Cellulomonas; species Cellulomonas iranensis. Next base: position 1,502 of record NZ_BCRB01000110.1, on the reverse strand, counting down.
GCGGTCATGCTGTTCGGGACCAGCGCCGTCTACCACCGCGGCACGTGGTCGCCGCGGGTCGCGGGCGTGCTGCGCCGGCTCGACCACACGAACATCTTCCTCATCATCGCCGGCACGTACACGCCGCTCGCGGTGCTGCTGCTGCCGCCGCCGACCGCGCGCACGCTGCTGCTCGTCGTGTGGTCCGGCGCGCTCGTCGGGCTGCTCGCGCGCGTGTTCTGGCTGGGCGCACCCCGGTGGGTGTACGTGCCGATCTACCTCGCGCTCGGCTGGGTGGCCGTCGGCTTCATGCCGCAGTTCTGGACGTCGGGCGGCCCGGCGGTCGTGTGGCTCATCGCGGGCGGCGGCCTCGCGTACACCGTCGGCGCCGTGGTCTACGGGCTCAAGCGCCCGAACCCGAGCCCGCGGTGGTTCGGGTTCCACGAGATCTTCCACGCGCTCACGGTCGTCGGGTACACGTGCCACTTCGTGGCCGTCGCGATCGCGACGGCCCACGCCGCCTGACGACCCGCGCCCCGCCCCGCGGGCGGCTCAGCCGCGCGGCACCACCGCGTAGCGCCGGTGCGCCAACGACGGCACGCGCTCACGCACGGCCTCGATCCCCGCCGCGTCGACGTCGACCGTCCGCACCTGCGGCGTCTCGTCGAGCTCGAGGCCCACCACGCCGTCCGGCCCGACGACGAGCGACCGCCCGACCACGCCCCGGCCGGCCTGGCCGACCGCGACCACGGCCGCCGTGCTCTCGATCGCGCGCGCGACCGCGAGCGTGCGCCACTGCATGGCCTTGAGGTCGCCCGCGACCCACGCGGCGGGCACCACGAGCACGTCGGCGCCCGCGTCGACCAGGCGCCGCGCCGACTCCGGGAACCGCAGGTCGTAGCAGGTGAGCACACCCAGCCGCAGGCCCGCGACGTCGAGCACGAGCGGCGCCGCGTCCACCGGCCCCGGCGCGAGCCGCTCCGACTCCCGGTGCCCGAACGCGTCGTACAGGTGCACCTTGCGGTAGACCCCCACGACCTCGCCGGTCGCGTCCACACCCACGACGGCGTTGACCGCGCGCGGCCGGCCGTCGGGCCCGGGCTCGCCGCCCGGCAGCGTCGTGCCCGCGAGCACGGCGCACCCGCCGCGGCGCGCCTCGGTGCGCAGCATCGTCACGAACGGCCCGTCGAGCGGCTCCGCGAGGTCGACGCCCACGCCGCGCGGGTCGTACGCCGACGCGTACTCGGGCAGCACCGCGACGTCCGCGCGCACGCGCGCCGCCGTGCGCAGCGCGTCGCGCGCCGCCACCAGGTTCGCCTCGCGGTCCGTGCCGACCTGCAGCTGCGCGACCGTGACGCGCACGGCCGGGCGCTGCGGCGGCGCGGGACGGTCGGTCACGGGCGGTCGTCCGCCGCGTCGTCGGCCCCGGCGTCCTGCGGCGCGGCCGCGTCGGCCGGGGCGTCGGCGACGGGCGCCGTCGCGTCGGTCGGGCCGGCCGCCGCGGTCTCGGCGGCGACCCGCTC
>NZ_BCRB01000109.1 GCF_001552375.1 Cellulomonas iranensis NBRC 101100 = JCM 18110 | reverse complement strand
GGCCCCGGCGGCGGCCGCGACCCCGCCGGAGGCGCGCACCGCGCCGTCCTGGTCGCCCCCGGAGTGGGCCGCGCGCCAGCCGGCCGCGCCCACGGCGACCGTCCCCCACCCGTCCGTCCCGCCGTCGACCGCGCCCCGCGTGGGCACGCTCGACGACGAGGTCGCGGCGATGCTCGCCCTGCGGTCGGACATCCAGGAGCAGGCTCTCTCGGAGCTGAGCCAGCTGTCCGCGTACCGGCCCAGCGCGGTCGGTGCAGGCGGTTCGGAGCGTCTCATCAAGCGTGTGCCGAGCGCGGTCCCCGCCGCGCCCGCACCGATGGAGGAGCGCCCCGTCCAGCGCGACGCCGACCAGCTGCGGTCCCGGCTGTCGAGCTTCCAGTCGGGCACGTCGCGCGGACGGCGTGCCTCCACCGGACCAGAGAACGGTGACCACCAGTGATCCGACAGCCCCAGATCTCCGGTGACCTGCGTGTCACCGGCGACACCCCGCCCGCAGTCGGCCCAGACTGCACCATGAAGGAGGAAGTGTGACCGCGCTCAGCACCGAGGCAGCCAACTTCGGCTGGCTCCTGGACAACTTCGTCCGGACCGTGCCCGGCACTCGCCACACGCTCGTGGTGTCGGCCGACGGTCTGCTCATGGCGATGTCCGAGCAGCTCGACCGCACCAGCGGCGACCAGCTCGCGGCGATCGTCTCGGGCATGTCGAGCCTGACCCGTGGCGCGTCGCGCCAGCTCCGTGCGGGGGAGGTGCGGCAGGCCATCATCGAGATGGACCACCTGTTCCTCTTCCTCATGAGCGTGTCGAACGGCTCGGTCCTCGCCGTCGTCGCCGAGTCGACGTGCGACGTCGGCCTCATCGGCTACGAGATGGCGATGCTCGTCTCCCGCACCGAGGCGACGCTGACCCCGCAGCTCATCTCCGAGATGCGCGGCCAGCTGCCCGTCGACGGCGCGACCCGGGCCCCGGTGGCCTGAGGGCACGCGGATGAGCGAACACGTCGAGTACGAGGCCAGAACGGTCCGGCCCTACGCCGTGACCGGCGGTCGCGTGCGCTCGGCCCGCTCCGACCTGCCTCTCGAGGCTCTGGTCGAGGTCATGCCGGGCGCCGTGGCGAGCACGGGCCTGACCCCCGAGAAGCGCGCGATCATCCAGCACGCGTCGGCCGGGTACATCTCGGTCGCCGAGCTGTCGGCGCTGCTCCACCTGCCGCTCGGTGTCGTCCGGATCATCGTGTCCGACCTCGCCGACGCCAACTACGTGCGCGTGCACACCTCTCAGCCGGTCGAGGTCAACACCGGTGAGTCCCCCGCCCTGTCCCTGAGCGTGCTGGAGAGTGTTCTCAATGGCATTTCCGCCCTCTGACGCCGCTGTCGCCGCTCCGGCCGGGGCTGCGGGCGCCGTCGCCCCCACCGTCGTCAAGATCGTCGTCGCGGGCGGCTTCGCCGTCGGCAAGACGACGTTCATCGGCTCGATCTCCGACATCGAGCCGCTCAACACCGAGGCCGCGATGACCGAGCACTCCGTGGGCGTCGACGACGCCGGCGGCGTGACCGACCGCAAGACGACCACGACGGTCGCGATGGACTTCGGTCGCATCGCGCTGCCGGGCTCGCTGTGGCTCTACCTGTTCGGCACCCCGGGCCAGGACCGCTTCCTCTTCATGTGGGACGACCTGGTGCGCGGTGCGATCGGTGCGGTCGTCCTGGTCGACACCGACCGGCTCGACCAGTGCTTCCCGGCCGTCGACTACTTCGAGTCGCGCGGCATCCCGTTCGTCGTGGGCGTCAACTGCTTCGACGGGATCGCCAAGCACCAGCTCGACGACGTCCGCGAGGCGCTCGCCATCCCGGCGCACGTCCCGGTCCTGTACACGGACGCGCGGTCGCGCGCCGCGACCAAGCAGGCCCTCATCGCGCTGGTGCAGCTCGCCATGGAGCGCCTGCGTCAGCGGTGAGCACGTCACCCACGGACGGCCGGACCCCCACGGGGGCCGGCCGTCCGCGCGTCCGGGGCCAGGATGGGGGCGTGCCCGCGCCCCGTCCCGTCCCGGCCGCGGAGGTGCTGCGCCCGCGTGACCCGGCGGCCGAGGTGTACGTCGACGGCTCGGCGCTGAGCCGTTACGTGCCGCAGGCGCCCGAGTCGGCCGCGTGGTCCGCGTGGTCCGCGGAGCACGAGGCCACCGCGGTCGTGTCGTCGGTGTCGGTGCTGGAGGCACGCGTCGTGGCGGGTCTCGTGGGCGTCGACGCGGCGCTGGCCGTGCTGGACGCGCTCGTGCGGCTGCCGCGGCTGCGGCTCTCGGACCAGGCGCTGCGGCGCGCCGTGCTGCTGCCGGCGGGGCTGGGCCCGTTCGTGGCGCTCCACGTGGGCGCGGCGCAGGCGCACCTCGACGTGCGCGCGGTCGCGACGTACGACGCGCCGACGGCGCGCGCAGCCGATGCGGTCGGGCTCGCGGTGGTGACGCCGGGCCGGCCGACCGGGTGGTGGCGCTGAGCATCGGTCGTCGGCGTGCCGCGGCCCGGGACCGCGTGCCGTCGTCGGGCCCCGCGACGGCGGGTGAGGATGGTGCCGTGACCGCCGACCTCGACCGCCACGCCCCGCGCTGGCACGTGCGCGCGCCGCACGGCTGGCTCAACGACCCCAACGGCGTCGGCCGGTGGGACGGCCGCTGGCACGTGATGTACCAGTGGAACCCGCACGCGCCGGTGTGGGGGGACATCCACTGGGGGCACGCGAGCTCGCCGGACCTGCTGCGCTGGGACCACGAGCCGACCGCGCTGGCGCCGCGCCCCGGCACGATCGACGCGGGCGGGGCGTGGAGCGGCGTCGCGGTGCACGACGACGGCGACGTCGCGCTGCTGTACAGCGCGGTGCGCGACCGTGAGCCGAGCGCGGGCGTCGCGGTGGCGCGGCGTGGGCCCGACGGCACGTGGGTGCAGCCGGACCGGCTCGCGGCGCCGCACCCGGACGCGCCGGGTGTGGTGGACGTGCGGGACCCGTTCGTCCTGACGGTCGACGGGCGGCGGCTGGGCGTGCAGGGTGCCGGGGTCGACGGCCGGGGCGCGGTGCTCGTCTACGACGTCGCGGACCTCGACGACTGGCGGCCGCTCGGCACGCTGCTCACGGCCGACGAGGCGGGGGACCAGGCGGGCGCGGAGCAGCCCGGCGAGGTGTGGGAGTGCCCGCAGCTCGTGCGCGTCGGCGACGCGTGGGTGCTGCTGGTCTCGTGGTTCGAGCGTGCGCACGGCCCCGAGCGGTTCGGGGTGACGGCATTCACGGGGCGGCTCGACGTGTCGGGGGAGGCGCCGCGTTTCGTGGTCGAGCGCGCGGCGCCCCTGGACGCGGGGCCGGACCTGTACGCGCCGCAGGCGTACGTGGCCGACGACGGGCGCGTGCTGGTGTGGGGCTGGTCGTGGGAGGGGCGCGGTGCCGCGCACGCCGAGCGGCCCGCGCACGAGGTCGCGGCCGCGGGCTGGGCGGGCGTGCTGACGTGCCCGCGCGAGCTGGTGCTGACGCCGGACGGGACGGCCGTGACGCGGCCGGTCGCCGAGCTGGCGGGGCTGCGGGGCGGCGCGCTGCCCCTGGTCGACGGAGTGCTCGGCACCGACGAGCCGGCGTTCCGGGTCGCGGCGTCCGGGCCGGTCGTCGTGTCGCTGGTCGACGGCACGGACGAGGTGCGCGTGTGGGCGTCGCGCGGGCCCGCCGAGGTGCTGGTCGACGGCTCGCTGCTCGAGGCGTTCGAACCCGCGCGCAGCACCACGCTGCGGGTGTACCCGCGGGGTGCGCAGCGGTGGCGCGTGCGGGCGTCGGGCGACGTCGAGGCGCACGTGCTGCGGGTGCCGGGGGAGGGCGCGTCCGCCGCCGACTGACCCGCGCGGTCGCGCACGGTGCGGCTGATGCGCCGACACCCGCCTCGGTCGCGGCTCGGTGTGGGAAGATCGTCGCCGCCGTTCGGCTCGTCCGCGCGGCACCGGGAGGGCTGGCTGAGCGGCCGAAAGCGACGGTCTTGAAAACCGTTGGTGCGGTGACCCCGTGCTCAAGGGTTCGAATCCCTTGCCCTCCGCCACGCCGACGCCCGGCGCCGCCCGCACACCGCGGCGCGGGTGGCCGGTGTGGTCCCGGGGGCGCGCCTCTACGATGGCGGGTCATGAGGCTCGACCCCGACTTCGTCGACGCACCGCCGCGTCGCGACCCGTCCGCCCCGCCCGAGGACTTCCCGAGCGCCACGCCGCAGGAGCGGCTCGACACCGCGCGGCGCATGCGCGGCGCCGACACGGGGCAGTTCGGCCCCGTGCCCGCGCCGGGCGTCGACCGGCAGGAGATCGAGATCCCGACGCGCGCCGGGTCCATCCGGGCGCGGGTGTACCACCCGCAGGCCGGGGTCGACGAGCCCGGGTTCGTGGTGTGGGTGCACGGCGGCGGGTTCGTGCTGGGCGACCTCGACACGTCCGAGCACACGGCGGCCGAGCTCGCGCGGACCGCGGGGCTCCCGGTCGTGAGCCTCCACTACCGGCGTGCGCCCGAGCACCCGTACCCCGCGGCGATCGAGGACGCGCAGGACGCCGTGCGGTGGCTCACCGGCCCCGACGGCGCGGCGGTCGGCGTCACGGGTCCGTTCGCGGTCGCCGGGGACTCGGCGGGTGCGTCGGTGTCGCTCGCGCTGTGCCAGCTCGCGACGCGCGGTGAGTGCCCGCGCCCGGCGTTCGCGCTCGCGGCGTACCCCGACGTCGACCACGTCGAGCTGCGCGCCGCCGCGGACAACCAGATCGGGCTGCTGTTCGAGCGGTCGTACCTGCCCGACGACGCCGTGCGCACCGACCCGCTGGTCTCGCCGGTGCTCGCGGCGCCCGAGGTGCTCGCCGACCTGCCGCCGACGCTGCTGCTCATCGCCGAGCTCGACGCGTTCCGCGACGGCGAGGAGGCGTTCGCCGAGCGCGCACGGGCCGCCGGTGCGCCGCTGTCGGTGCTCACCGCCAACGGCATGCCGCACGGGTTCCTCGACCAGACGTGGCGCTCGCCGGTCGCGCGGCGTCTCGCCGTGGCCGCGTTCGCGGCGGTCGGGCACGGGGTGCGCGAGGCGCGCTGACGTCCGGGGTGCGCGAGGCGCGCTGACGTCCGGGGTGCGCGAGGCGCGCTGACGCCCGCGGTGCGCGAGGCCCGCTGACGCCGAGCCGAGGGCCGCACGGTCGGTCAGGGCGCCCGCCCGGTTCCGGCGCGCCGTTCACCCGGGCGTCTCCCGGCGGTCGGGGCGACGGCCTACGCTGCGCGCATGGGTCACCCCGGCACCGAGGCCACCGTCGACGACGTCGTCGACCCCGTCCCTGCTCCCGCCCGCGGGCAGGTCGCCGCGTGGGCGTCCTGGGACTGGGGGTCGGCCGCGTTCAACGCGGTCGTCACGACGTTCGTCTTCACCGTCTTCCTCACGAGCGGGGCGTTCGTCGAGCCGGGTGCCGACGAGGCTGCGACCAAGGCCCTGCACAGCCAGTGGCTCGGTTGGGGCCTGGCCGCCGCGGGCCTGCTCGTCGCGCTCACCGCGCCCGCGCTGGGCACGCTCGCCGACGCGGGCGGGCGGCGACGCCCGCTGCTCGCGGTGACGTCCGGGATCGTCGGGCTGTCGGTGCTCGCGCTGTGGTTCGTCGAGCCGGTCGAGGGCGGCATGACGCAGGCCGTGCTGCTGGGCATCGTGCTGCTCGCCGTCGGGACCATCGCGTTCGAGATCGCGTCGGTCGCGTACAACGCGCTGCTGCTGCAGATCAGCGGGCCGCGGACCATCGGCCGCATCAGCGGCATCGGGTGGGGTGCCGGGTACGTCGGCGGGATCGTGCTGCTGCTCGTGCTGTACGTGGGCTTCATCCAGCCCGACGTCGGGTGGTTCGGCGTGACGTCCGAGGGCGGGCTCGACGTGCGGGTCTCGATGCTCGTCGCGGGCGCGTGGTTCCTCGTCTTCGCGGTGCCGGTGCTGCTGTTCGTGCCCGACCACCGCCGCCCCGGCGCACCGCCTGCGCGCGTCGGCGTCGCGGGGGCGTACCGCGCGGTCGGCGCGCACGTCGCGCAGCTGTGGCGCGAGCGCCGCTCGACGCTGCGGTTCCTCGTCGCGTCCGCGGTGTTCCGCGACGGCCTGACGGGCGTCTTCACGTTCGGCGGCGTGCTCGCCGCCGGCACGTTCGGCTTCTCGCCGGGGGACGTCATCGTGTTCGCGATCGCCGCGAACGTCGTCGCCGGCGCCTCGACCATCGCGTCGGGCTGGCTCGACGACCGGTACGGGCCGCGGCGCCTCGTCACCGTCGCGCTCGTCGTGCTCGTGCTGTCCGGGTCGGCCGTGTTCTTCCTGCACGACGCCGGCAAGAACGCGTTCTGGGTCGCGGGGCTCGTGCTGTCCGCGTGCGTCGGGCCCGCGCAGTCGGCGTCCCGCGGGCTGCTCGCGCGCCTCGCCGAGCCGGGCCGCGAGACCGAGCTGTTCGGCCTCTACGCCACCACGGGTCGCGCCGCGACGTTCCTCGCGCCCGCGGCGTTCGCGCTCGCGATCGCCCTGGGCGGCGGGAAGGAGCAGTACTGGGGCGTGCTCGGCATCGTCGCGGTGCTGCTGGTCGGGCTCGTGCTGTTCGTGCCCGTGCGGTTCCCGCGCGGTCTGGGGGTCGACGGCCGCCGCGACGTCACGGAGCCCGGCGCGTGAGCGTGCTGCCCGGCCCCGACGCCGAGGCGTGGGTGCCCGACCGGCTGCTGCCCGGCTACGAGGCGTGGACGCTGCCCGGGTGGGTGGCACCCGCCGTCGGCCCGCTCGCGCGGCAGGTCGCCGCCGGTGGTCCGGACCCCGTGCTGACGCTCGTGCGTCCCGTCGAGCCGCCCGCGCGCCCGCGCGGCGTCGTCGTGCTGCTGCACGGCTACAACGACTACGTCTTCCAGACGCACGTGGTCGACGCGCTCGCGGCCGCCGGCTGGGCCGCGCTGGGGCTCGACGCGCGCCGCGCCGGTCGCTCCTGGCGTCCGGGCGACGTGCCGCACTACCAGGGCGACCTGCGCGAGCAGGCGTCGGACCTCACGCGCGCGGTCACGGTCGCGCGGCGCACGTGGTCCGGGCTGCCCGTCGTCGTGCACGGGCACTCGTGCGGCGGGCTCGTCACCGCCCTGTGGGCGCACGCGCACCGCGGCGGCGCCGGGGCCGACGCGATCGTGCTCGACAGCCCGTTCCTGTCGTTCGAGCGCTCGTGGGTGCGGCCGCTGCAGGACGGTGCGCTGCGCCCGCTGGCCCGGCGCGCACCGCTGCGCGTCGTCGCCGCCGCGCCGTCGCGGTACGCCGCTCGCCTCGCGGAGCGCTGGGACTTCGACACGTCGCTGAAGTCCCCCGGGGGCGTGCCCGCGCGCGCCGGGTGGCTCGCGGCCGTGCGCGCGGGCCACCTGCGCGTCGCCCGCGGGCTCGAGATCGACGTGCCGGTGCTCGTCGCGCGAGCGGCCCGCTCGGCCGCCGACGTCGACGGGCCCGGCCTCGACACCGCCGACACCGTGCTCGACGTCGCGACGATCGCCGCCCTCGGGCCGCGCCTCGGTCGCGACGTGCACGAGCTGGTCGTCGAGGACGGCGTGCACGACCTCACGCTCTCGGCCGAGGGGCCGCGCCAGGTCTACCTCGACGCGGTGACGGACTTCCTCGACCGGCTCTGACCCGCCCCCGGGCGACCCGCGAGCCCGCCCGCGCACCGCCACCCGGGACGCCACCGCCGCCGAGTGCGCCACCACGCCGCCGAGTGCACCCGTCGCTTCTGGTGCACTCGGCGGCGATCGGGCGCACTCGGTGCGGGTGTGGGCGTAAGGGCGTAAGGGCGGGCGTCATGCGGGGGTGCGGACCACCAGGACCGCGTCGGCGGGGGCGTCGAGGGCCTCGTAGGTGTGGTCGGTGTCGCTCGTCCAGGTGGTCGCGTCGCCCGTGGCGAGCGTGACCTGCGCACCCGCCGCCCCGACGCGCGCGCGGCCGCGGGTCACCACGAGGTGCTCGACGACGCCCGGCCCGTGCGCGGCCGACGTGTGCTCCCGCCCGGGCTCGAGCCGCAGCGCGTAGACCTCGACCGTGCCGGCGTCGTCGGCGTGCGCGTCGAGCAGCCGGGCGGTGATGCCGGGGGACGCGACCTGCGCGCCGACCCGCTCGGCCAGCAGCCACGACAGCGGCAGCCCGAGCGCGCCCGACAGCGCGTAGAGCGTGCCGAGCGTGGGGTTGCGCGCGCCGTGCTCGATCTCGGAGAGCGAGCCCTTGCCGACGCCGGCGGCCGCGGCGAGCGCACCGAGCGACAGCCCGCGCTCGGTGCGCGCACGGCGCAGCCGCTCGCCGATGAGTGCGGGCAGGGCGTCGGCCGGCGTGGTCGGGGCGGGGGACGCGTCGGCGGGCACGCGACGAGGATAGGGGAGTGTTCCGTCGACGGAACACCTCGGCTACCGTTCTGTTCGTGGAACGCCTGCAGCCGCACCTCGTCGGGCTCGTCACCGCCCTCGTCGGGTTCACGAGCTCGTTCGCCGTCGTCCTCGCCGGGCTGCGCGCCGTCGGCGCCGACCCGCGCCAGGCCACGTCGGGGCTCGTCGCGCTGTGCGCCGTGCAGGGCCTCGCGACCGTCGTGCTGTCGCAGCGGTACCGCACACCGCTGACCGCCGCCTGGTCCACGCCCGGCGCCGCGCTGCTCGTCGCGACCGGCAGCGTGGCCGGCGGGTGGCCCGCCGCGGTCGGCGCGTTCGTCGTGTGCGGCGGGCTCGTGGTGCTCACGGCGCTGTGGCGGCCGCTCGGGCGGCTCGTCGCCGCCGTCCCCGCACCGCTCGCGCAGGCCATGCTCGCGGGCGTCCTGCTCGCGTTGTGCCTCGCACCCGTGCGAGGGCTCGTCGCAGCGCCCCTGCTGGTGGCGCCCGTCGTGCTGCTGTGGCTCGTGCTGCTGCGCCTCGCGCCCCGCTGGGCGGCGCCCGCGGCGTTCGCCGCCGCGCTCGTCGTGGCCGTCGTCGTCACGACGCGCGCCGGCCACCCGCCCGCGCTCGTGGCACCGCTCGTCGAGCTCACGGCGCCCGCTTTCACGCCGGGCGCGCTCGTCGGGATCGCGGTGCCCCTCTACCTCGTGACGATGGCCTCGCAGAACGTGCCCGGTGCGGCCGTCGTCGCGTCCGCGGGGTACGCCGTGCCGTGGCGCGCGTCGCTGCTGGTCACGGGTGCCGGGACCGTCGCCGGTGCCGCGGCCGGCGGGCACGCCGTCAACCTGGCGGCCATCACCGCGGCGCTGCCCGCCTCGCCCGACGCGCACCCCGACCCCGCGCGGCGGTGGGTCGCGTCGCGCACGGCCGGCGTGTGCTACCTGGTGCTCGCGGCCCTCGCGCCGACGCTCACGGCGCTCGTCGCCGCCGCCCCGGCCGGGCTCGTCGAGGCCGTCGCGGGGCTCGCGCTGCTGCCCGCGCTGGGCTCGGCGCTCGCGGTCGCGGCGGCGGACGCCGAGCGGCGGGTGCCCGCGCTGGTGACGTTCCTGCTCGCGGCCAGCTCGGTCACGATCGCGGGGGTCGGCTCGGCGTTCTGGGGGCTCGTCGCGGGCCTGGCCGCGTGGCGGTGGCTGCGTCCGCGCGTCGCGGCGCCGGTGCCGTCCCGCACCTGACCCCCGCTGTCGGCCACCCGCCACCCCACCACCCGCCTCACCCGTCGAGTGCGGACTTGTGCCGGTGATAGCCGCCCAGAACCGGCACAAGCCCGCGTCCGACGGGTGAGTGGGTGGTGGGTGGTCGGGTGAGGGCGTGGTGGTTGGTGAGCCGTCGGAGCCACGGTGCTTCCGGTGCCGAGTGCGGACCTGTGCCGGTGATGGCCGCCCAGAGCCGGCACAAGTCCGCGTTCGGCGGGTGAGTGGGTGGTGGGTGGGTGGGTGG
>NZ_BCRB01000108.1 GCF_001552375.1 Cellulomonas iranensis NBRC 101100 = JCM 18110 | reverse complement strand
CGACGCGGCCGCGCTCGCCGACCTGTCCGTGCCCGGCTCGCCGGCGGCCGCCGCGGACGCCGCGGTCGTCGCGGCGCTCGCGGGCGCCCGCAGCGAGGGACTGGTCGCCGACGTGGCGGCCGTCGCCGCCACGGGACGCACGCCCGACGGGGACGCGACCGTCGACGTGACGTCCGGCCTCGGCCCGCACGTGCGCGTGACGCCCCGGGGCGAGCGCGCCGACGTGCCCGCCGTCCCGTCGCGCACCGTGGAGCTGGTGCTCCGGTGGGCGGACGGCCGGTGGCGCGTGCTCGACGTCAGGGAGCCGGGCGGCGTGCCGTCCTGAGCCAGCGGGCGACGTCGTGCGGCGTCGTGTGCCGGGCCACGAAGCCGCTCGCGCGCAGGGCTGCCGGGTCCGCGCGCACCGAGCCGAGCACCTCGGAGGAGAAGTCCCGCAGCGCGATCCGGAGCGCCGCAGCGGGCACCGGGACGGTGACGTGCGCACCCCAGGCACGGCGCAGCGCAGCGAGCAGCTCCGCGTGCCGGTCCGCCGAGGCCACGAGGTTCGCCGGTCCGTGCACGTCGGCGGTGAGCAGGTGCTCGATCGCGCGCACCTCGTCCAGCAGGCTGATCCAGCTCCAGAACTGCCGCCCCGAGCCCAGCCGTGTCGCGACACCCGCGCGCAGGGGGAGCAGCAGCGGTGCGGCCGCGCCACCGTGCGGGCTCAGGACGATGCCGGTGCGCAGCAGCGCGACGCGCACGTCGGTGTCCTGCGCGGGGGCCGTCGCGGCCTCCCAGCGGCGGACGACGCCCGCGAAGAACGTGTCGCCGAGCGGCTCGGTCTCGGTGAGCACCGTGTCGCCGCGGTCGCCGTACGCGCCGATGCCCGAGGCCTGCAGCAGCACGCGGGGTGCCGGCGTCGCGTCGTCGCCCGCGAGCCCGGCGAGCGTGCGCGACAGCAGCCCGGCGGTCCGCACGCGCGAGTCCACGACGGCGCGCTTGCGTGCCGCCGTGAGGGGCCGCGAGGCGACGTTGACGCCCGCGAGGTCGACCACGGCGTCCGCGGCGCGCACCGCGGCGACGTCGACGCGTCCGGCGTCCGGATCCCAGCCGGCCTCGGCGGGTCCGCGCGGCGCTCGCCGCACGAGCCGCACGACGTCGTGCCCGGCCTCCGTCAGATGGCGGACCAGGGCCGTCCCCACGAGGCCGGACGACCCGGCGACCAGCACGCGCATGCCGCCACCCTAGTGACGCGCGGGGCGTGCGGCGCGGCGACCGTGGAGCGGCCGGGCGGGCGAGCGCCTGCGGGGTCCCGGACGCGGCGAGGGCCGCCCACCCGACGGTGGACGGCCCTCGCGGGTGGTGCGTCGTGTCAGAGACCGACCTCGGACTCGAACGCGCCCTCCTCGAGGCGGTTCTTGACCGCCATGAGGTAGCGCGACGCGTCCGCGCCGTCGACCAGCCGGTGGTCGTACGACAGGCACAGGTAGCACATCGACCGGATGGCGATGACCTCCTCGCCGTCGGGGCCCTTGACGACCACGGGGCGCTTGACGATCGTGCCCGTGCCGAGGATCGCCGACGTGCCGCCGGGGACGATCGGCGTGTCGATGATCGCGCCGCCCGAGCCGGTGTTGGTGACCGTGAAGGTCGCACCCGACAGCTCGTCCGGCGTGACCTTGTTGGACCGGGTGCGACCCGCGAGGTCGTTGATCTTGCGGGCGATGCCGGCGAGGTTGAGGTCGCCCGCGTCGCGGATGACCGGCACGAGCAGGCCGCGCTCGGTGTCGACCGCGATGCCGACGTTCTCCTGGCCGTGGTACGTGATCGTCTTGTCCTCGAGCACCCCGTTGATCTTCGGGTACGTCTTGAGGGCCTCGACGGCGGCCTGGACGAAGAACGGCAGGAACGTGAGGTTGACGCCCTCGCGCGCCTTGAAGTCGTCCTTGGCGCGTGCCCGGAGCTTCGCGATCTTCGTGACGTCGACCTCGACCACGGTGGTGAGCTGCGCCTGCGTGTGCAGGGCCTCGACCATGCGCTCGGCGATGATCTGACGCAGCCGGCTCGCCTTCTCGGTCGTGCCGCGCAGCGGCGACACGGCCGGGGGTGCCGCCGGCTTCGACGCCGCGGGGGCGGCGGCGGGCGGCGCCTCGGCGGCCTTGCGGGCCTCCTCGGCCTTGGCGGCGGCCTCGAGCACGTCCTCCTTGCGGATGCGCCCGCCCACGCCGGTGCCGGTCAGCGTGCTGACGTCGACGCCCTTCTCGGCCGCGAGCTTGCGGACCAGCGGCGTGAGGTACGACCCGGCGGCGGCCGGCGCGGCGGGCGCCGCCGGAGCCGTCGGCTGCTGCCGGGCGGCCTCCTGCGCGGCCGGCGTCGTGCCGGCGGACTGCGCCGACTCGGTCTCGGGCGCGGGTGCCTCGTACCCGGCGGGCTGCGAGGACGCCTGCGGTGCGGGCTCCTGCTGCGCGGCGGGCTTCTCGGCGGGCTTCTCGGGCGCGGCCGGGGCCTGCGCGGCGGGCGCCGCGGCACCCGAGCCGACGATCGCCAGCACGGCGCCGACCTCGACGGTCTCGTCCTCGCCGACCTTGATCTCCTGGAGCGTGCCCGCGACGGGCGAGGGGATCTCGGTGTCGACCTTGTCGGTCGAGATCTCGAGCAGCGGCTCGTCGACCTCGACCTGGTCGCCCACGGCCTTGAGCCAGCGCGTGACGGTGCCCTCGGTGACGGACTCGCCCAGCGCGGGCAGCGTCACCTCCTGGCCGTCGCCCGACGGCGCCGAGGCCTCGGCCGGGGCCGGGGCGTCCTCGTGCTGCTCGGGGGCCTGCTGGGCCGACTGCTCGGCCGCCGGCTCCTCGGCGGGCGCCTGCTGCGCGGGCTCCTGCTCGGGGGCGTCCCCGGCGGAGTCGCCGCCCTCGCCCGAGCCGATCACGGCCAGGGTCGCGCCGACCTCGACCGTCTCGTCCTCCTCGACGAGGATCTTCTCGAGCACGCCCGCGACGGGCGAGGGGATCTCGGTGTCGACCTTGTCGGTCGAGATCTCGAGCAGGGGCTCGTCGACCTCGACACGGTCGCCGACCTGCTTGAGCCAACGGGTGACGGTGCCCTCGGTGACCGACTCACCGAGCGCGGGAAGCTGCACGTTCTCGGACATGACCGCTCGTGTCTCCTTCGATCCAGGTCAGTTGTGGGCGTGCAGCGGCTTGCCGGCGAGCGCCAGGAAGGCCTCGCCGAGCGCCTCGTTCTGCGTGGGGTGGGCGTGGACCAGCTGGGCCACGTCCTCGGGGTACGCCTCCCAGTTGACGATGAGCTGGCCCTCGCCGATGAGCTCGCCGACGCGCGCACCGATCATGTGCACGCCGACGACCGGCCCGTCCTTCTTGCGGACGAGCTTGATGAAGCCCTGCGTCGCGAGGATCTGGCTCTTGCCGTTGCCGCCGAGGTTGTACTCGAGGACCTCGACGTTCTCGTCGCCGTACAGCTCCTTGGCGCGCTTCTCCGTGACGCCGACCGACCCGACCTCGGGGTCGGAGTACGTCACGCGCGGGATGCCGGACTCGTCGATCGTCGGGGGGTTGAGGCCCGCGATCTCCTCGGCGACGAAGATGCCCTGCTGGAACCCGCGGTGCGCGAGCTGCAGGCCGGGGACGATGTCGCCGACGGCGTAGATGTTGGCGACGCCCGTGTGCAGGCGCTCGTTCGTGATGACGAAGCCGCGGTCGAGCGTGAGGCCCTGCTCCTCGTAGCCCAGGCCCGACGTGCTGGGGCCGCGGCCGACCGCGACGAGCAGGACGTCGGCGTCGAACGTCTTGCCGTCCTCGAGCGTGACGTGCACGCCGTTGTCGTCCTGCGTGACGCCCTGGAACCGGACGCCCAGGTTGAAGCCGATGCCGCGCTTGCGGAACGCGCGCTCGAAGGCCTTGGAGATCGCCTCGTCCTCGTTCGGCACGAGGTGGGGGAGCGCCTCGACGATCGTGACGTCCGTGCCGAACGACTTCCAGACGCTCGCGAACTCGGAGCCGATGACGCCGCCGCCGAGGATGATCGCCGAGCGCGGGATCCAGTCGAGCGTGAGCGCCTGGTCGGACGTGATGACCCGGCCGCCGATCTCCAGCCCGGGCAGCGAGCGGGCGTACGACCCGGTGCCGAGCACGATGTGCTCACCCGTGAGCGTGCGGTCGCCGACCTGGACCGTGTGCGGGCCGGTGAGCTTGCCCCAGCCCTCGACGACCTCGATCTTGCGGGACTTGATGAGCCCCTGGAGTCCCTTGTAGAGGCGGCCGATCACGTTGTCCTTGTACTGGTTCACGCCGCCCATGTCGACGCGCTCGAGCGTCGTGTGCACGCCGAAGTGCGCACCCTCGCGGGCGTTGTCGGCGAGCTCGGCCGCGTGCAGCAGGGCCTTGGTCGGGATGCACCCGCGGTGGAGGCACGTGCCGCCCACCTTGTCGGCCTCGACGAGGGCCACGGTCTTGCCGAGCTCGGCGGCGCGCAGCGCGGCCGCGTAGCCGCCGCTACCTCCGCCCAGGACGACGATGTCGAAAGCGGTGCCGTTGTCGGCCACGTGCGCACTCCTCGCAGGTCGGGATGGGCTGCCGCCCCATCTTGTCATCCCGTCCCCGTCGCGACGAACCGACTAGCACGTCCGGCGGTGTGAGTCCCGCGACAGTCGTCCCATGTCCTGCGCGAGGCGTGTGCCGCGCCGCTCCGGGCCCCCGCGGACGTCCAGCGGACGTCCAGGTCTCGTCGGTACGCTCGCGGGATGGGTCTGTTCTCCCGTCGTCGACCTCAGCCCACGGACGCGCCCGCGGGACGCGAGGCGCGCGCCGAGACGCTCGCCTACCTGCGGGACTTCGTGACCACGCGCGTCGGTGTCGAGGCGTACGTCGAGCCGCGCACCAACGTCACGCCCACGACGCTCATGCTCGTCGCGACCGACGGCGAGTGGACGCGACGCAAGGTCCCCGACGACCGGGCCGCGGCCGCGCTCGCGCGCGAGCTGCAGATCCCCGTGTACGACGTGCAGCGCACGGGCTACCCGCAGCGCGTGCGGGACTGGAACGCGCGCCAGCGCGTCGAGCGCCGGCGTCGCGCGGCCGAGCGCGCCTGACGCGCCCGGCCGCCGCGCCGCCGACGCGGGTCTGCGGCGACGTCCGTCAGGACGCGCGCTGCTCCAGCAGCCGCAGCAGCGTCCGGACGCCGACACCCGTGCCGCCGACGGGCGTGTAGCCGAACGCCGACCGCTCGTTGAACGCGGGCCCGGCCACGTCGAGGTGCGCCCACGGCGTCGACCCGACGAACTCCTGCAGGAAGATGCCGGCGGTCAGCATGCCGCCGAACCGGTCGCCGATGTTCGCCAGGTCCGCGACCTTCGACTTCAGGCCCGCGCGCAGGTCCGCCGGCAGCGGCATCGGCCAGAACTGCTCGCCCGCGCCGTGCGCCGCGTCGACCAGCTCGGCGCGCGCCGCGTCGGTGCCCATGACCGCCGAGACGCGGTGGCCCAGCGCGACCATCTGCGCGCCGGTGAGGGTCGCGATGTCGACGACCAGGTCGGGCTTCTCCTCGACGGCCGCGACCAGGCCGTCGGCCATGACGAGCCGGCCCTCGGCGTCGGTGTTGAGCACCTCGACCGTCTTGCCGCCGCGGATCGTGATGACGTCCGACGGGCGCTGCGCGGTGCCCGACGGCATGTTCTCGGCCAGGCACAGCCAGCCGGTGACGGCCACGGGGAGCCCGAGCTGCGCGGCCGCGACGACCGTGTGCAGCACGGCTGCCGCACCCGCCATGTCGGACTTCATGGCCTCCATGCCGGCCGCCGGCTTGATCGAGATGCCGCCCGAGTCGAACGTGATGCCCTTGCCGACGAGCGCGACGTGGCCCGTCGCGCGCGACGGCGCGTAGGCGACCTTCACCAGGCGCGGCGGGCGCGCCGAGCCCTGGCCGACGCCCATGATCCCGCCGTACCCGCCCGCGAGGAGCGCCTTCTCGTCGAGCACCGTGACCTTGAGGCCCTTGGCGCCGGATGCCTTGACGGCGGCCTTGGCGGCGTCGGCGAACGCCGCGGGGTACAGGTCGTTGGGTGCCGTGTTCACGAGGTCGCGCGTCGCGTGGACCGCGGCGGCGAGCACCTCGGCGCGCGCGAGCGCGGCCTTGGCGGCCTTGTCCCGCACGCGGGGCGTGACGACCTCGACGCGCGCGACCGGCGCGTCCTGCTCGTGGTAGCGGGCGAAGCCGTACGCGCCCAGCAGCGCACCCTCGGCGACTGCCCCGACCGCGGCGGCGTCGGGCGTCGGCAGCGCGAGCGCCACCGACGCGAGACCCGCGAGCTCACGGGTCGCGGCTCCGGCCGCGCGGCGCAGCGCCTCGGCGCCCTCGGGAGTCGCGGCGTCCACGGTCGCGTCGCCCAGGCCGGTGAGCACGAGCGTCGCGGCCGTCAGCCCCGTCCCCGGCAGCCGGCGCACCTCGTCGGCCGCACCGGTGACGCCCAGGCGCGTCCCGTCCTGCGTGATCTGCCGCGCGAGCTCCGCGGGCAGCCAGTCGGCGTCGACGGGGATGACGGACGTGCCCTGCGGGCGGACGGCGACGACGACCGCCTCGACGTCGAGCCGGGCGGGGTCGGTGGAGGTCAGCGAGATCACGCGTCGATGGTAGCCGCGCCGCGCGGGCCCGCCGGGGGACCGGCGGCGACCGTGCGGCGCCGAGGCGCGCGACCCGGCCGTCACCACGCCGCGGCGACGGACGTCACGGGGCCGGGCGGGTCCCCGCCCGGTAGGTTGTCGCCCCGTGGTGATCCCCCTCGCCGTCGTCGTGGCGGTGCTCTGCCTCGCGCTGGCCGGCTGGGCGACGTGGTTCGTCGTCGCCGACCGCGCGGTCGTCCTGCGCCAGCTCTGGGGCGCCGCCGTGGTCGAGGGCGTCCTCGTGCTCCAGGCGGTCGTGCTCGGGGTCGTCCAGGCCACCGGCTCGCAGGACGTCGACGGCGTGCTGCTGTGGGGCTACGTCGTCACCCAGCTCGTGATCCTGCCCGTCGCGGCCGCGTGGGCGTTCGCCGAGCGCACCCGCTGGAGCTCGGTCGTGCTGCTCGTCGCCGCGCTCACCGTCGCCTTCCTCGAGCTCCGGCTGCTGCAGATCTGGGGGACCGCATGACCCGACCGCCCGCACCCGCCGCACCGGCGCACCGCCCCACGGGGTCCGGCGCCGGCCGGCTGCTCGTCGCCGTGTACGGCGTGCTCGCGCTCGCCGCGACCGCGCGCGGCCTCTACCAGGTGACCACCAAGCTCGACGAGGCACCGGTGGCGTACGTGCTGTCGCTCGTCGCGGGCGTCGTCTACGTCGTCGCGACGCTCGCGCTCGCGGCCGACCGCCGCCGGCTCGCGTGGGCGACCGTCGCGTTCGAGCTCGTCGGCGTGCTGGTCGTGGGGCTGCTGTCGATCGTCGACGTCGGCGACTTCCCCGACGAGACCGTCTGGTCGCGCTTCGGCGCCGGGTACGGGTACGTGCCGCTCGTGCTGCCGTTCGTCGGGCTGTGGTGGCTGCGCCGCACGGGCCGCACGGGCCGCACGGACGTCCCGGCGTCCGCCGGGCCGCCCGCCGTAGGGTGACCCGCGTGTACCGGCTGCTGTTCGACCTCGTCTTCCGCCGTATGGACCCCGAGCGGGCGCACGAGGTGGCGTTCGCGCTGATCGGCGCGGTCGGCCGCGTGCCCGTGCTGCGCGACGTCGTCTCGCGCGTGCTGCGCGTGCCGCGCGGCGGCGCCGGTGCGGTGCGGGTGTGGGGACGCACGTTCCCCGGCCGGTTCGGGCTCGCGGCGGGGTTCGACAAGGACGCCCGTGCGGTCGAGGGGCTCGCGATGCTCGGCTTCGCGTTCGTCGAGGTCGGCACGGTCACCGCGCACCCGCAGCCCGGCAACGACAAGCCCCGGTTGTGGCGCGTCCTGCCGCAGCGCGCGCTGCGCAACCGCATGGGCTTCAACAACCAGGGGTCCGCGGCCGTCGCCGAGAGGCTGCGGCGGCTGCGCGCGACGCCGCACGGCCGGGCTCTGGTCGTCGGCGTCAACATCGGCAAGACCAAGGTGACGCCCGTCGAGGACGCCGCCGCCGACTACGCGACGAGCGCGGAGCGGCTCGCGCCGTACGCCGACTACCTCGTCGTGAACGTGTCGTCGCCGAACACGCCGGGCCTGCGCGACCTGCAGGCGGTCGACGCGCTGCGGCCCGTCCTGGAGGCCGTGCGGGTCGCCGCCGACGAGGCGACGACGCGCGCCGCGCGGCCCGCGGTGCCCGTGCTCGTCAAGATCGCGCCCGACCTGAGCGACGACGACGTCGACGCCGTCGCCGACCTGGTGGCCGAGCTCGGGCTCGACGGCGTGGTCGCCGTCAACACGACGATCGCGCACGACCTCGGACCCGGTGGCCTGTCGGGGCCGCCCGTGCTCGCGCGCGGCCTCGACGTCGTCGCACGCCTGCGGACGCGCCTCGGCCCCGACGCGGTGCTCGTGGGCGTGGGCGGCGTCAGCGGCGCGGCCGACGCGCGCGAGTACCTCGCCGTCGGCGCGACGCTCGTCCAGGCGTACACGGCGTTCATCTACGAGGGGCCGTTCTACGCGGCGCGCGTCGCGCGTGCGCTCGCGTCGGACGCCACGGCACGGGAGGTCCGGTGACGGTCGTGCGGCCCCGGTGGCAGTGGCGGCTCGTGGGCGACGACGGCGAGGCCGTCGACCGGCCCGGCAGCCCGGTGTTCCTCGTGCGGTTCGACGCCGAGCAGTGGCTCGGCGAGCACTGGCGCGCGCTCGCGGGCCAGGGGGTGCGGCACGCCGTGCTCCAGCACGACGGGCGCGACCTGCCGCCCGAGATCGAGCTGCCGACGGTCTGAGGCCGTCGCCGGCGGCGCGCCGGCCGCTCAGACCAGCGCGGGCTGGGCGACCCCCACGCGGTCGGACCGCGTGCCCGCGAGCACCGACCACGCCGCCGTCAGCCCGTCCACGGCGCGCCGCAGCGCCTCGACGGGCTGCGAGAACGGCACGCGCAGGTGGTCGTCGAACGTGCCGTCCACGCCGAACGCCGTCCCGGGCGCGATCCGCACGCCGTGGCCGTGCGCGAGCGCCGACAGCGCCGTCGCGACGGGCCGGCCCAGGTCGACCCACGTGGACAGCCCGCCGGCCGGCACCGGCACGTGCCACTGGGGCAGGTCGTGCGCGAGCGTCGCGAGCAGGGCGTCGCGCTGCTCGCGCAGCACGGCGCGGCGCTGCACGAGGACCTCGTCGGCGCACGCGAGGAGCTCGGTCGTGACGAGCTGGTCGAGCACCGAGGTCGCGATGTCGACGTGCGCGCGGCGCTGCGCGAGCGCGCCCACGAGGTCGGGGTGGGCGCGCACCCAGCCGACGCGCAGACCGCCCCAGAACGACTTCGACGCGGAGCCGACGCTCACGACGTAGCGGTCGGCGAGGCCGTCGCCCGCGAACGGTGACGGCTGCGGTCCGTCGATCGTGAGGTCCGTGAGGGTCTCGTCGCCCACCACGACGGTGCGCGTGCGGCGTGCGAGCTCGCGGACGCGCGCACGGCCCTCGGTCGTGAGCGACGTGCCCGTCGGGTTGTGATGGTCCGGCACGAGGTACGCCAGCCGTGGTGCGGTCTGCCGGACGGTCGCCTCGAGCAGGTCGAGGTCGGTGCCGGCCGGCGTCACGGGCACCGGTACGGGGCGGGCACCGGCGGCCCGCACCGCGTCGACGGCGTGCGGGTACGTCGGGTGCTCGACGACGACCCGGTCGCCCGTGCCCGCGAGCGCGCCCGTGAGCAGGTGGATCGCCTGCTGCGCGCCCGTCGTCACGAGCACCTGGGCGGGGGTCGTCGGCACGCCGCGGCGCGTGTAGCGCTCGGCGACCGCGGCGCGCAGCGCCGGCAGGCCCAGGGGGGCGTAGCCGGCGCCGGCGAGGTGCCGGGGCAGCTGGTCGAGGGCGGCGGCGCACGCCGTCGCGAGCCGCGGCGGTGCGGCGGGGGCGGCGGCC
>NZ_BCRB01000107.1 GCF_001552375.1 Cellulomonas iranensis NBRC 101100 = JCM 18110 | reverse complement strand
CCGACACCGGGCGGCGGCGTCGCACCGCCGGACCCGAGCGGCGGCGGCGTCGGTGCGGCGCCGTAGGGCGACGCCGACGCGCCCGAGGTCGCGTCGGCGCGGACCGCCCACGGGTCCTGCGGCGCGGACGCCGGCGCCGGTGCACCGGTCGCCGCGGGCAGCGGGGCCGTCGGCGCCGGCGTGGCCCACGTGAGGGGCTGCGTGTCGCCCGCGGGCGGCAACGGCTGCGTCGGGGCGGTCCCCGCGAGCGGCTGGGTGTCCTGGCCGCCGTACACGGGCGACGCGGACGTCCCCCACGTCGCGGACGCGGTCGCGCCCGGTGCGGCGGGCGGCTCGGGCGCCGGCGGCTCGGACACGGTGGGCTCGGCCGCGGGCGGCTCCTGGACCGGACCGGCCCCGGCGGCGGGGGTGTCGCGGTCCTCGGGGGTCGACGTCATGGTGCCGAATCTAGTGGAGCGGGATGACGGGTTCGTCCCGGGGGCCACGGGCCGGGGGCGCGACCACCCGTGCGGGCGCGCCGACGCACCCGCACGGGTCGCCCGTCACGGCTCGGCGATCTCCAGCACGACCGGCACGTGGTCCGACGGCTGCTTGCCCTTGCGCTCGTCGCGCTCGATCCGCGCGCCCGTGACGCGCGCCGCGAGCGCCGGGCTCGCGTACGTGAGGTCGATGCGCATGCCCTCGTCCCGCGGGAACCGCAGCTGCTGGTAGTCCCAGTAGGTGAACGTGCGCTCGGCCGGCAGGTGCACGCGCGAGACCTCGGTGTAGCCGGCGTGCGCAAACGCCGTGAACGCGTCGCGCTCGGCGGGCGTCACGTGCGTGCGTCCCGCGAACCAGCCGACGTCCCACACGTCGGTGTCGAGCGGCGCGACGTTCCAGTCGCCGACCATCGCGACCTGCGCCCGCGGGTCGGTCGCGAGCCAGCCCTGCGCCGCGTCGCGCAGCGCCGCGAGCCAGTCGAGCTTGTACGTGTAGTGCGGGTCGCCGACCTCGCGCCCGTTCGGCACGTACAGGCTCCAGACGCGCACGCCGCCGCACGTGACGCCGAGCGCGCGCGCCTCGGCGACGCCCGGGTCGCCCCACGTCGGCTGCCCGGGGAACCCGCGCTCGACGTCGGCGACGCCCACGCGGGACAGCACCGCGACGCCGTTCCACTGCGAGTACCCGTGCGTGACGACCTCGTAGCCGAGGGCCTCGAACGGCTCGCGCGGGAACGCCTGGTCCTTGACCTTCGTCTCCTGCAGCGCGAGGACGTCGACCCCCGTGCGCTCGAGGAAGGCCACGGCGCGGTCCACGCGGGCACGGATCGAGTTGATGTTCCAGGTCGCGAGCAGCACGGGGCGGAACGCTACCCGCCGACGCCGACGCCGACGCCGACGCCGACGCCGACACCGCCGGCCCCGGACGTGGGTCGGGCCCGCCCCCCACGGGGGAGCGGGCCCGACCGGGTGCGGGCGGCGTCAGCCGCGCGCGTCCCGGCGGCGCGCCGCGAGCAGCGCACCGGCGCCGAGCAGCAGCAGCGCGAGCGCGGCGAGCGCGAGCGGCGCCGTCGACGCACCCGTCACGGCCAGCGCACCCGCGTCGGCCGCGGGGCCGCCGGGCGCGGCGCGCACGACCAGCCCGGTCGCGACCGAGCGCAGCGAGCCGTCCGCCGCGGTGCCGTTGAGCTGGGCCGTGTGCAGCCCCGCCGGGATGCCCGCCGGCAGCGCGAGCCGCGCGGCGAACGTCCCGTCGGCGCCCACGGGCACGGTGCCCAGCAGGGTCGGCGTCGAGAACAGCCAGACGTCGACCTCGCTGCCCGGCGCGAACCCGTGGCCGGTGACGGACACGAACCCGCCCTGCTCGACCACGAGCCGGCCCTCGCCGTCCACCGCGAGCGGCGAGCCGTCGGTCTCGAACCCGCGCAGCGACACGCCGAACCCGTCGCCCGCGACGGTGACGCCCTCGGGCCCGGTCGTGAGCGTCGCGGCCACGGGCCGGTCGTCCGAGCGCACGAGCACGGCGCCCGGTGCCACGGTGGGCACCGTCGGCGTCCCGTCGGTGCCGTCGACCGTCACGGGCACGACCGCCGGGGCCGTGGCCGTCCCGGTCCCGGCCGTGCCGGGCCCCGCCGCCGTCACGGCGCGGACCCGGACGTCGTACGCCGTGCCGTTGGTGAGGCGACGCACCACGAACGGCGACCCGTCGACCCGCACCCACGTCGCGCCGCCGTCGACCGTGTACTCGTAGTGCTCGACCGGCGCGCCGCCGTCGGACCCGGGCGCCTCGAACGTCACCGTCAGCGACCGGTTGCCCGGCACGACCGACGTCACGCGCGGCGCGTCGGCGGGGCGAGCGGGGGCGACCTGCACGGGCTCGCTCCACGGGCCCTGGCCCAGGTCGTTCGTCGCGGCCGCGCGGTACCAGGCGGCACCACCCGTCGCCGGCACGGTGCCCGCCGGGGCACCCGTCGTCGCGACGTCGGTCCAGGTGCTGCCGTCCGTGCTGCGCTGGACGCGGTAGCCCGTCGCGGTCGGCGTCGGGGACCACGTGAGGGACACCTGCTCGCGCCCGGCACCGCCGGCCAGGCCCGTGACCCGCCCGGGCACGTCGGCGTCCGACAGCACGACGGTGAACCGCGTCGGGCCGGTGAGGACGTGGCGCTCGTCCGCGGCGCGGACGGTGATCTCGTGCGTTCCGGTGAGCGCGTGCTCACCCGGTGCCAGGACCTGGTCGCCCAGCAGGTAGACGACGCCCGGGACCGTCGGGACCACGACGCGGTCGAGCGCCGTGCCGGGACGGTCCAGGACACCCGGGGCGACGGCCGCGACCGGGGTCACGTCGGTGAACGTGAGCGTGAACGCCGTCGGGCCCGTCAGGACGTAGCCCGGCAGCGCGCTCGCCTCGACGACGACCGTCCCGGTGCCCGGGTGGGTGCCGGCCGCGACGGGCGTGCCGTCGACCGAGTACCGCACGCCCTCGACCGACGGGATCGTGTAGGTGTCGTCGGCGGTGCCCGCGGCGTCGGTCCACCCGGGGGCCACCGCGGTGGCCTGCCGCACGTCGGTGAACGTGAGCACCCACTCGGACGGGCCCGTCAGCACGTGCCCTTCGGCGGCCTCGGCGGTCACCACGACGGTGCCGGTGCCGGGGTAGGTGCCGGGCGCGACGGGGCTGCCGTCGACGAGGTACTGCACGCCGTCGACGGACGGGATCGTGTAGGTGTCGTCGGCGGTGCCCCACGTGTCCACCTGCGCGGGCTCGGTCGCGGCGACCTGGCGGACGTCGGTGAAGACCAGCTCGAACCGCGTCGGTCCCGTGAGGACGTACCCGGGCAGCGCGGACGCCTCGACGACGACGGTGCCGGCGCCCGGGTGCGTGCCGGCGGCGACGGGTGCGCCGTCGACGAGGTACTGCACGCCGTCGACCGACGGGATCGTGTACGTGTCGTCGGCGGTGCCCCACGTGTCGACCTGCGTCGGGGGGACGGCCGTCACGTGGCGGACGTCGGTGAAGACGAGCGTGAACTCGGTCGCACCGGTGAGGACGTACCCGGGCAGCGCGGTCGCGGTCACCACGACCGTGCCGGCGCCCGGGTACGTGCCGGCCGCGACGGGCGTGCCGTCGACCGTGTACTGGACGCCCTCGACGGCCGGCACCGTGTACGTGTCGTCGGCCGTGCCGTCCGCGTCGACCTGCGTCGGCGCCTGCGCGGTGACCGTGATCTCCGACGGCGCCTGCTGCGCGCCGGGCCGGCAC
Organism: Cellulomonas iranensis NBRC 101100 = JCM 18110; assembly: GCF_001552375.1. Lineage (GTDB taxonomy): Bacteria > Actinomycetota > Actinomycetes > Actinomycetales > Cellulomonadaceae > Cellulomonas > Cellulomonas iranensis. The sequence continues at coordinate 6,452 of NZ_BCRB01000107.1, read as the reverse complement.
TGCGTCGCGACGTCCGCGACCGTGCCGACGCGCAGGTTGTCGATGATCACGGCCGAGTCGAGCGTCGCGTCGCTCTGGTCGAAGACCGTGAAGAACAGGTCCTGCTGCGTGCCGCCCTGCAGCGGGACCGCGGCGGTGAGCAGCGGCGAGGCGCCGTTGAACACGGTGCCCACGGCCTCGGCGGCGGGCGACGAGCCGGCGCCGAACAGGCCGGAGTTGATGCTGAGCACGCGACCCTGCGGGTCGAACGCGAAGTTGTCGGGCGCGACGATTGTGTTGCCGGGCCCGATCGTCCAGGTGCTCTGGCCGACCTCGGCGATGAACGCGTCGTTGTACACGTCGCCCACGTACTGCGGGTACTCCTCGGACAGGAAGCGGAAGCTCACGCCCAGCAGGCAGTTGGCCCCCGCGGGGACGTCGAGCGTCACGCGCAGCGTCGTCACGTCGAAAACGCTGGGCCGCACCGCGGTGGACGACCACGCCGTGCTGGCCGCCGTGCCCTGCGCGCCGATCAGCTGGTCCGCACGCCCGGACGACAGCACCACGTACGACCCGCCGGGGCGCGTCGGGAACCCCGCCACCGGGGTCGTCATGACGGCCGCCGACGCGCCGTTCGCCTGGGCGGGCGCCAGCAGCTCGGTCGACGCGAGCGCGTCCGTGCCGCCCAGCAGGGCCGCCGCGAGCTCGTCCGCGCTCGCGGCCTGCGCGGCCGTGGACGTGACCGCCACCGTCCCCGCGGCGAGCACCGTCGCCACCGTCGTCGTGATCCACCGACGCACTCGCATGCGTCCCTCCGCTCCTCGTCGCTCCCCGGGGCTCGAGGTGCGTCCTCGGCCCCATCGGCGGGGCGTGCCCGCAGGTGAAGGGAGTCGAGCAGGACGTTCGTCCTGGACGGCGAAGAGGGGGTGGTAGCACCCAGGGGCGGGACCGGACGAACGGGGCGGTCCGGGCAGGGCGAGGGCCCGGAGCCTCCCCGCCCCGGGCCCTCGTCCTCACCGGCGCGCGGGCGCGCCGGTCGTCGTGCGGTCAGCGCACGTCGTCGTCCACCCAGTCGAACGACTTCGTGACGGCCTTCTTCCAGAGCCGGTACTGCCGGTCGCGCTCGTCGCCGTCCATCGACGGTTCCCAGCGCTTGTCCTCGGCCCAGTTGTCGATGACGTCCTGCTCGCCCGACCAGTAGCCGACCGCGATGCCCGCGGCGTACGCGGCGCCCAGCGCCGTGGTCTCCGCGACCTGCGGGCGGATCACCGGGACGCCGAGGATATCGGCCTGGAACTGCATGAGCGCGTCGTTGGCGACCATGCCGCCGTCGACCTTGAGCTCGGTGAGGTCCACCCCCGAGTCCGCGTTCATGGCGTCGAGCACCTCACGCGTCTGGAACGCCGTGGCCTCGAGCGCCGCGCGCGCGATGTGCCCCTTGTTGACGTACCGCGTGAGGCCGACGAGCGCACCGCGCGCGTCGGAGCGCCAGTACGGCGCGAACAGGCCGGAGAACGCGGGCACGAAGTACGCGCCGCCGTTGTCCTCGACCGTGGCCGCGAGCTGCTCGACCTCGGGGGCGGACGAGATGATGCCCAGGTTGTCGCGCAGCCACTGGACGAGCGACCCCGTCACGGCGATCGACCCCTCGAGCGCGTACACGGTCGGCTGGTCGCCGATCTTGTAGCAGACGGTCGTCAGCAGGCCGTTCTGCGACGAGATCGGCTCGGTGCCCGTGTTGATGAGCATGAAGTTGCCGGTGCCGTACGTGTTCTTGGCGTGCCCCACCTCGAAGCACGCCTGCCCGAACGTCGCGGCCTGCTGGTCGCCCAGGATGCCCGCGATCTTCACGCCCGGCAGGAGACCGCCCTTGCGGCCCTCGCCGTACACCTCGGACGACGAGCGGATCTCGGGGAGCATCGAGACGGGCACGCCCATCTCGCCGGCGATCTCCTCGTTCCACGTGAGCGAGTCGATGTTCATGAGCATGGTGCGCGACGCGTTGGTCGGGTCGGTGACGTGGATGCCGCCGTTGACGCCGCCGGTCATGTTCCACAGCACCCACGAGTCGGTGTTGCCGAACGCGAGCCGCCCGGCCTCCGCCTTCTCGCGCGCACCCTCGACGTTGTCGAGGATCCAGCGGATCTTGGGCCCCGAGAAGTACGTCGCGAGCGGCAGCCCGACCTTGTCCTTGTAGCGCTCGGCGCCGCCCCCCAGCGCCGCGAGCTCGTCGCAGATCTTCTGCGTGCGCGTGTCCTGCCAGACGATCGCGTTGTACACCGGCTCACCGGTCTCGCGGTCCCACACGACGGCGGTCTCGCGCTGGTTGGTGATGCCGACCGCGGCGATCTGCTCGTGCGTGAGGCTCGCACGGCCCAGGGCCATGCCGACGACCTCGCGCGTGTTGGTCCAGATCTCCGTCGGGTCGTGCTCGACCCACCCGGCCTTGGGGAAGATCTGCTCGTGCTCCTTCTGGCCCACCGAGACGACCTTGCCGGCGTGGTCGAAGATCATGGCGCGGGTCGAGGTGGTGCCCTGGTCGATCGCCAGGACGAACTGGTCGGTCATGCGGGATCCCTCCGTCGGGGCTGACGTGGTGGTGGGGGAGCGGGGTCAGACGATGTACACGCGCGCCAGCAGGCCCGCGAGGATCCCGCCGACGAGCGGGCCGGCGATCGGGACCCAGGCGTAGGCCCAGTCCGACGAGCCCTTGCCCTTGATGGGCAGCAGCGCGTGCGCGATGCGCGGGCCGAGGTCACGGGCCGGGTTGATGGCGTAGCCGGTGGGCCCGCCGAGGCTCGCGCCGATGCCGACCACGAGCAGCGCGACGGCCAGCGGCCCGAGCTCGGCGGGGGTCTTGCCGAACGCGAGCACGATGAACACCAGGACGAACGTCGCCAGCACCTCGGTGACGAAGTTCCAGCCGTACGAGCGCAGCTCGGGGCCGGTCGAGAACACGCCCAGCTTCACGGCCGGGTCGGCGTCCTGGTCGAAGTGCTTCTTGTACGCGAGGAACGCCAGTCCGGCGCCGATCGCGGCGCCGAGCATCTGCGCGGTCACGTAGAGGAACCCGTTGGCGGCGGTCACCGGGATGCCCTTGGCGAACTCGTCCGCGCCGGACGCCCAGATGCCGATGGTCACCGCGGGGTTCAGGTGCGCCCCCGACTTGTACGCCGCGTACACACCGGCGAACACACCGAGGCCCCATCCGAAGTTGATGAGCAGCCAGCCACCGCCGAAGCCCTTGGTCTTCGGCAGGATCACGTTCGCCACGACGCCGGCACCCAGCAGCAGGAGCAGGGCGGTGCCGAGCGTCTCCGAGAGGAACGCATCACCGATCGTGTAGTCCACTTCGACCTCTTCCGTCGACGTCGTTGTCACGCGGGCCCCCGCCGCGGGTGGTCACCGTCCGCGAGGGGACGGTGGGCCGGGGGTGCGGTGCGGCGGGGCGCCGCACCCCCGGGGTCTCAGGTGCCGGCCGGGCCGGACGTGCCGCGTCCGGCGGGCGAGCCGGGCTTGGTGCCGGGGTCGACGTCGTCGTCCCCCAGCGCCACGAGCGGAGCGACGTCGGTCGCCCGCAGCCGCACGCGCTCGGCCGACGCGTCGTCGGGCTCGGCCGCCGCGGCGTCCTCGGCCTCGGCGCGCGCGACGTACGCCTCGATCTCGCGGCGCCGCGTCGCGTCGTCCCAGCCCAGCACGGGGGCCAGCAGGTCGGCGATCTCGTCGAGCGCGCCCACGCCCTTGTCGGACTGCTCGTAGTTGAGGCGCGTGCGGTGCATCATCACGTCGTCCAGGTGCAGCGCGCCCTCGTGGCTCGCGGCGTAGACGATCTCGGCGCCGATGTACGCGGGCGCGTGCTGCAGCGGGCGAGCGAGCTCGGGGCGCTCGTCGCACAGGTCCGTGAGCTCCTGCAGCAGCGAGCCGTAGCGGTGCAGCAGGTGGTCCATGCGGGGGCGGTCCCAGCCGTAGCGCGCGGCGATCGCGCGGGACTGGCGCTGCACGACGCGCAGGCCCTCCGCGCCGACCAGCGGCACCTCGTGCGTGATCGACGGCAGCGTCGTGGCGCGCGACCCGAGCGCGAAGTCCACCGCGTCCTTGGCCATGACGCGGTACGTCGTCAGCTTGCCGCCCGCGATGACCGTGAGGCCCGGCGTGGGGGAGGCGACCGTGTGCTCGCGCGACACCTTGGCGGACGACGTGCCCTCCTTGGTGCCCGGCTGCAGCAGCGGCCGCAGGCCGGCCCACGTGCCGATGACGTCGTCACGCGTCAGCGGGCGCGACAGCACCTGGTTGGCGTGGTCGATGACGTAGTCGATGTCGGCGCTCGTCGCGACGGGGTGCGTGAGCTCCTGCTCCCACGGGGTGTCGGTCGTGCCGATCACCCAGTAGCGGGACCACGGGATGATGAACAGCACCGACTTCTCGGTCTGCAGGATCAGGCCCGTGTTGCCCTCGATCCGCTGGCGCGGCACGACGATGTGGATGCCCTTCGAGGCCAGCACGCGCAGGCCGCCCTCGCTGCCCGCGAGCGACTCGGTCTGCTCGGTCCACACGCCCGTGGCGTTGATGACCTGGCGGGCGCGGACGGGGATCACCTCGCCCGTCTCGAGGTCCTGCACGCGCGCACCGGTGACGGCGCCGCCGGCCGTGGTCTCGAGCCCGACGACCTGCGTGCGGGACGCGGCGTGCGCGCCGTAGCTGACGGCCGTGCGGACGAGCGTCTCGACGAGGCGCGCGTCGTCGACGCTCGCGTCCCAGTACCGGACCGCGCCGACGGCCGCGTCGTGCCGCAGGTCGGGGAACAGCCGTTCCATGCCCTTGCGGGTGAGGTGCTGGTGGATCGGCATCGCGCGACGCGTGCCGGAGACCGACGCGAGGGTGTCGTAGAGCGCGACGCCCGCGCCGACGTACGCGCGCTCCCAGACCCGGTTCTCCAGCGGGTAGAGGAAGCTCACGGGCTTGACCAGGTGCGGTGCGATCCGCGTGATCAGCAGGTCGCGCTCGGTGAGCGCCTCGCGCACCAGGTGGAAGTCGAGCATCTGCAGGTAGCGCAGGCCGCCGTGCACGAGCTTGCTCGAGCGGCTCGACGTGCCGGACGCCCAGTCCTGCGCCTCGACGACCGCGGTCGACAGCCCGCGCGTCACGGCGTCGAGCGCGATGCCCGCGCCGGTGACGCCGCCGCCGACCACGAGCACGTCGAGCTCGCCGCCGCCCTCGGAGCTGCGGCGCAGCGCCGCCAGCGCGTCCTGGCGTGCCTGTGCCGTCAGCGGTGCGGTCCTCATGCGGTGGATCCCCTCCCGGGTGGAGCCGTGCGGTCGGACGCGTCGGACGGCGGTGGCCCCCTCGCCCGCCGGGCGCGTCCCGGTTATCGTCATCACGTCCAGAACGGACGCGCAACCGGAGTGCACGAACGTGCAGGGTTGCCGGGACCATGGTCCGTACGAGGGGTGGCGCCGGGTGTTCGTGGAGCGGGAGCAGGACGTGCTGCGCGCGGCGTCGATGTACTACCTGCAGGACCTCAAGATGGAGGTCATCGCGCGTCATCTCGGTACCTCCCGCTCGACGGTGTCGCGCCTGCTCAAGCGCGCGCGGGAGACCGGGCTCGTCGAGATCACGCTGCGCCCGTCGAGCACGCGCGCGCCGGGCCTCGGTCGCTCGATCTCCGCCGCGTACGGCATCGACACGTACGTCGTGCCCGTGCCCGACTCCGCCGGCTCGGTCGAGCGGCTCGACCAGGTCGCCATGACCGCCGCACGTCTGCTCGCGTCGTGGTTCGACTCCGACATGGTCATGGGCATCGCGTGGGGCACCACGCTCGCGGCCGTGTCGCGGTACCTCGCGCCCAAGCCGACGCGCGGGTCGGCGGTCGTGCAGCTCAACGGCGCCGCGAACATGCGCACGTCGGGCGTCGAGTACGCGTCCGACCTCATCTCGTCGTTCGGGTCGGCGTTCGGCGCGGCCGTGCACCACTTCTCCGTCCCCGCCTTCTTCGACTTCCCCGACACCAAGGCCGCGATGTGGCGCGAGCGGTCGGTCAAGCGGGTCCTGGACATGCAGCGCCGCGCCGACATCGCCGTGTTCTCCGCGGGAGCCGTCGCCGGCGCCGTGCCGTCGCACGTCTACTCGGCCGGGTACCTCGACGAGGACGACGTGCGCCGCCTGCACGACGAGGGCGTCGTCGGCGACGTCTGCACGGTCTTCCTGCGCGCCGACGGGTCGTGGCAGGACGTCTCGCTCAACAGCCGCGCGACCGGCCCCACGCCCGACGAGCTGCAGCGCGTGCCGCGGCGCGTGTGCGTCGTCGCCGGCGACAACAAGGTCGCGCCGCTGCTGGCCGCGCTGCGCGCCGACGTCGTCACCGACCTCGTCGTCGACGAGGTCACCGCCACCGCGCTCGTCGAGGCCGCGTCGTCGCGCCCCCACGCGCACCCGCGCCGCCCCTGACCCACCCACCCGCCGGCCCGCTGCACCCG
>NZ_BCRB01000106.1 GCF_001552375.1 Cellulomonas iranensis NBRC 101100 = JCM 18110 | reverse complement strand
GCTCGCCGGCGCCGCCGCGCTCGCGTGGGCCTCGCTGGTCGAGGTGCGCTGGTACGCGCTGCGCGAGGTGACCGTGCCGGTCCTGCCGGCGGGGCAGGACCCGCTGCGGATCCTGCACGTGTCGGACCTGCACCTGACGCCCGGGCAGCACCGCAAGGTCGACTGGGTGCGCGACCTGGCGTCGCTCGACCCGCACCTCGTGGTCGACACGGGCGACAACTGGGCGCACCTCGAGGCGATGCCCGCGCTGCTGCGCGCGTTCGAGCCGCTGCTGCAGCTGCCGGGCGCGTTCGTGCTCGGCTCCAACGACTACGTCGCGCCGTCGTTCAAGAACCCGGCGCGCTACCTGCTGCCCGACGCGCGCCGCACGCCGGCGGGCCCGCCCGTCGCGCTGCCGTGGCGCGAGCTCGTCGCGCGGCTGACGGGCGCGGGCTGGATCGACCTGTCGAACCGCCGCGACGTGCTCGAGGTCGACGGCCGCACGCTGTCGTTCGTGGGGACGGACGACGCGCACCTCGACCGTGACCGCATGCCCCCCGCGGGCGGCCCCGACGACGCGCGGACGTCCGACGGCAGGTCCCCCGCGGTCGACCTGCACCTGGGCGTGACGCACGCGCCGTACCGCCGTGTGCTCGACGCGATGCACGCCGACGGCGTCGACCTGACGATCGCCGGGCACACGCACGGCGGCCAGCTCGCGGTGCCGTTCCTCGGCGCGCTCACCACCAACTGCGACCTCGACCTGCGGCGCGCCAAGGGTCTGCACGGCTGGCCGGGCGCGCGGCCCGACCGCCCCGCCGGCGCCGGGTCGTCGTGGCTGCACGTGTCAGCGGGCCTCGGCACGTCGCCGTACGCGCCCGTGCGGTTCGCGTGCCGACCCGAGGCGACGCTCCTCACACTCACGTCGCCCTGACGCATTTCGTGTCCGGGCCGCTCGTCGGCTATCCTTACCAGGCTCCACCGGGGTGTGGCGCAGCTTGGTAGCGCGCTTCGTTCGGGACGAAGAGGTCGTGGGTTCAAATCCCGCCACCCCGACAGACGGTGTCCACGGGCACCGACGCAAGAGGCCGGACCCTCAGGGTCCGGCCTCTTGGCGTTCACGGCGCAGGCGCGCGTCAGAGCGCCCAGCGGCCCGGCTCGAGCAGCAGCAGGTCGGTGAGGTACCCCCGGCGCGCCGGGTCGGCCCACTCGGCGTCGTCGGTGCCCTCCGTGAGCATCCACGTGCCCCACTCGAGGCGCATGTACACCAGCGCGTCCTCCCACCGCGCGCGCTCGGCGGGCGTCAGCGGCGGCGCGACCGCGAGGTACGCGTCGCGCAGCACCGCCCACTCGCGTGCGTCCGGCAGCGCCGCCGGGCCCGCCTCGTGACCCGCGAAGAGCGCCGTGTACGCGAGGTCCAGCAGACGCGGCGCGACCTCGCCGTTCTCGAGGTCCACCATGACCGGGCCGTCGTCGCCCACGACGACGTTGACCGCACGCACGTCGAGCGCGACCGGCCACGCGGGCAGCGCCGCGTCCCGCACGCGCGGCAGCTGCGCGTCCCAGAACCCCTCGAGCTCGTCGGCCCAGCGCGCCGCGACCTCGTCGGGCAGCCCCAGCCGAGCGACCACGCCGGCGATCGCGTCGACGTCCTCGGCGACCGACGCGGCGTCGTGCTCGGGCCACGCGAAGCGCGGCAGGTCGGCGAGCGCCGGGTCGTCGGCGAGCGGTGCGGACGCGGCGTGCAGGCGGCCCAGCAGGTCGCCGAGCAGCGCGAGGTCGGCGGGCAGGTGCACGGGGCGTCCGTCGACGAACGGGTATACGACGCGGTGCTCGACGCCGTCCGGGCCGGGCACCGCGAGCGGCACGGGGAGGCCGTCGACCGGGGCCAGGGCACCCACGCCTGCGGCGACCAGCGCACGCGCCCACGCCGTGAGCGCGCGCTGCCCGGGGCCGTCGTCGAGCGCGGGCCTGACCACCACGCGCGTGCCGTCGCCCAACCGGGCGGCGTGCACGGGCGACGAGTCGTGCAGGGGTGCGGGGTCGACGTCGGCGTCCGGGCCGGTGCGCTCGCGCAGCACGGCACGCAGCGCGGCGACGGACGACGGGGCGGGGTCGGACGACGGGGCGGGGTCGGACGACGGGGCAGGGTCGGACGGCATGCGGGGCCTCTCGTCGGCGGGACGCCGCGGGGTCGTCGGCGTGGCGTCGGCTGGGGCGCGCGGGGACGACCGTGGGGGCCGTGCGGTGCGCACGGCCCCCACGGTCACCCGGGCGTCGTGCGGTGCGCACACGAGTTGCGCACCGCACGACGCGCCGGTCAGCCGCGCGGCCCCAGGTAGGACACGTCGCCGTCGGACGACCGGATCGTCACGGAGCGCGACGCACCCGGGTCGGTCGGTGCGTCGACGGTCTGGCGGCCGCTGCTCGTGCTCATGTCGAGCGCGACCGGGGCACCCGTGCCGTGCACCGTCACGCGGCCGCTGCTCGTCACGGCGCTCACGTCGCCGTCGACCCCGGCCACCAGCACCGCACCGTCCGACGACCGTGCCGACGTCGTCCCGCCCGCGCCGTCGACCTCGACGCGCCCCGAGGACGTGCGTGCCTCCACGCCGCCGCCCGCGTCACGGACCATGACGTCACCGTCCGACGAGCGGGCGGCCACGGCACCACCGGCACCGATGATCTCGACACGGCCCGACGAGGTCCGCGCCTGCACCGCGCCGCCCACGTCCGACACGCTCACCGAGCCGTCCGAGGAGCGGGCCGTCACGGCCCCGCTCGCGCCGACCACGGTGACGTGCCCGGAGGACGTGCGGACCGTCGCGGTCGCGACCGCGCCCTCCGCGTCGACGTCGCCGTCGCTCGTGCGCACCACGAGGTCGGTGCCCTCGGGCAGGCGCACCGACGTGCTCGTGCGGCACGTGCCGATGAAGCGCCACCCGCACGTGTGGCGCACCACCACGCGGTCGTCGCCCTGCTCGGTGGACGAGTCCGGGGTGCGCCACAGGGCGCGCGTCCGGCGCTCGACCTCGACCGTGTCACCCGTGGTCGCGAGCACCGTCACGGACCCGTCGGCGACGATCTCGACGACGGCGGCCGCCGGCACCGACTCGGTCGTCGTCTCGGTCGTCGCGGTGAGCTCGGCGAGGCCCTGCTGCGCGAGCTGCGCGACGCAGATCCCCGCGAGCACGGCACCGACGATCGTCAGGACGCGGCCCCGGCGAGACGGGCGGCCGACGGGCGGCGGGGTGTCGGCGGCAGCCGGGGCGGGTGCGGCGGGCGTGGTGGGCGTGGTCATCGCGGGGTTCCGTTCGTGGGGGCGTCCTCGAGCCAGCGCAGCACCGCGAGCACACGGCGGTGGTCGGACGCGTCCGGCGGGAGGTCGAGCTTGGTGAGGATGGACGTGACGTGCTTCTCGACGGCCGGCAGGCCGATGACGAGGCGCTCGGCGATGGCCGCGTTGGACCGGCCCTCGGCCATCAGGCCGATGACGTCGCGCTCGCGGGGGGTCAGCGCGTCGAGCGTGCTGCGCCGCGACCGCGCGAACACCTGCGCGACGACCTCGGGGTCGACGACCGTGCCGCCGGCCGCGACCCGCGCGAGCGCGTCGAGGAAGTCGTCGACGTCGGCCACGCGGTCCTTGAGGACGTACCCGAGGCCGCGGGCGTCGGCCGCGAGCAGCTCCCGCGCGTAGCGGGCCTCGACGTACTGCGAGAGCACCAGCACCGGCAGCCCGCGGTGCAGGCCGCGCAGGTGGACGGCGGCCCGCAGGCCCTCGTCGGTGTGCGTGGGCGGCATCCGGACGTCGGTCAGCAGCAGGTCCGGGAGGTCAGCGTCGGGGTCGCCCAGCACCGCGACGAGCTCGTCGGCCGTGCGGTACCCGGTGACGTCGTGGCCCTCGGCGGTCAGCAGCCGCGTGAGCCCGTCGAGCAGGAGGACCGAGTCCTCGGCGATCACGATGCGCACGGCACCTCCACGGTGAGCACGGTGCCGCCCGTCGCCGGGCTGAGCAGCAGGAACGCGCCGTCGAGCGCCTCGACGCGGCGCCGCAGGCCGTCGAGCCCGCCGCCGGGTGCGGCGGTGGCCCCGCCGCGGCCGTCGTCGGCGACCTCGACGCGCAGCCGGTCGCCCGCCACGGTCGCGCGCACCACCACCTGGGCGGCGTGCGCGTGCTTGGCGACGTTGGTGAGCGCCTCGGCGACCACGAAGTACGCGGCGGCCTGGGCCTGCACGCACATGCCGGGCTCGAGGCCGCGCGTCTCGACGTCGACCGGCACCGGGCTGCGCGCCGCGAGCGCCGAGAGCGCCGCGTCGAGGCCGCGGTCCGTGAGCACGGCCGGGTGCACGCCGCGCACGAGGTCGCGCAGCTCGGCGAGCACCTCCTTGATCTCGCCGTGCGCGGCGTCGACCGCCGCGACCGCGGCCTGCGGGTCGTGCGCGGCGGCGCGGCGCGCGACCCCGAGCTCGACGCCCAGCGCGACCAGGCGCTGCTGCGCGCCGTCGTGCAGGTCGCGCTCGATGCGGCGGCGCTCGTCGTCGGCCGCGTCCACGGCCGCGCTGCGGGTCTCGCGCAGGTGCTCGGCACGCCCCTCGGCCGCGTTCGCGCGGGTCTCGGCCTCGCGGGCGGCGCGCTCGACGTCGGCACGCGACCGGCCGCCCAGCAGCGCACGACCCAGCCGCACCTGCGCGAGCGTCGTGAGCTGCACGACCAGCGCGGACACCCACGGCAGCACGACCGCGACCGGCACCGCCACGTACGCCGGCACGTGGATCACGTCGAACGGCTGCCGCGAGGCGTCGACGAACGGCGTCGCCAGCAGCACCCACGGCACCGCCGCGAACGACGCGGCCAGCGGCACCGCGACCGACGTCAGGACGCTCGTGACCGCGGCGTGCGCGACCGCGAGCCACGCGCGGTCGTCGCGGGCACGGGGCCACCACGACCGCCGGCCCCACCCGGCGGGCGCGGGCGAAGGCGGCAGCACGACCACACCGAGCTGCGCCGCGAGCCGCGTGCGCTCGACGCGGCCGTAGCCGCGGGCCAGCGCGAGCGTGCCCAGCAGGACCGGGACGCCGACCACGACGAGCGCGGTGCCCACGCCCACGGCGACGCCGGTGATCAGCAGGATCGCGGCGAGCACGGTGAAGAGCGTCGAGATCGCCAGCTGCCCCGCCCCGCTCCACGTGGCGGCGGAGACGGGGGCCAGCAGGAGCGCGCGGCCGCCACGCAGCGCGGGTGCGACGTGCTGCACGTCGACGTCGGCCGGGACGTGGTCGGACGGGTCGCGCAGGGCCGTGGTGGACGGGGTGGACCGGCCCGCGCGGGGCGGGACGGTGACGGGGCCGGAGGTCATGACCACGAACCTAGGGCGCGGGGCGCGGCGCCCGCGCCCGTGCTCGCCCACGGACCGGGGGTAGGGCTGCCCCCACCCCCGGCGCGGCGGTCGGCACGGTGGCCGTCACGACGGCGGCGGGCACGACCGAGGGGCCGGCCCCGGGGGATCGTCCCGGGACCGGCCCCTCCCCTGCCGTGCATGGGGTCACGGTCAGGTCCGCCGGCGCAGGGCCGGCGGGTGCGTCAGCCGACGGCGCAGGTCGCGCCGTTCAGCGTGAAGGACGTCGGCGCGGTGTTGGTCCCCGAGTGGGAGCCGTTGAAGCCGATGTCCACCGACGCGCCCGGTGCGAGCGTGCCGTTCCACGCGGCGTTGGTGGCCGTCACGCTCGTGCCGGACTGCGCCCAGGTCGCGCTCCAGCCCTGCTGGACGGTCTGCCCGTTGGCGAACGTGAACCGCAGGCTCCACCCGTTCAGCGCGGTGGTGCCGTTGTTCGTCACGCGCACCGAGGCCGTGAAGCCGGAGTTCCAGCTGCTGGCCGTGTACCTCACGGTGCACGCACCGGTCGGCGTCGGGGTGGGCGTGACCGTCGGCGTCGGCGTCGGCGTCGGCGTGACCGTCGGCGTCGGGGTCGGCGTGACCGTCGGCGTCGGCGTCACGGTCGGCGTCGGCGTCGGCGTGACCGTCGGCGTCGGGGTCGGCGTCGGCGTCGTGCCGTCGCTCTCGAACAGGCGGTGGTAGTCCGACAGCGCGCCCGCGATGGCCGTCTGGGCCCAGAACCGGTGGTACGTGAACTGCGGGTCGACACCCGTGCTCAGCGCCGTCTGGACCTTCGACCACTGCGGGTCCTGCTTGTAGAACGACCGGATGTCGAGGAACGACACGCCCGGCTTGATCTGGTCTCCGTTGGGCATGGTGCCCGACCAGCCGTTGGGCACGTAGACCCCGTTGCCGCCCGCGGTGTAGACGTCGTCGAACCGCTGGTAGTCGCCGCGCGTCTCGACCGACGTGACGCCCAGCGAGTCCTGGTTGTGCTCCCAGATCGCGTCGAGCAGGTCCTTGGCGGTGTCACGCGCCGCGGTGTCGCCCGAGCGGGCGGCGTAGAACAGCAGGGCGCGCGCCGTGTCGCCGGCGACGCCGACGTCCTGGCCCGAGCTCTTGACGGTGACCGTGAGACCGGCGTTCGAGCCCGGGTTGGTCGGGTTCCACGTGTCGGGCTTGCCCGACCACGTCAGCTCGGACGGCACCGACCAGTCCGCACCGTCGGTCTCGACGTGGTCGACGACCCAGTCGGCCCACTTGTCGAGGATCTTCTTCGCCTTCGCGTTGCCGGTCTCGTAGTAGAGCTCGGCGACGCGCTGGACGCCCCACGCCTGCATGCCGAACCACTGGTTCGACGGCGGGTCGGCGTACACGGGCGCCTCGGTGTAGGCCATGCCGTAGAACGTCGGCGTGCCGGCCGGGGGCTGCGCGTACGCGCCGTCCCAGCTGTTCGTCGCGCCGCCGGCGATCGGGCCGTTGCTCGACTGCAGCCACGTGTAGAACTCGAGCTGCCGGTCGAGGGCCTTCGTCCAGTCGGACTTGGCGGTCGGCGACTTGGGCGTCAGGGCCGGGTCGTTGGCCAGGGCCCACGCGGCGAACGGGTTCTGGTAGCCGAAGTGCGCGTGCGACGAGCTGATGCGCCACGACCACGGCGACGACGTGTCGAGCGCACCGCCCCACGCCATGTACCAGGACAGCAGGTAGTGCGCGGACTCGCGGTTGCTGCCGGCCGGGCAGGACGGCGACGTGCAGCCGATCTGCTTGAAGTACTTGTCGAACAGCGTGTACCGCAGGTAGTCGCCCATCTTCGACGCCTTGGCGACGGTCTCGGCGACCTGCGCCTGCTTGCCCTGCTCGGTGGCCCACTTGTTGGCCCAGTACACCGCCTCGATCGCGCGCGCGTCGGCGTCGGACGCCGACGTGTACTTCCACTGCTTCGCGTACGACGCGTCACCCGTGAAGATGTCGAGGAACCCGTTGCGCCCGCCCGACGTGAAGTCGTCGCACGTGGGCTGCGGGATGGTCTCCCACACCGACTCCTGCGGGCCGCGCTGGAACGTGTTGATGAGCGACATGCCCTGGTGCGACGGGCCGAGCTGGCAGCCGGGGCCGGGTGCGGCGCCGAAGCCGTAGACGTTGTCGACGTCGCCCAGCCAGTGCATCTGGTAGATGTCCGGCGAGCCGTACGCCGAGCGCAGCTCGGCGGCGAGCGGGTCGCGGCCGACCGAGACGCCGCTGCTCAGCTGCGACGGGTAGTTGCTCGGGTGGTTGTACTCGGCGGCGTACGTGGCCGGCTTGCTCGCGTCGTACGACGCGTTGGTCGGCTGGTCCTCCTTCTGCGGGATCATGTACGTCTCGAGGTTCTTCCACGCGGCGTTCAGCGGTGCCCACTCACCGGTGGCCTGCCCGTAGAGGGCCTCGAGCCAGATCCAGTAGGAGTACGTCTCCGACGTCGTCTCGTGCCCGTAGTCGGGCGCCTCGACCATGAGCGTCTCGACCGCGTGGTACGGGATGCCCTGCGCGCTGAAGTACCCGTTGGCCGGGTCCTTGATCTTCTCGTACTGCTCGAGGAACCGCGTCTTGTACTCGTCGCTGACGATGGCGGCGGCCGGGGCCGGCCCGCCGCCGGACAGCGCGGAGGCGGCCTGCGCGCCGCCCGCGGCCACGAGCGTCACGCTCGTCAGGACGGCCCAGGCCGCTCTGACGGCGCGCCGTCGGGTGGGTGAGGTCATGGTGCGAACCTTTCCTGGCGTCGACCACGCGCGGCCTCGGTGCCGGCGTGGGCCCGGGCGGCGGCCTCGGTGCCGCCGCCCGGTCCTGCACGAAGGAACGGACCGCGGGGGTCGCGACGACGGGCGTCGCGCCCGGGCGCGGCCTGGACGGGCTCACTCTGTGGGGGCGCACAGGTGCCGTCCAGGTCGCGAAACGCTTAGGGACGGCGGTTGGTGGGAGCGCGACCAGGCACGCCCCCGACCGACGCGCGACGGCGCCGTGCCGCCGCGCCGCGCGGGCCTCAGGTCCAGCGGAACAGCCGCACCGCGAGCGGCAGCCCCACCGCGGCCCACACACCCATGACCAGCAGCTCCGCGCCCGGGAACGGCTGCCCGACCCACGCCGCCGTCATGGCCTGCGTCGCGGCGCCCAGCGGCGTCCACCGCGCGAGCGCCTGCACGACGTCCGGCATGAGCGGCAGCGGCAGCCACACGCCCGCGAAGAACAGCGACACGAAGTACAGCGTCATGCCCCAGCCGTTGGCCGCCGCGGCGGTCGGCGCGAGCGCCGCGACCAGCGACCCGAGCGCGAACGTCGACAGCACGGCCAGCAGGAACGCGAGCAGCACCGTCGCGACGTGCACGGGCGTCGCGATGCCGAGCACGACGACGCCCGCCCCGACCGCGAGCAGCGCGGCCGCCACGAGCGCGACCAGGTGGACCACGACCTGCGCGACCAGCAGCCGCGCCGGGCCGACCGGGGTCGTCGAGAGCCGGCGCAGCACGCCGCGCTGCCGGTACGTCGCGACGACCGCGGGGAAGGTCGACAGCGCGACGGTCCCCACGGCGAGGCTGAGGACCGTGGGCGTGTACCCCGTGATCGCCGAGATCCCCGCGAGCGCGGGGTCGCCCTCGTCGTACGGCTGGTCGGCCCACGGCATCACCAGGCCCAGCACCGTCAGCAGCAGGGCCGGGAACAGCAGCGAGAAGAACAGCACCGACGGGTCCCGCAGGAACAGCCGCGCCTCGACGAGGGTCATGCGCAGCAGCGCGCCGCCGCGGCCCGTGCGCCGGCGGGCGTCGTGCGGGGCCGGTGCGAGCGCGCCGCGCCCACGCGTGGGGGCGGGGCCGCCCGCGGGGACGGGCGCACCGGCCGGGACAGGGGTCGTGGGGCTCATGTCACACCTCCGCAGCGGTCGTGGCGGGCCGGGGGTCGGCGTCGGTCGACGCGGACGGGTCGGCGTCCGCACCCGTGAGGGAGACGAACGCGTCCTCGAGCGACGCGCGCTCGAGACGCACGTCGGTGGTGCGCACCCCCGCGCGCGCGAGCGCGACGAGCGCGTCCTGCACGAGCGCACCGCCGCCGCGCACGACGAGCGCGCCGTCGGCCACGCGCGCGTCCCGCATGTCGGGGACGTCCGCGAGCGCCGCGAGGAGCGCGGCGTCCGGCACGGCGGCCTCGGGGCGCACGTGCAGCACCTGCTCGCCGTGCGCGAGGCGCACGATCTCGGCGAGCGTGCCGACCGCCGCGACCCGGCCCGACGCGATGAGCGCGATGCGGTCGCACAGCCGCTCGGCCTCCTCCATGAGGTGCGTGACCAGCACGATCGTGACGCCCGCGTCGCGGATCGCCTCGACCACGGCCCACGTCTCGCGGCGCGCGTGCGGGTCGAGCCCTGTGGTGAGCTCGTCGAGGATCGCGAGCTGCGGCCGCCCGACGAGCGCGAGCGCGACCGACAGCCGCTGCTTCTGGCCGCCCGAGAGGTCCTTGAACGCGGCGTCGCGCTTGGCGGCCAGCCCCAGCAGGTCGAGCAGGTCCGCCGGGTCGGCCGGGTCGGCGTAGAACGACGCGTACAGGTCGAGCGCCTCGGCGACGCGCAGCCGGTCCGGCAGCGCAGACTCCTGCAGCTGCAGACCCACCTGCTCGTGCAACGTCGCGGCGTCGCGCGTCGGGTCGAGGCCGAGCACCTCGACCGTGCCGCCGTCGGGGCGGCGCAGCCCGGCGATCATCTCGACGGTCGTGGTCTTGCCGGCGCCGTTGCGGCCGAGCACGCCGTAGATCTCGCCGCGCTCGACGGTCAGGGAGACGTCCTGCACGGCGAGCGTGCTGCCGTAGGCCTTGCGCAGGTGCTCGGCCCGGACGACGGGGGCGGTGGTCATCGTGACCTCCAGGGTGGGTGGACGTGGGGAGACGCGGGTGCGCGCGGGTGCGCGGTGCCGCGGGGCCGGCGGGCGGTCCCGTGGTGACGTCGTGCTCGTGCGGGCGGGCGG
>NZ_BCRB01000105.1 GCF_001552375.1 Cellulomonas iranensis NBRC 101100 = JCM 18110 | reverse complement strand
GCCACGACGCGTCGCACGCGCGGGCGTCGAGCGTCGCGCGCCACGCCCCGGCGTCGGCCGCGCGCGGGCTCGCGGCGCGCGCGTGCTCGAGCAGCAGGCGACCGAGCGCGGCCGTCCCGCAGCTGCGCAGGTACTCGTCGTCGGCGTCGGCCAGGAGCACCACGAGGTCCGCCGGCGCGACGTCCCCGAACGCCGCGAGCAGCGCGAGGTTCGCCCGCGGCCCCGGCAGCCCGGAGTGCGTCGTCAGCAGCTCGGTCACGGCGGCCTCGCCCGCGGCGCACGCCGCGGCCACCCGCTCGGTCCACGCGCCCATGCGGGCATCGTCCACCCGACGCGCGCGCCGCACCCGGGACCTGCGGGCGCCCCGGTGCAGGAACGACGGCCCGCGCGTGGCAGCATGCGACAGGCCGCGAGACCGCGGCGACCGACCCCCCGGAGGACACGCATGGGCCTGCTGACCGACTACTTCCGCGCCGCGGACCAGGACGCCGCGCGTGCGCTCGGGTCGCGCGAGGACGCCGGCCCCCTCACGCCCGTGCCGGGCGCGGGGCCGGGCACCGCCACGGTCGACGGCGTCGAGGCCAAGGGCATCGAGCCCGTCGTCGTGCTCGGCTCGCTGATCTCGGCGATCACGGGCGAGGACCACGACGAGGACCCCGCGCTGGTCTGGCCCGACGAGGAGTCCGCCGCCGCGTCCGACGGCCCGTGGGTCGTCGAGCTGCCCGCGTCCACGCGCGACGCGCTCGCGTCGCTCGACGACGAGCGCGCGCCCGGCGTCGCGGAGCGCTGGGCCACCGCCGAGGAGCTCGCCGGCGCGACCGGTGACGACCTGCACCCGTTCGTCACCGACCTCACGGCCCTCGCGCGCCGCGCGGTCGCCGCCGACGAGCAGCTCTACTGCTGGATGAGCCTGTAGCCGCGCCGGACCCCGGCCGGGCACGTCGACGGCCCCGCACCCGGGAGGGTGCGGGGCCGTCGGCGTCGGTGCCGGTGGCCGGGTCAGACGACCTTGCCCACGCCGTCCTCGAGCGCGGGGCCGTTGTGCCCGGGCGTCGTCTTCTGCACCTGCAGCAGGAACTCGACGTTCGACTTGGTCTCGCGCAGCTTGCCGAGCAGCAGCTCGATCGCCTGCTGCTGGTCGAGCGCACCCAGCACGCGACGCAGCTTGTAGATGATCTTCAGCTCGTCGCCGCTCATGAGGACCTCCTCGCGGCGCGTGCCCGACGCGTTGACGTCGACCGCGGGGAAGATGCGCTTGTCCGCGAGGCCGCGCGACAGGCGCAGCTCCATGTTCCCGGTGCCCTTGAACTCCTCGAAGATGACCTCGTCCATCTTCGAGCCCGTCTCGACCAGCGCCGAGGCGAGGATCGTGAGCGAGCCGCCGTTCTCGATGTTGCGCGCGGCGCCGAAGAACTTCTTGGGCGGGTACAGCGCCGAGGCGTCGACGCCGCCCGACAGGATCCGGCCCGACGCGGGCGCCGCGAGGTTGTAGGCGCGCGACAGGCGGGTCAGCGAGTCGAGCAGCACCACGACGTCCTGGCCCAGCTCGACCAGGCGCTTGGCGCGCTCGATCGCGAGCTCCGCGACGACCGTGTGGTCCGACGCGGGGCGGTCGAAGGTCGAGGCGATGACCTCGCCCTTGACCGTCCGCTCCATGTCGGTGACCTCCTCGGGGCGCTCGTCGACGAGCACGACCATGAGGTGGACCTCGGGGTTGTTCGCGGTGATCGCGTTCGCGATGTGCTGCATGATGATCGTCTTGCCGGCCTTGGGCGGCGCGACGATGAGGCCGCGCTGGCCCTTGCCGATCGGCGCGACGATGTCGATCACGCGCGGCGTGAGACGCCCCGGCTCGGTCTCCAGGCGCAGGCGCTCCTGCGGGTACAGCGGCGTGAGCTTGGAGAACTCGGGGCGCTGGCGCGCCTCGTCGGGCGTGAGGCCGTTGACGGTGTCGAGCCGCACGAGCGCGTTGAACTTGCTGGGACGGCCGCCCGGCGCGGGCTGCTCGCCCTCGCGCGGCTGCCGCACGGCACCCGTGATCGCGTCGCCGCGGCGCAGGCCGTGGCGCTTGACCTGGTTGAGCGAGACGTAGACGTCGTTCGGGCCCGGGAGGTAGCCGGTGGTGCGCACGAACGCGTACGAGTCGAGCACGTCGAGGATGCCCGCGACGGGCAGCAGCACGTCGTCCTCGGCGACCTCGACCTCGTCGAAGCCGGCGAGGTCGCCCGTGCGACCGCGGCCGCGCTTGCGGTCCCGGTCGCGGTAGCGGTCGCGCGAGCGGCGACGGCGGCCGCCGCGCTCGTCGTCGTCCGCGGCGTCGCCCTGCGGGGCGGCACCACGCGTCGCACCCTGGCGACGGTCGTCCTGCGCGCGCTCGTCGTCGCGGGCCTCGGCCTGCCGACGGTCGCCCGCGCCCTGCGCACGGTCGGAGGCACGGTCGGGCGCGCGGTCCTGACGGCGCTCGGCCTGCTGGCGGTCGCGCGAGCGGCGCTCGCCACCCTGCTCGTCGTCCTGCGGCGCCTCGGGCTCGACGGCCGCGGGCGCACCCGCACCCCGACCGGCACGGCGCGAGCGGCGCTCGCCGGTCACGGCGGCCACGGCGTCGACCGCGCGCGCGGCACGGTCGTCGCGCTCCTCGTGCGGCGCGAGCCGCGCGTCGAGTGCGGCCTCGAGGCCCGCGAGGGCGTCCTGACCCGTCGCGGCGCGCGGCGCGGTGCGCGACCGGCTCGCGCGGGGCGCGTCGTCCTGGGCCTGCGCCACGGGCGCGGGCGCCTCGGCCGCACGCTCGGCGGGAGCCTGCGCGGGCTCCTCGACGACGGCCCGCGCACGACGCGTCGTGCGCGCCTCGAGCGCCTGCGGGCGCTCGCCCGAGCGCGCGGCGGAGATCGCCTGCACGAGGTCGCCCTTGCGCATCTTGCTCGTGCCCCTGACGCCGAGCTGCGCGGCGAGCGACTGGAGCTCGGGCAGCTTCATGGCGGAGATGCTGCCCGCGGCCGAGCCGCCCGCGGCGGCGTCGATGGTGTCTGTCACGAAGGATCCTTCCCCCTCGTCGGGGCCCTCCCGGTGCTCCCGGGGCAGGGCCGGCACCCGGTCGGCGACCAGGTGGAGCGTGACCACGCGTGCTGCGTACGACGACGTGTGCTCACGCGGGCGGGATGTTCCCCTCGTCGTCGACTCGGGTGACCGTCCGGCGGTGTCCGCGAGCAGGAGGTCGCAGACCTCGGTCGTCCGTCGACGGTGTCGACGGTCGGATCCGCAGGGGGCCGGAGGACGAGGTCCGGGGAACGTCGAACAGCCTAGCACCGCGGGTCCGACGCCCGTGGCCGCTCGCGGGGGTTCACCCGCGACCGCCCGGACCCGGCCGCGCGCGCGTCAGTCGAGCAGGGTCGCGACCGTGCCGCCGGTCGCGTCGACCGGCAGCGGGAGGACGCGCCAGCCGGCCATGACGCCGCCGAACGCGTCGGCGACCGCGGCGTCGGCGTCCGTCCCCTCGGTGCCGTGGCGCTCGCCCGCGCGCCGCGCGAGCGCCAGGACGGTCGGACCGGCGCCCGAGACGACCGCGGCGACGCCGCGCGCCCGCAGCGCGTCGACGAGCGCGAGCGACGCGGGCATGACCGCGCGCCGGTACCCCTGGTGCAGGCGGTCGCCGGTCGCCGCGAGCAGCAGGTCGGGGCGCCGACCGAGCGCCTCGACGAGCAGCGCGGCACGACCCGCCTGCCACGCGGCGTCGGCGTGCGGGACCTGCGCGGGCAGCACGCCGCGCGCGGCGTGCGTCGACAGGTGACCGGGCGGCACGATCGCGACCGGCGCGACGTCGGGGTGCACCGCGAGACGCGCGGCGCGGACCGGGGGCAGGCCGGTCGCGGCGACGCCGCCCGCGGGCGCGTCGTCCGACCAGGCGACGGTCAGGCCGCCGAGCAGCGCGGGGGCCGCGTTGTCGGGGTGCCCCTCGAGGCGCGTCGCGAGCGCGAGCGCCACGTCGTCGTCGAGCGCGGCGGGGTCGGCGACCAGGCCGCGCGCCGCCAGGATCCCCGCGACCACCGCGGCGGCCGACGAGCCCAGGCCGCGGCCGTGCGGCACGCGGTTGCGGCACACGAGGTGCAGGCCCGTCTGCGGCGCGCCCACGTGGTCCAGCGCGGCGCGCAGCGCCCGCACCACGAGGTGGTCCTCGCCGTCGGGCACCTCGCCGGCACCCTCCCCCGTGACCTCGACCCGCACGTCGGGCGTGCCGAGCGCGCGGACGTCGATCTCGTCGTGCAGCCCGAGGGCGACGCCGAGCGCGTCGAAGCCCGGGCCCAGGTTGGCCGACGTCGCGGGCACCCGGACCCGGACGTGCGCCGCACGCAGCCGCACGGCGGTCAGGCCAGCTCGAGCGCGTCGGCGATCGACACGACGTCCGCCTGCACGCGCACGGGCTGCACCTCGCCGCCGTCGGCCGTGCGCAGCGCCCACTGCGGGTCCTTGAGCCCGTGGCCCGTGACGGTCACGACCACGCGTGCGCCCGCCGCCACGAGACCGCGCTCGGCACGCGCCAGCAGGCCCGCGACGCCCGACGCGGACGCGGGCTCGACGAACACGCCGACGTCGGCCGACAGCACGCGGTGCGCCGCGAGGATCTGCTCGTCGGTCACGGACTCGATGACGCCGCCCGACACGTCGCGCGCGTCCTCGGCCTGCCGCCACGAGGCGGGGTTGCCGATGCGGATCGCGGTCGCGATGGTCTCGGGGTGGTCGACCGGGTGCCCGAGCACGATGGGTGCGGCGCCGGCGGCCTGGAAGCCCCACATCGCGGGCGTCCGCGTCGCGACGGCGGGCAGCGCGGCGCCCGCGTCGAGCCCGGCGTACTCGCGGTAGCCCTGCCAGTACGCCGTGATGTTGCCCGCGTTGCCGACCGGCAGGCAGTGGATGTCGGGTGCGTCGCCGAGCGCGTCGACGATCTCGAACGCGCCGGTCTTCTGCCCCTCGATGCGGTCGGGGTTCACCGAGTTCACGAGCTCGACGGGGTACGCCTCGGCGAGCTTGCGCGCCGCGACCAGGCAGTCGTCGAAGTTGCCGTCGACCTGCAGCAGGCGCGCGCCGTGCGCGACCGCCTGGCTGAGCTTGCCCATCGCGATCTTGCCGTCCGGCACGAGCACCGCGCAGACCATGCCGGCGCGGGTCGCGTACGCCGCGGCCGACGCCGACGTGTTGCCCGTCGACGCGCACACGACCGCGCGCGCGCCCCGCGCCGCGGCGGCGGAGATCGCCGTCGTCATGCCGCGGTCCTTGAACGACCCGGTCGGGTTCATGCCCTCGACCTTGACGTGCACGTCGGCACCCGTGAGCGCCGACAGCGCCGGGGCGGGCACGAGCGGCGTGCCGCCCTCGCCCAGCGTGACGACGCGCTCCTGGACGTGCGCGGGCAGACGGTCGGCGTACTCGGCGATGACGCCGCGCCACTGGTGGGCCATGGGTTCGGCTCTCTCGGGTGGGTGGGGTGGGTCTCAGAGCACCGGCAGCACGGACACGACGCGGCGCACGACGTCGAGCGCCGCGACGGCGTCGACGGTCGTGCGCAGCGCGCGCACGGGGGCGGTGTGGGTCGTGATGACGAGCGTGGCGGACGCGTCGTCGCCGGTGGCCCGGGGCGTCTGGCGGACCGACTCGATCGACACGTGCTGGTCCGCCAGCGCGTGCGCGACGCGCGCGAGCACGCCCGGGCGGTCGTCGACCTCGAGGCGCACCTGGTAGCGCGAGCGCGCGTGGCCCGCGTCGAGCACCGGCAGGTCGGCGTGCGAGGACTCGACCGGGCCCTTGCCGCCCAGGACGCGGTGCCGCGCGACCGACACGAGGTCCCCGAGCACGGCCGACGCGGTGGGCGCACCGCCCGCGCCGCGACCGTAGAACATCAGCTCGCCCGCGGCCTCGGCCTCGACGAACACCGCGTTGAACGCCTGCCGCACGCCGGCCAGCGGGTGCTCGGCGGGCACGAGCGTCGGCTGCACGCGCACGAGCACGCCGGCGGTGCCGTCGTCGCCCTGCGCGCGCTCGGCGACCGCGAGGAGCTTCAGCACGTGGCCCGTGCGCCCGGCCCACTCGACGTCCTGCGCGGTGAGCCCGGTGATGCCCGCGCGCTCGACGTCGTCGAGCGCGACCCGCGTGTGGAACGCGAGCGACGCGAGGATCGCGGCCTTGGCGGCGGCGTCGTAGCCCTCGACGTCGGCGGTGGGGTCGGCCTCGGCGTAGCCGAGCGCCTGCGCCTCGGCGACGGCCTCGTCGAGCCCGTCGCCCGTGGTGGTCATGGAGTCGAGCACGTAGTTGGTGGTGCCGTTGACGATCCCGAGCACGCGCTGCACGGTGTCGCCGGCCAGCGACTCGCGCACGGGTCGCACGATCGGGATGGCGCCGGCGACCGCGGCCTCGAAGTAGAGGTCGACGCCCGCGGCGTCGGCCGCCTGGTAGAGGGCCGGTCCGTCCTGCGCGAGCAGCGCCTTGTTGGCGGTGACGACCGACGCGCCGTGCTCGACGGCGCGCAGCACGAGCGAGCGCGCGGGCTCGATGCCGCCCATGAGCTCGACGACGACGTCGGCGCGGGCCACCAGGGCCTCGGCGTCGGTGGTCAGCAGCGCGCGGTCGACGACCGGGTCGCGCTCGGCGTCGAGCGAGCGGACCGCGACCCCGACGAGCTCGAGCTTCGCGCCCGTGCGCGCCGCGAGCTCGTCGGCCTCCGTGACCAGGCGGCGCACGACCTCCGTGCCGACGACGCCGCAGCCGAGGACGGCGATGCGCAGGACGGACGGGGCGTCGGGCGAGAGGACCACGGGGTGCCTTCCGGACGGGGCGGCCGGCGGGCCGCGCGGGTGTCGTCGGCGCCGCCCCGCACGCGCGTGCGGGGCGTCGACCGCCGCCCAGGATAGGGCGGCGGCCCGCGCACCGTCCGAACCGTCCGGGCTGCGGGCGCGGCGGTCCTGGACGGACGGTCTTGTTAGGCGAGGCTCACCTGATCTACGGTGTCGTCCTGACGTTCTGTCAGCAACCGTCGCGGCACCGCCGCGCGCGTCCGTGCCCGTCCATGCCCGTCCATGCCCCCGCCGCACCGAGGAGCCCGCCCATGACCGCACAGACCGACGAGCGGGCCCCCGGGACCGACGCGGACGTGCCGCTGTCCGCCGCGCTGCGCGCCGGCACGCGCGCCGACCACGAGGACGCCGAGCGCTCGCCGTTCGTCGAGCACCTCGTCGACGGACGCCTGCCGCTCGCCGGGTACGCCGACCTCGCGGCCCAGCAGCACGCTGTCTACCGCGCGCTCGAGGCCGCGGGCGACCGGCTCGTCGCCGCGGGCGCCGACGCCGGGCTCGTGTTCGCCGAGCTCGAGCGCGTGCCCGCGATCGAGGCCGACCTGACGCACCTGCACGGGCCCGACTGGCGCGCCCGCGTGCGCGTCCTGCCCGCGACCGCCGCCTACGTCGCGCGGCTCGAGGAGGTCGGCGACGACCTGCCCCGCTACGCCGCGCACGCCTACACGCGCTACCTCGGCGACCTGTCCGGCGGGCAGGTGCTCAAGCGCATGATCGAGCGCCACCACGGGCTCGACGGCGACGGCGTGCGGTTCTACGACTTCCCGCAAATCCACAAGCTCAAGCCGTTCAAGGACGCGTACCGCGAGCGCCTCGACGCGCTCGACCTCACGCCCGCCCAGCGCGCCGACGTCGTCGAGGAGGCGCGGCTCGCGTTCCGCCTCAACCGCGCGATGTTCGCCGACCTGGGCGCGGCGCACCTGTCCTGACGGGGCGCGGCGCGCCCGCCCTGAGCGGCCGCGAGCACCCGCACCGACGACGACGGGGGCGGCACCGACCGGTGCCGCCCCCGTCGTCGTCCGCACGTCAGACGGTCACGAGCCGCGCACGCCGACGGGCCGCGAGCGCGAGCGCGCTGCCCAGCACGACGAAGACGACCGCCGCACCGGCGGCACCGGCCGCGTCCGCACCCGTCACCGCGAGCCCCGTCGACGTGTCGCACTCCACCTGGCCGCCGAGCGGCAGCGTGAACGACACCGGGTCGAGCGGCTCACCGGCCTGGTAGAAGCCCGCGAACGCCGTCGCGCCCGCGGCGGTCAGCGTCGCCGGCACGCCGCTGTACGCGACTCGGTCCGCGGTCGCCGTGCGCGAGCCCGACCCCAGCGCGAGCGTCGCGAGCGTGACGCGCGAGGAACCCTCGGGCGACGTCACGCTCGCGGTCAGCACGGCCGACGACGCGCTCGTCACCTGCACGCGCGGGTCGGCGACCGTGAGGTCGAGCTGGCCGTGGTGGCCCGTGAAGTGCACTCGGCCCGACCACGACGCGGCCCCGGCGGGACCGTCCGGGTTGAACCGGCCGGTGCCGCCCGACCACGTCCACGGACCGTCGCCCGAGACGCCGGAGGCGCTCACCGCACCACCCGCGACCGGCCCGGTCACGTACGTGCGGAACGAGTCCCGCACGCCCCACGTGAGGGTCGCACCCGTCACGGCACGCGCGACGCACCGTGCGGGCGCCGCCGTGACCGTGATCTCCTGCGTCAGCGTCTGCCCGGCGCCGACCAGCACGAGGGTGTGGCGCCCGGCCGGCGTGCCCGCCGGGACCGTGACCGTCGCCGTGACCACGCCCGACGCGTCGGCCGTGAGGTTCGCGGCCAGCACGACCGGGTCGGAGCGCAGCTCGAGGCGGATGCCCGTCTCGCCCGGGCCGAAGCCGCTGCCGGTCACCGTGAGCTCGCCACCGGCGACGACCCGCCCCGACGTCAGGCCCTCGACCGTGACCGTCCCGGCCTCGACCGGGGCCGGGGTCGGCTCGCCCACACCCGGGAGCGCGGGCGTCCCGGCGAACGAGAGCGGCGTCGCGGTGTCGAACGACCGGTCGGACGAGCCGTGCGCGGCCATCGTCAGCACCTGGAACGGCGTCGTCGCGTGGTCGTACGTCGTGCCACCGCCCGTGAACGTCGACGCGACGCCCGTGAGGTGGACCGTGAACGAGCCGTCGGCCGCGAGCGGCGCGGTCGTCGCGGTCTCGGCCGTCGTGCGCGCGCTCACCCACTTCGCCTGCTGGAACCGCGACGCGTCGGCGTACCAGCGGTCGCCGACCTTCGGTCCGACCGCGACGTACAGGCCGGGGCCGGCGGCGGCCGCGGCGAAGCCCGTGCCGCGGACCGTGAGGTCGAGCCGGCCGTCGGCGCGGACCGTGCGGTCCACGGTCACGGCGGGACCGGGCGTCGGCTCGGGGCTGGGCTCCGGCGTCGGCTCCGGGCTGGGCTCGGGCGTCGGCTCCGGGGTCGGCTCGGGGGACGTGAACGTCAGCGGCGTGGCCGTCTCGTAGGCGGCGACGACGGCACCCGAGCCGGCGTACGTGTAGATGCCGTACCGCGCGCCCGCCGCCGGCGACTTCGCGTCGACCGCCGACTTGTCGACGACGACCTCGGCCGTGAACGACCCGTCGGGCCGCAGCTCGACGGCACCCGCACCGGGGCCGCCGATCGTCGCCATCGAGTCCGCGGGCACGGCCCAGCGCGTCGCGCCGGTCGCCGCGCGCGCGGACGACGGTGCGCCCTGCGACGCGCCCCACACCTCGGGGAACGCGCCGAAGACGACGTACACGCCCGCGGCGCGCCCCGCCAGCGGCGGTCGCGTCCCGGTCGCGAGCGAGGGCAGGAAGCCCGTGCCCTCGACCGTGACGGTGGTCGGGCCGTCCGCCGAGAGCGCGGTCCGCGACACGCGCACGGCGGGAGCGGGGCCGGGCGTCGGCTCCGGGGACGGCTCGACCGTCGGCTCGGGGGTCGGCTCGGGCGTCGGCTCCGGGGTCGGCTCGGGCGTCGGGAACGTCAGCGCGGTCGCGGTGTCGAGCGACCGGTCGGGCGACCCGTGCGCGGCCATCGTCAGCACCTGGAACGGCGTGGTCGCGTGGTCGTACGTCGTGCCGCCGCCCGTGAACGTCGGGGCGACGCCGGTGATCGTGAGCTCGAACGTGCCCTGCGGCGTGAGCGGCGCGCGCGAGTCGGTCTCGGCGGTGGCCGACACGCTGACCCACTTGACCTTCTGGAAGCGCGACGCGTCGACGAACCAGTCGGCACCGACCTTCGGGCCCACGGCCACGTAGACGCCGGGGCCGGCCACGGCCGCCTCGAAGCCCGTCCCCGTGACCACGAGGTCGAGCGTGCCGTCGGCCGCGGGCGTCTGCCGCACCGTGACCTCGGGTCCCCCCGCCGCGGCGGCCGGCAGCGCGGCGACCGCGGCCCCCAGGCTCATGACGAGCGCGGTGAGCGCCGCCGTCAGCCCGCGTCTCGCGCGGGTCGTCGTTCGTCGTTCCATCGTGTTCCTTCCTCGGGACGTGCGGGACCGGGCGGGGGCGCCTCGGGGGTGGGGGTCAGGGGGTGGTGCGGTCGAGCCGCACGGGGTCGCGGCGGACGGCGGACGGCCGCGCGCCGGTCACGACGCGCTGCGCCGGCGGCGCACGACGACGACGGCCGTCGCCACCGCCGCGAGCGCGGCCGCCGCGGCACCCACGGGCACGGCGAGCGACCGGGCCGGGCGCGCGGAGTCGTCGGCCGACGCCGCGACGGACGCGGGGCGCTCGTCCGCGACCGCGGGCCCGGTCGGTGCGTCGGTCGCGGCGGG
>NZ_BCRB01000104.1 GCF_001552375.1 Cellulomonas iranensis NBRC 101100 = JCM 18110 | reverse complement strand
CCCGACGCAGCCGACGCAGCCGACGCAGCCGACGCAGCCGACGCAGCCGACGCAGCCGACGCAGCCGACGCAGCCGACGCAGCCGACGCAGGACGTAACCACTCCCCCCGACAGCCCGCGACTCATCGAGGAACGGCGCCGCCGGCCAGGCAGGCATCGATCACACCGTCCGCACGAGACGCGCGACGTCCCGCCGCCCCCGTCGACCGATCCCGTCCGGCTGACCCCTTCATCGGGCCCGCAACCGGCGAGACGGCCACGCCGCGTCAGGCGCCCGCGGGCGCCTGACTCGCGCAGCTCGGAACGCCGGGTGCCTTCGAGCGGGGTGCCCGCCATCGTCGCGACGATGCCCGTACCGACGAGCTCGCGGTCGTTCTTCAGCAATCCGCACCAGGCGCACAGCACCCGGTGCGTGCGACTCTCGACCGTCCTCACTGGACGACACGTCCCGACCAGGTCGGGTCGCGACACGTCCCACCGCATTGAGTGCTCATTTCGGGCCTCGGCGGCGTTCGAGGAGCGCCCTTCAGAGCGTTCGCAGGCTCGTCAGGCCACCATCCTCCGCTCCGGATCGCCAGGAGGATCGTTCCTGGAGAACTTTCGGGGCGCTCAAACGCCCTGTTCCACGTGAAACACGGCCCCAAAGCGACCCACTGCTCGTCGAACGCGGGACTCCCACCCGCGCGACACCCCCATGCCGCCACCTCACCGACCGACGAACGCCGCCCGACGAACACCGCCCGACGGGCGTCGCGCAGAGGCGGAGCAGGACGACCTCGACGATCGAGACACCGGGACGAGAGCGCTCAGTACGACCTTCGACCCGGTGTCCGATCCGAGGCGTCGGTCTCCACTCTCACGCCAGCGGCGCAAGCCACGGACCGCTGCCGTCGCGGTCAGCTCCGGTGTGGCGAGCGTCGACCTGAGCGTGCCGGCGACCTGTGGACAAGACACGTCTCCACTCAGCACCTGACCGCACCCACCACCGACCCGCGGTCACCACCGAGACGAGCGAGGCGCGGCGCGAGCGTCCGGCAGCACTCCCCGATCCGGGTCACCGAGACGACGCTCGTCGCCAGGCAACGACGCACCACTCCACGCGGGTCGCCGCATCCGCCGAGCCGTTCCCGACCACCAGCGGCCGAGCGCACGACCCCGAGCCCGACCTAGCGATAGCTCTCCCCCGAGCGCGTGCACGACTGCGGTCGTCGACGGGTCGCCCGTCTGCCTCTGAGGCCGGGCCGAGCAGCTCGACTCACCTCGACGGCTCGACCTCCTCCGAGATCGACCACTCGCCGAACCGACCGACGGCCCTCACGCCATCCCTCAGGACGTGCCCGCCCCCCCGATCACCCGGGGCAGTGGCTAGCCGTTCGCGCCCCCCCGTGGGCGACACCGCCAGCGCACGGAGCGCACCGGCACGGTCCACCCGGTCACGCGCGAACCGAGGAAGACCTCGCCCTCGCCGGTAGTCCCTCTCGACACCCATGGCCCGTCCGCCCCTGAGACCCCCCGCAGGCCCGACCACCCAGGGTGTGCCGCAACGATGTCGCAGCACACCGCGACGACGGTGTCGCGCGGAGACCGGCACATTCCGGACATCGTACGGTTCCTAGAGGCCGGTCCTGCGGGCCACGCGCCGCGCCCACGAGGCGCTCTTCGCTCCGAAACGCCAGGAGAATCGTTCCTGGCGAAGCCGAAGGGCCGCCGCGGCCACGTCACGGGGCCCCAGTTCGCCAGGAGCCAATCTCCCGCGCACGGGTCACGCGCCGCGGACACACCTCCCGACGCGGTCACCCGGCCCGAGGCATGGTCGACGACCACAGCCGTCGACTCGTGGAGACGACGCAGGGCGGGTGGCTCGCGCCACCCGCCCTGCGTGCACCGTCGTCCCGGGGTCAGGTCACGCCGGCTTGACGACCACCCGGCGGTCCGGCTCGACGCCGACGGAGTCGCTCACGAGGCCGGCCTCGGCCACCGCGTCGTGCACGACCTTGCGCTCGAACGGGTTCATCGCGGAGAGCGTGACCGCCTCGCCGTCTGCCTTGACCTGGTCGATGGCGGTGCGGGCGATCGCGACGAGCTCGGTCCGCCGCTGCGCACGGAACCCGGCGATGTCGAGCATCAGCCGGCTGCGCTCGCCCGTCTTCGTCTGGACGGCGAGGCGCGTGAGCTCCTGCAACGCGTCCAGCACCTCCCCCTCGGCGCCGACGAGACGGCGGAGC
Source organism: Cellulomonas iranensis NBRC 101100 = JCM 18110 (assembly GCF_001552375.1). Taxonomy (GTDB): domain Bacteria; phylum Actinomycetota; class Actinomycetes; order Actinomycetales; family Cellulomonadaceae; genus Cellulomonas; species Cellulomonas iranensis. The sequence continues at coordinate 8,593 of NZ_BCRB01000104.1, read as the reverse complement.
GCTGCCGCGTCCGAGCCGTCCTCGGCCACGATCTCCACGGCAGCCCGCCCGTGGTCGACGTCGATGTCGATGTCACCGTCGAGGTCGGCGATGTCGAGGAACTCCTCGAGGTAGTCGGCGGCGATCTCGCCCTCCTCCTCGAGGCGCTTCACGACGTCGGCGTCGGCGGCCGTGTCCGGCTCGGTCGTACCCATGTCTTCTCCGTTCAGCGGTGTCGCACCGTCGTCGGCCCTGCGGGGGCCGTCGTCGCGGTGGTGGTCAGGGACGGGGGCCGTCGGGCGTCGAGCCGCCGGAGGGCGGACCCTTGCGCTTCTTCTTCGGAGCGGGCGCGGTCGGTTCGCTCGGAGCGGCGGGCGCGTCCTCGACCGTGCCAGCGGCGTCGGATGCGTCGTCCGCGCCGCCCCCCGCCTGCTGCGGCCGCGCCTTGGCGCGGTCCTTGCGCTTCGGCTGCTGACGCTGGCCGCGGGGCTTCTCGTCGATGACGGCGGTCGAGGTCTGCTCGATCGTCTCGCCGCGGGCGGCGGCCTTCCTGGCCTGCCGCTCCTTGAGCGCCTTCTCCGCCTGCGAACCCGGTGCCGGCATGCGGCGGATCGTGTAGAACTGCTGCCCCATCGACCACAGGTTGGTGGTGGTCCAGTAGATGAGGACACCGATCGGGAAGTTCACGCCCGAGACGGCGAAGATGAACGGCAGGACGTACAGGAGGATCTTCTGCTGCTGCGCCATCGGGCCCGTGAGCGCAGCCGGCGGCATGTTCTTCATGGTGAGCTGCCGCTGCGTGGTGAACGTCGTCACCGACATCGCGACGATGAGGACGATGGTGACGACGCGGATGTGCCAGTTGCCGTCCCACTGCATGAAGGTGCCGGACAGCGGTGCGCCCCAGATGGTGGCCTGCTCGGCCTGGCCGGCCAGCTCGCGGGTGAGGGGGCCGATCGACTCGGCGCGCGCGTACGTGCCGGACGCCAGGCTCGGAAGCTCGTAGAGCACCCGGAACAGGGCGAAGAAGATCGGCGACTGCAGGAGGATGGGCAGGCAGGACGCGAACGGGTTCGTGCCGTGCTTGCGGTAGAGCTCCATCATCTCGCGGCTCATCGCCTCGCGGGACGCGGGGTCCGTCTTGCCCTTGTACTTCTTCTGCAGGGCCTGCATCTCGGGCTGCACGAGCTGCATGCCACGGGACGCCTTGATCTGCTTGAAGAAGAGCGGGATCAGCAGGATCCGCATGACGATCACGAGTCCGACGATGGACAGCGCCCAGGCGGCGCCGCTCGCGGGGTCGAGGCCGATCCAGGTCAGCAGGTCGTGGAAGCGGACCATGATCCACGCGACCGCGACCATGAGCGGGAACAGCAGGCCGTCCATCCAAGGCATGAGGCGGTGCTCCTCGAGAGCGTCAGTGAGCGGCGGGGGCCGCGTCGAAGGCGTGGTGGTGCCGCGACGGTGGAACGTCGTCGACCCCACCGGGGTTCCAGGGGTGGCACCGCAGGAGTCGCCGCGCGGCGAGCCACGTGCCGCGGACGGCACCGTGACGCTGCACGGCGATGACCGCGTACTGCGAGCACGACGGGTAGAACCTGCAGGTCGGAGGCGTGATCGGCGAGATCACGCGTTGGTACACCCAGAGCAGACCGAGAAGTACACGAGCGGGCAGAGAGCGCACCACGGCCCAGACGCGCGTCACGGCGTCACCCGGTGCTCGGCACGCCGCGCCGCGCGCCGCTCGGCGCCGTCGATCGCGCCGTCCAGGTCGCGGCCCAGCTGCGCGGAGGAGGCTCCCGCGGCGTCGGGCTGCGCGCGGACGACGACCAGCGTGCCGCTCCCCCAGCGTCCGAGGCGGCTCGCCAGCAGGGCGCGCAGCCGCCGCCGGACCCGGTTCCGGGTCACGGCGTTCCCCACGGCCTTGGAGACGACGAGACCGACCACCGGCGGGCCGGGGTCGGTCGTCGTCGTGAGGTGCACGACGAGGGTGTCGCGTCCCCCGCGCGCGCCGCGACGCACCGTCTGCTGGAAGTCGGCAGAGCGGCGCATCCGGTGCGCTGCGGGGAGCACCGGGGGTGGCGTCAGGCCGAGAGCTCGGCGCGCCCCTTGCGGCGGCGCGCCGCGAGGATGGCGCGGCCGGCACGCGTGCGCATGCGCAGACGGAAGCCGTGGGTCTTGGCCCGGCGCCGGTTGTTCGGCTGGAAGGTGCGCTTGGTCACGACGTTCTCCACACGTTCTCGTCACGGTCGTACGGAGTCGCACGACCAGGTCCTGGTGCCGTGTCCACCGCTCCAGGGATCGCACGCAAGGACACGTGCGAAGGCGTCAGGGCGCGCCGGACGGAGCCGTCGGAAGGCTGGGCCACGCTACGCCGCGGCAGGCGCGTGGGTCAAATGCGCCAGCGTACGCCGCACGGCGGGTGGCACCCACGGCGGCGCCGCGACGCGGCCTCGGACGCCTTACCCCAGGTCAGCAAGTTCTCGGTGGACCCGGCGCGGCGTGTCGTGGGTCTCACCCGCCGGTGCGCTTCTGCGGGTGCCGACCGACCACTAGAGTCGGACATCGTCGTGCCGCCCGGCGCGTGCGCCTCGAGGGTGCGGACGACGCCGTCGCCGGCCCTGTGGACGACGGGCGGGCAGGACCCCCGACGACGGGTCACGGTCCCGCACCGCTGCCACTCACAGGTGTGGACAACTATGTGGACGACGGTCCACCGTGCCAGACTCGCCGGGCCCCGCAGGACCGATCACTGAGGTAGGACGTTGTCACAGGACGAAGAACCGGCCCGCGTGTGGGGACACGTCGTCGCGAGCCTCGAGGCGAGCCCCGACATCACGCCCCGTCAGCTGGCCTTCGTCCGGCTCGCCCACCCGCTGGGCGTGCTCGACGGCACGATGCTCCTCGCCGTCGGCAACGACCTCACCAAGGAGTACCTCGAGACGCGCGTCCGCGCCGAGGTCACGCAGGCGCTCGGCGAGGCGCTCGGCCGCGAGGCGCGGTTCGCCGTGACGGTCGACCCCGAGGTGGCCGGCGACGTCCCGCCCGCGCTGCGCGTGGTGCCCCCGGCGCCCGCCGCCACGGGCGCCCCCGCCTACGACGACGAGCCCGACGCGCGCCCCGACCTCGCCCTGGTGACCGCCCACCCTGCCTTCGGCACCCGCGACGAGCGCGCCGAGAGCGCCGACGACGCGCCGGTCGAGCACGCCGTCCGCGACGAGCACGCCGACCCCCGTCCCGTGCTGCGCGCGGTCGACGGCACGAGCGTGGTCACGTCCCCGCGGCGCGCGATGTCCGAGCCGGCACGCCTGAACCCGAAGTACCTCTTCGAGACGTTCGTCATCGGGTCGTCCAACCGGTTCGCGCACGCCGCGGCCGTCGCGGTGGCCGAGGCCCCGGCCAAGGCGTACAACCCCCTGTTCATCTACGGCGACTCGGGCCTGGGCAAGACGCACCTGCTGCACGCGATCGGCCACTACGCGCAGAACCTGTACCCGACGGTGCGGGTGCGCTACGTGAACTCCGAGGAGTTCACGAACGACTTCATCAACTCCATCAGCGAGGGCAAGGCGGGCGCGTTCCAGCGTCGGTACCGCGAGGTCGACGTCCTGCTGATCGACGACATCCAGTTCCTGCAGGGCAAGGAACAGACGATGGAGGAGTTCTTCCACACGTTCAACACGCTGCACAACGCGAACAAGCAGGTCGTGATCACGTCCGACCTGCCGCCCAAGCAGCTCAACGGCTTCGAGGACCGGATGCGGTCGCGGTTCGAGTGGGGCCTCATCACGGACGTGCAGCCGCCGGACCTCGAGACCCGGATCGCGATCCTCCGCAAGAAGGCCGCCAGCGAGCGGCTGCAGGCGCCCGACGACGTGCTGGAGTACATCGCGTCGAAGATCTCGACGAACATCCGTGAGCTCGAGGGCGCGCTCATCCGGGTCACGGCGTTCGCGAACCTCAACCGTCAGCAGGTCGACGTGTCGCTCGCGGAGATCGTCCTCAAGGACCTCATCACCGACGACCAGACGCAGGAGATCACCGCCACCACGGTGATCGGGCAGACGGCCGCGTACTTCGGTCTGAGCATCGAGGACCTGTGCGGGTCGAGCCGGTCGCGCGTGCTCGTCACGGCGCGTCAGATCGCGATGTACCTGTGCCGCGAGCTGACGGACCTGTCGCTGCCGAAGATCGGGCAGGCGTTCGGCGGTCGGGACCACACGACGGTCATGCACGCGAACCGCAAGATCCGCGAGCTCATGGCCGAGCGGCGGTCGATCTACAACCAGGTCACCGAGCTCACCAACCGGATCAAGCAGCAGCACCGCGGCTGAGCGGCTCCCCGGGACCTCACCCCGAGACGCCGGGATGTCGCGTTGGTCCGTTCCCATCCACCGGGTGACCCCGGTTGTCCACAGGTTTGCCCACGGGTTGGGGACACGTGTGAAACGGCTCACCCGACGCGAGAAGCCGGACCTCCTGGCGCGGGGCACGGCGCACGCACCGGCACCGACACCGTGCTGACCTGGGCAGACGCCGCCTCGGCCCGGCAGCACCCGCGCGTCGACGGACGTCGCCGGCGACCGAGGCGCCCCCACGACGGTGAGAGGCCTCTCATACCAAACCGGGGCGAACGCCCCAGCGTTGTCCCCAACCCGGGGGTGAGGGACGCGTAGGACGAATGTTCACACCTGTGCACAGACCTGTGGACGGCGGTGGACGACACGCGCCGACGATGTGGACGGGACCCGTCCTGTCGGTGGACGGCGGTGGAACGTCCCGCGGGCGTCCACCGCCGTCCACCGACGACCCGACGCCCGACCACACCGCCCCGCACAGCCCGAAACCGGCCGTGACCTGCTCGGCGACCCGTCGTCCACACCACCCACAGCCCCGACGACGACGACGACCCATCTCCCAGGAAGGGATCCACACACCGACGTGTGGGTGCTGCGGCGAGCGAGCGGGGCACCGCCCCGCGACGAGGCCCCGACGGTGTACCGGGCGTCGGAGGTGTCGCGTAGTCTTCGGCTCAGCCCCGCCAACGCCCGGATCGCACGCGTCCACGACGACGCGCGCCCCTTCCCCGGGCAGGACGACGAGAAGGTGATGCATGAGGTTCCGCGTCGATCGTGACGTTCTCGCCGACGCCGTCACGTGGACCGCACGCAGCCTGCCGACCCGGCCGCCCGTGCCCGTCCTCGCGGGCGTCCGCATCGAGGCCGACGCCACGGGCACGATCCAGCTGTCGAGCTTCGACTACGAGGTCTCGGCACGCGCGCAGCTGCCCGCCGACGTGAGCGAGCCCGGGACTGTGCTCGTCTCGGGGCGTCTGCTCGCGGAGATCTCGCGCGCTCTGCCGGCCAAGCCCGTCGACGTCGTGCTGGACGGCACCAAGGTGCAGGTCACGTGCGGTGCGAGCCGCTTCACGCTCCTGACGATGCCGGTCGAGGACTACCCGAACCTCCCCGCGATGCCGCCCGTGACCGGCACGGTCGACGGCGACGAGCTGACCCACGCGGTCGCGCAGGTGTCGGTCGCCGCGAGCCGTGACGACACGCTCCCCCTGCTCACGGGCGTGCGCGTCGAGATCGAGGGCGAGCGCGTCACGCTGCTGGCGACCGACCGCTACCGGCTGGCGCTGCGCGAGATGACGTGGAAGCCCGCGAGCCCCGACGTCGAGGCCGTCGCCCTCGTGCGGGCGCGCACGCTCTCCGACGCGGCGAAGTCGCTCGGCGGCTCGGGCTCCGTCGAGGTGTCGCTGTCGAGCGGCGGCGGCGTCGACCTCATCGGCTTCGAGGCCGGGGGCCGCCAGACCACGAGCCTGCTCGTGGACGGCGACTACCCGCCCGTGCGGCGGCTGTTCCCCGACGAGACGCCGATCCACGCGATCGTCAACCGCCAGGCGCTCGCGGAGGCCGCGAAGCGCGTCGCGCTCGTCGCCGAGCGCAACACCCCGATCCGGCTGACGTTCAGCGAGGGTCAGGTCGTGCTGGACGCGGGTCAGGGCGACGACGCGCAGGCGTCCGAGGCGCTCGAGGCGACGCTCGTCGGCGACGACATCTCGGTCGCGTTCAACCCGCACTTCCTCGCCGACGGGCTCGGTGCGCTCGACACGACGTTCGTGCGGATGTCGTTCACGCACCCGAACAAGCCCGTGGAGTTCACGGGCCAGGAGTCGCTCGAGAGCGACGACCGCAAGGACTACCGCTACCTGCTGGTGCCGATCCGCTTCGCGAGCTGACGCCGCTCGCGCGGACGGGCCGCGGGTGCGGCACAGTGGCCGGGGTGCCACGTCGAGCGACGTGGCCCGCGTCGAGAGGGGCGAGGCATGCACATCGGTCTGGTCGGGCTGGGCAAGATGGGCGCGAACATGCGCGCGCGCATCCGCGAGGCCGGCATCGAGGTCACGGGGTTCGACCGCAACCCCGACGTGACGGACGTCCCGTCGCTCGAGGCCCTCGCCGCGGCGCTGCCCGCGGGCGAGCGCGTCGTGTGGGTGATGGTCCCCTCGGGGCCGATCACCGACGCCGTCATCCAGGACCTCGCGGGCCTGCTCACGGCCGGTGACCTGGTCATCGACGGCGGCAACTCGTACTACCAGGACGACGCGGCGCACGCCGCGACGCTCGCCGAGCACGGCATCGGCTTCATCGACGCGGGCGTCTCGGGCGGCATCTGGGGCCTGGAGAACGGCTACGGGCTCATGGTCGGCGGCGACGCCGCCGACGTCGAGCGTGCGATGCCCGTCTTCGACGCGCTGCGCCCCGAGGGCGAGCGCGGCGACGGCTTCGTGCACGCCGGCCCGGTCGGTGCGGGGCACTACGCGAAGATGGTCCACAACGGCATCGAGTACGGCCTCATGCAGGCGTACGCCGAGGGCTACGAGCTGCTGGCGGCGAAGGACCTCATCACCGACGTCCCCGCGACCATGCGCGCGTGGACCAAGGGCACCGTCGTGCGGTCGTGGCTGCTGGACCTCCTCGTGCAGGCGCTGCACGAGGACCCGCGGTTCGCGGCGATCGACGACTGGGTCGAGGACTCCGGCGAGGGCCGCTGGACCGTCGACGAGGCGATCGACCTGGCCGTGCCGGCCCCGGTCATCGCGGCGTCGCTGTTCGCGCGGTTCTCGTCGCGGCAGGGCGAGTCGCCGGCCATGAAGGCCGTCGCCGCGCTGCGCCAGCAGTTCGGCGGGCACGCGGTGCGCGCCGCCGGCGCGGACACCGTGACGCCGTCGGCACCACCCACGTCGGAGGCCTGACCGGCGTGTACGTCGCGCACCTGTCCCTCACCGACTTCCGGTCGTACCCGCAGGTCGAGCTGCCGCTCGACCCGGGCATCACCGCGCTCGTCGGACCCAACGGGCAGGGCAAGACGAACCTCGTCGAGGCGATCGGGTACGTCGCGACGCTCGGCAGCCACCGCGTCCCCTCGGACGCGGCGCTCGTGCGTGCCGGCACGTCGCGGGCGGTCGTGCGCGCGAAGGTCGTCCGCGAGGAGCGCGCGACGCTCGTCGAGGTCGAGGTCACGCCGGGCAAGGCCAACCGCGCGCGGGTCAACGGCGGCTCGCCGGGCCGCGCGCGGGACGTGCTGGGCATCCTGCGCACGGTGCTGTTCGCCCCCGAGGACCTCGCGCTCGTCAAGGGCGACCCGGACGGCCGCCGGCGGTTCCTCGACGACCTGCTGGTGCAGCTCACGCCGCGCATCGCGGGGGTCCTGGGCGACTACGACCGGGTCCTCAAGCAGCGGTCGGCCCTCCTGAAGTCGGCCGCGGCGGCGTCGCGCGCGCGCACGGGCGCGGACCTGCGCACGCTCGACGTGTGGGACGCGAAGCTCGCGGCGACGGGTGCGCAGGTCGTCGTCGCGCGGCAGGCCCTGGTCGCGGCGCTGCGCCCTCGCGCGGCCGACGCGTACCGGCAGGTCAGCGCGGGGCAGGGCGAGCTCGGGATCACGTACCGGGCGTCGCTCGACACGGCCCTGGGCCGGACCGACGACGACCCCGCGCTGCCGGCGGCCGCCGACGCGGCGGCCGTGGAGGGGCTGCTGCTCGAGGCGATGGGCCGGTTGCGCTCCAAGGAGATCGAGCGGGGCGTGTGCCTGGTCGGCCCGCACCGCGACGACCTGGCGCTCGCGCTCGGCGACCTGCCGGCCAAGGGGTACGCGAGCCACGGCGAGTCGTGGTCGGTCGCGCTCGCGCTGCGTCTCGCGTCGTACGAGCTGCTGACGCACGGCGTCGACGACGCGGGTGCGTGGGCCGCGGACTGGGGCCCGGACGGCGAGCCCGTGCTGATCCTCGACGACGTGTTCGCCGAGCTCGACACGCGTCGGCGCGAGCGGCTGGCCGAGCTGGTCGCGGGTGCGCGGCAGGTGCTGGTGACGGCCGCGGTGCCGCAGGACGTGCCCGAGCCGTTGGCGGGCGCACGCGTGGACGTGCTCGGCGGCGAGGTCGCCCGTGTCCTCTGAGGGCGGCGCGGCTCGCGCGCGCCGCTCCCCCGGGACGAGCGCCGACGACGCCCCGCGTGCCGGGACGTCCCGGTCCCGCGCGGTCGCCCGTCCGGCGCGGGGGCCCGCGCCGGACGGCGTCGCGCCGGTGACGGGTGCCGGCGACGACGAC
>NZ_BCRB01000103.1 GCF_001552375.1 Cellulomonas iranensis NBRC 101100 = JCM 18110 | reverse complement strand
GGCGCGCGCGGCGGGGCGCTGCGCGAGCCACTCGGTGGCCGCCGCGGCCTCGGCGCGCAGGTCGTCCAGCACGGCCGCGAGGTCGCGCACCGTGCGCCGGCGCGCGACGAGGCCCGCCTCGGTCTCGACCGTCCGTCGCAGGGCCACGGCGTCCTCGGCCGCGTCGGTGCGCGCGGCGCGCAGGTGGGTGCGCCACGCGTCGAGCACCCGCTCGGCGTCGGTGTCCGGCCCGGGCGCGGCCGACGTCCCGGCCGTGCCGGCGGCGGGACCGTCGGACGCCGTGCCGGCAGCGGCGGGACCGTCGGACGCCGTGCCGGCAGCGGCGGGACCGTCGGGCGTCGTGCCGGTCGTCGCGGCCAGCAGGGTCGTGACGTCGGCGACGTCCCCGACCCGCAGCAGCGCGGCCGGTGCGACGTCGGCCGTGGCGACGAGGGCCTTGAGCGCGCCCTCGTGCGCGGTGCACGCGTCGCGCCAGCCGGTGAGCAGGGGCCGGACGGTCGCGGCGGCGCGCGCGAGCCCGAGGCGTCGCACGTCGTCGGCGTGCTGGTCGGCGCCGTCGGCGAGCAGCGCGCGCTCGGCGTGCAGCGCGGCGCGGCGCGCGACGAGCCCGGCCAGGCGCCGCTCCTCGTCGTGCGCGGTCCGCGCGCTCTGCCACGCCGCGCGGGCCGCGTCGGCACGCGCGGCCACGTCGGCGGCCGATGACGTGAGCCCGCCCGTGGTCGCCGTGACGGCGTCCGCGACACGCGCCCCGACGGGTGAGCCGACCACCGCCTCGTCGAGCAGCGCGCGGGCCGCCGCCTGCTCGTCGGCGTCGAGGCCGCACGCGCCCAGCAGGTGCTCGACCGCGTGCCCGAGCGCCGTGCGCGCCGCCTCGACCGTGCGGGCCGACTCGGCGCGCAGCGCAGCCAGCCGCTGCTGCATCTGCTCGTACACCTGCGTGCCGAAGATCTTCTGGAGCAGCACGCGCCGCTCCTCGCCCGTCGCGCGCAGGAACCGCGCGAACTCGCCCTGCGGCAGCACGACGGTCTGCACGAACTGCGTGCGGTCCAGCCCGACCACGCGCTGCAGCTCGGCGCCGACCTCGTCGAGCCGCGTGCCCAGCAGCTCGCCCACGCCCTCGAGCGCGTCGGGGGCGCCCGCGACGTCGGCGTCGGCCGGCAGGCGCCACGCCTTGACGCTCGCCTGCGCGGTCGTCGTGCCCGTGCCGCGCCGCTTCGCCCGCTGGTACGCGGGCGTCCGCCGCACGCGGTACACGCCCGACGGCACCTCGAACACGAGGTCGACGACGCTCTCGACGTCGTCGGCGGCGTACGCCGAGCGCAGCCGCTCGTCGGACGCGTCCGCACCGGCGACCTTGCCGTACAGCGCGAACACGACGGCGTCGATGAGCGTGGACTTGCCCGCACCCGTCGGCCCCTCGAGCAGGAACAGCCCCGACGCGGCCAGCGCGTCGACGTCGACCGTGTGACGGCCCGCGAACGGGCCGATCGCCTGGACGGTGAGCGAGCGCAGGTGCATCAGGTGCTCCGCTCCGCCGCGAGCACGTGCTCGTGCGCGGCGCGCAGCACGGCGCGCTCGGCGTCCGTGGGCGCGCCGCCGGTCACGTGCGTGACGAAGTCCGCGGCGACCTGCACGGGGTCGGCCGCGGCGGTGACGAGCGCGAGCCGCTCGCGCGCGTCGTCGGGCCGGTCGGGGCGGTGCTGCACGACGAGCGCGTGCGCGAACCGCTGCCGGACCCGGCGGAACAGCTCGGCCGGGCGTGCCGCGTCGGTGACGGTGACGCGCACCCAGTCGTCGACGTGCGGCTCGCCCGTGGCGCCCAGCAGGTCGTCGAGCGTGCCCGTGAGGTCCGTCAGCCGCCGCGGCACGGGTGCGGGCACGAGGGTCGTGGCCGGGGCGTCGCCCGCGAGGTCGACCAGCACGGTGGACTTGGTCTGGTGGCGCTCCGAGAACGAGTACGCCAGGGGCGAGCCCGAGTAGCGCAGCGTCGTGCCGGCGGGACCGCCCACGACCTGCGGGCCGTGCAGGTGCCCGAGGGCGACGTAGTCGGCCCCCGCGAACACCGCTGCCGGCACGTGGTCCACGCCGCCGACGCGGATGTCCCGCTCCGACTCGCTGGCCAGGCCGCCGACGACGAACGCGTGCGCCGCGACCACGACCGGCCGCCGGTCGCCGCCCGCCGCACGCGCGGCCGCGTCGGCGCGCACGCGCGCCATCGCCTCGGTCGTCACGGCCTCGTGCGAGCGCGCGAGCAGCGCACGCGACCCGTCCGGAGCGACCGGCGCGAGCTCGGCCCGGCACACGTCCGGGTCGAGGTAGGGCAGGCCGTACACGAGCACGTCCCCGACCTCGACCGGCTCGGCGAGCGACGCGACGCGCGTGCGCAGCCGCACGCGCTCGCGCATGAGCGCGGCGCCGAAGCCCAGGCGCGTCGCCGAGTCGTGGTTGCCCGACGTCACGACGACCGTCGTGAGCTCCGCGAGGCGCGCGAGCGTGTCGGACAGCAGCGTGACGGCCTCGACCGGCGGGATCGCCCGGTCGTACACGTCGCCCGCGACGACGACCGCGTCGACGGACTCACTGCGCACGACGTCGACCAGGTGGTCGAGGTAGGCCGACTGGTGGTCCAGCAGGTCGACCCCGTGCAGGGTCCGGCCCAGGTGCCAGTCCGACGTGTGCAGCAGCCGCATGCGGCGAACCTAACCGAGCCCACCGACACCGTCCGGGACGACGCCGTGCATCAGGCGGGGGCGTCGCCCTCGTCGGGGATCGCGGTGCCGAGGCCGACCATGTCGAGCACGTCGCGCAGCACGCGGTGCGGGTCGCGCAGCGTGAGCGGGATCTGCGCCTCGCTGGCCGCGAGGTGCAGCTGCAGCACGAACGCGACTCCCGACGAGTCGACGAACGTCGCCTCGGTCGCGTCGACCAGCAGGGGCAGCCCGCTCATGAGCGCGAGCCCCATCGACGCGGACGCGGACTCCCGCAGCGACGCGTCGATCTCCCCGACCAGGCAGACCACGGCCTTGTCCTCGCGGTGCTCGACGCGGATCGCGTGCTCCACGGTCATCGTCTGCTCCACGGTCGACGTCATGGGCTCGACGACGCTCGACAGCTCCGTCATGTGGCGTTCGTGCTCCTCGTGCCTCGGGTCGGTACGTCGTCGTACCGGGGTGCGACGGGCGGATCGACGCTACCTGCGCCCTCCGACACCCGCGCGCCGAACGACGACAAGGACCTGACATCCCTCGCCACAACGCGCGGCGCACCGCGCGCGTTCCCGCACCCTACTCCTGCCGCACCCGGGCTTGACCCCCGCTTGACCCGAGGGCTCGCTCGACCCGGGGACCCGGGGTCAGGCGGTCACTCGGCCTCGCTGACCTCCGCGACGGTCGCACCCAGCGCGGCCACGAGGTCGTCGACCGCGAGCTCGATGCCGACGCCGTGCCCGCCGCCGCCGATCGACACCGTCCGCCCCGCGGCGCGCGCGTCGACGACCACCGGCCACGTCCGCGTCGTCCCGAACGGCGTGATCGTGCCGCGCTCGAAGCCCGTGACGTCCTTGGCGACCGCCGCGTCCGGCATCGACAGCCGGTTGACGCCAAGCAGCGCCCGCAGACGAGGCCACGAGATCGTGCGGTCCCCGGGCAGCAGCACCAGCAGGTAGTCGTCGTCGCCGCGGCGCACGACGATCGTCTTCACGAGGTCGGCCGGTGCGATCCCGCGCGCCGCCGCGGCCTCCGCGAGCGAGCCGACGCGCCCGTGCCGCGTGCGCACGTACGGCACGCCCGCGGCGTCGAGGGCCTCGACCACGCGGCGCTCGCCGTCGGTGCGCAGCTCGGAGTCGGGCGTCGCGGGCACGGTCGGGTCGCTCATGCGGCCACGGTAGCCCCGGCGAGGCGCGAGGGACGGGCCACGCGCAGCCCGACCCCTAGCCCCGCGCGAGGGCGACGGCCGCGAGGACCAGGACGAGCGGCACGGCGACCGCGAGCACGGGGCCCCAGACGCGCAGCGCGGCGCGGCGCGGGCGCACCGGCGCCACCGCGGGCGCAGCGGCGAAGGCGGTGAGCCAGTCCTGCTCGGGGGTCCACCGCTGCTCGGGCGCGGGGGTGGGCTGCGGGATCCACGCGGCGGCCGGCTCCCACGAGGTGCCGGACGCGGGCAGGCGTCCCCGCGGGGCCTCGCCCTCGGGGCGGCCCGCGCGCCACGGACCACCACGGTCCTCGCGGTCGTCGCGGTCCGCCGAGCGCGCGTCGTCGTGACGTCGTCGCGCCGCGGGCTCACCCGCCAGGTCGGGCCACCCCGACGCCCCGGGCCGGCGCGGCGCGGCCGCGTGCCGGGGTTGCGTGCCGTTGCGCCATGCCGCACCGTGCGCGTCGCGTGGCTGCTGCGGGCCGGGCGACGGCGGCGGCCACGGGTGGTCGAGCACGCTGCCTCCGCTCCGTCGCCGTCGGCCGATCCGGACGAATCACCCAACGACCAGCATGCCGCCCGGACGAGCGACACGCCCCGCCCTTCACCCGAAAGGGCTACCCCTCGTCGCGCACCCGGCGACGCACCCGCGCTCGGCCACCCGCGCACGGCCGCCGCCCCCTTCCCGCGACGGACAGCCGCACGGACGACGGACACCTGCGTGCTGCTGTCCGCCGTGCCGTGCCGCTGTCCGTCGCGGAGCGGGTGGCGGGACGACGCAGGAGGCGGGCGGGCGGAGAGGCACCTGGGCGCGGATCACGACGGGAGCCGCCCGCGGCGGGAGCGAGCCCGGCGGGAGCCGACCACGGCGGGGCGGGCCCCGGCGGGGGTGGACCGCGGGCGGGCGCGCCGCCGGGCTGGTTCCATGAGCGCACGCGTGCGGACGGTGCCTGCCGCGCGACGTGCGGTGCGGAGGGAGAACGCGTGCTGAACAGCCTCGTCGTCGGGGTCCTGCTGATGAACCTGTTCGCGGCGGCGCTGGTGGTCGCGCGGGCCCCCGTCTACCGGACACGGCTGTACCGCCCGATGCTGCTCAACCTCGCGCTGTCCGTCGCGCCGTTCGTCGTGCTCGCGGTGGCCGTCGTGGTGCTGCTGCCGCTGATCTCCCGCGGCGCACCGCCCGCCGTCGTCTGGGGCTCCGGGATCGTCCTCGGGGTCGTGTGGCTGCTCATGCTGCCGAACGCGGGGTACCTCATCACCGAGCTCAACCTCAACCACCGGCGCGAGGGCGAGCGCGTGCCCGAGTGGTACGACGTGCTGCTCGTCCTGGTGCTCGCGATGTCGGGCGTGCTGACGACCGTGCTCAACGTGTTCCTCGTGATCCTCGCGTGGGTGATCCTGCGGTACGGGGACACCGTCGCGCCGCTCGCCGGTGCGGAGGCCCGCGCGGTCGAGGCGGTCGTCCTGCTGCTCGTCGCGTTCGGGATCTACCTGGGTCGGCACGTGCGCCTGAACTCGTGGGACGTGAAGCACCCGACGCACCTCGTCCGCAAGATCGTGCGCCACCTGCGCACGCCCGGTCGGCTGGGTGACGCGATCGGGTTCACGCTGCTCGGGGCGCTGTTCTTCGGCCTCATGTACCTCGTGGTGGTCGGGCCGGTCGTGCAGGGGCTCGTCGAGCTCGAACGTCTGCGCTGACGGGCCGCGTCGCAGGCACCCGGCCCACCGCGACCCGTGCACGACGGGTCGGCATCCACCTCCCTGACGTGCGCGGACGCGCGTCCCGGCGTTCGATGACGGCATGACGTCCTCCCGCCGTCGCCGCACGCGTGCCGGCACGCGTGACGCGCACCGCGCCGCCCGCCGCGCCCGCGGCGCCGCGCTCGTCGCCGGGGCGTTCGCCCTCGTCGCCCTCACCGGCTGCGGCGCGGACGCCCCGACGTTCCCGACCGACCCCGACGGCACGCTCGAGCGCGTGCGCGGCGGCGAGCTGCGCGCCGGCCTCTCGCCGCACGAGCCGTGGACGGCGCTCGGCCCGGACGGGTCGCCCGACGGCGTCGAGGTCGCGCTCGTCGAGGACTTCGCGGACTCGCTCGGCGCGGACGTCACGTGGACCACGGGCGGTGAGGAGGCGCTCGTCGCCGACCTCGAGGAGGGCCGGCTCGACGTGGTCGTGGGCGGGTTCACGGCGTCGACGCCGTGGACGTCGAAGGCCGCGGTGACGGTGGCCTACACGACCGTCACGGACGAGCACGGCAAGCCCGAGGGGCACGTCGTGCTCGCGCCGATGGGCGAGAACGCGTTCCTCGTCGCGCTCGAGCGGCACCTGCTCGACCAGGAGGTGACGGCGCCGTGACGCAGGGAGCCGTGCAGCAGTCGTTCCGGTTCGGCAACACCGAGCTGCCGCCCGACGCGCAGCGCGCACGCCGCCGCGCGGTGCGGCTCGCGTGGCTGACGATCGGGTTCCTCGTCACGGCCGTGACGGCGACGTACCTCGTCATGGGCAGCTCGCAGGCCATGAAGGCCGCGTGGGCGGAGGACCTGCTGTCGTTCATCCCGCCGGTCGCGTTCCTGGTGGCGCTGCACGTCACGGGCAGGGTGCCGAGCGAGCGGCACCCCTACGGCTACCACCGGTCGGTCGGCATCGGTCACCTGGTGGCCGCGACGGCGCTGCTGACGATGGGCGCGTTCCTGGTGTTCGACTCGCTGTCCGGGCTGCTGGCCGGCGAGCACCCGCCCGTCGGGCTCATCGTCGTGCTGGGGCACGAGATCTGGGCGGGCTGGCTGATGGTCGCGGTCCTCGCGTACACGATCGTGCCGCCCGTGCTGCTGGGCCGCGCCAAGATGCCGCTCGCCGAGCAGCTGCACGACCGCGTGCTCTACGCCGACGCCGACATGAACAAGGCCGACTGGATGACCGCCGTCGGCGGGATCGTGGGCGTGCTCGGCATCGGTGCGGGCCTGTGGTGGGCCGACGCGGTCGCCGCGCTGTTCATCTCCGGCAGCATCCTGCACGACGGCGTCCGCAACCTGCGCTCGGCGGTCGCGGCGCTCATGGACGCACGCGCCACGACGGTCGACGGCACGCAGCCGCACCCGCTGCACGACCGCATCGACGCGACCCTGCGGGCGCTGCCGTGGGTCGCCCAGGCGCAGTCCCGCGTGCGCGACGAGGGGCACGTGTTCCACGTCGAGGCGTTCGTCGTGCCGCGCGACGGCATGCCCACGCAGGCGCAGCTGCAGCACGCGTGGCACGCGGTGGCCGACCTCGACTGGAAGGTGCAGGACCTCGTCGTCGCGCCGGTCGACGAGTTGCCGGAGGAGCTGCTGCCCGGACTGCGGGACGCCACCGGAGCGAGACCGGGCTGAGGAACGTTCTGCGGCCGCACGGATGCGGTGAGCCCGGTCTCGCGGACCCCGCGTCCCGGTATTCGGCGTGAGCCCCGCCGGGACGCCTGGGAGGATGGTGGGTCGTGAGCACGTCCGACCCCACCCCCGCCGACGTCCCCGCCGACGCCGACGCCGGCAGCCCGGCGGCCGACGGTGCGGAGACGCGGCGTCGTGCGCCGCGGCGGCGTGGGGGTCGCGGACGGCGGGGCGAGGGTTCCGCGCGCGAGAGCACGGACGGCGTGGCCACGGCCGGTGAGGGCACGGCCGGCGGCGGCGCTCCACGTCGCGCGCGCGACGCAGCACGACGCAATGAGGCACGACGCGACGGGGGACGACGCGACGACGACGCCCGCGCCGCGGCCCGCGACGCGCACCTGGCCCGCACGGCGCAGGCCCGCGCGGACGTGGTCCTGCCGGCGATCGTCTACCCCGAGCAGCTGCCCGTCTCGGCCCGTCGCGACGAGATCGCGGCGGCCCTGCGCGACCACCAGGTCGTGGTCGTCGCGGGCGAGACCGGGTCGGGCAAGACGACCCAGATCCCGAAGATCGCGCTCGAGCTGGGCCGGGGCCGCGCGGGGCAGATCGGCCACACGCAGCCGCGGCGGATCGCGGCGCGCACGGTGGCCGAGCGCATCGCCGACGAGCTCGGGGTCCCGCTGGGCGGGGTCGTGGGCTACCAGGTGCGGTTCACGGACGAGTCGAGCGACTCGACCCTGGTCAAGGTGATGACCGACGGCATCCTGCTCGCACAGATCCAGCGCGACCCGATGCTGCGGATGTACGACACGCTCATCATCGACGAGGCGCACGAGCGCAGCCTCAACATCGACTTCATCCTCGGGTACCTCACGCGGCTGCTGCCGCAGCGGCCCGACCTCAAGCTCGTCATCACGTCGGCGACGATCGACTCCGACCGGTTCGCGCGGCACTTCGGCGCCCCGCCGAGCGACGAGCACCCCGACGGCGTGCCCGCACCGGTCGTCGAGGTCAGCGGCCGCACCTACCCGGTCGAGATCCGCTACCAGCCGCTGTCCCCCGACGACGGCCCGGATCGCGACGTGGTCACCGGGATCACCGAGGCCGTCGACGAGCTCATGGCGGAGGGCCCGGGCGACGTCCTGGTGTTCCTGTCGGGCGAGCGCGAGATCCGCGACGCCGAGGACGCGCTGCGCGGGTCCCTGGGACCGCGGGTCAGCGACCCGCGGCACGCGCTCGGCGTGGACGTCGTGCCGCTGTACGCGCGGCTCTCGGCCGCCGAGCAGCGGCGCGTGTTCGAGCCGCACACGCGCCGTCGGGTGATCCTCGCGACCAACGTCGCCGAGACGTCGCTGACGGTGCCGGGCGTGCGGTACGTCGTCGACCCCGGCACGGCGCGCATCTCGCGGTTCTCCAAGGCGACGAAGGTGCAGCGGCTGCCGATCGAGCCGGTGTCGCAGGCGTCCGCCAACCAGCGGTCCGGGCGCTCGGGCCGCGTCGCGCCGGGCATCGCGATCCGGCTGTACTCGCAGGAGGACTTCGAGTCCCGCCCCGAGTACACCGAGCCCGAGATCCTGCGCACGTCGCTCGCGTCGGTGATCCTGCAGATGATCGCGGTGGGCGTCGTGACGTCGCCCGACGAGGTCGTCGACTTCCCGTTCGTCGACCCGCCGGACGTGCGCTCGGTGCGCGACGGCGTCGTGCTGCTCACCGAGCTCGGTGCGCTCGAGGAGCGGCGGGGCCGCACGCAGCTCACCGAGACGGGGCGCGCGCTGGCACGCCTGCCGATCGACCCGCGCCTCGCGCGCATGGTCGTCGAGGCGGGGCGCCGCGGCGTCGCGCGCGAGGTGCTCGTGGTGACGGCCGCGCTGTCGATCCAGGACCCGCGCGAGCGGCCCGCCGAGCAGCGCGAGACCGCCGACGCGATGCACCGCCGGTTCGCCGACCCGACGTCGGACCTGCTGACGTACCTCAACCTGTGGACGTACCTGCGCGACCGGCAGCGCGAGCTGTCGGGGTCCGCGTTCCGGCGGCTGTGCAAGGCCGAGCACCTGCACTACCTGCGCGTGCGCGAGTGGCAGGACGTCGTCGCGCAGCTCCGGCAGATGGCCAAGGACCTGGGCTTCGACGCCAAGGGCGCGCCGGTGCCCGCGTCGTCCGACGTCCCCGCGGCAGCGGGCCACGGCCGCGACGGGCGTCGCGACGGCGGCCGGCACACCCCGCCCGGTGCGCCCACGCAGGAGTCCGCCGAGCGCACCGGCCCCGACGGCGTGCAGACCCGCTGGTCGTGGGACGGCGACGCGATCCACCGCGCGATGCTGCCCGGCCTGCTGTCGCAGGTCGGCATGCAGCTCGTCACCGACGTCGCCGCGGGCGCGCCCGCCAAGGGCCGCGACGGCAAGCCGCGCCGCCCCGACGCGCGCGCCCGCAACGAGTACCTCGGCGCGCGCGGCGCACGGTTCGCGATCTTCCCCGGCTCGGGGCTGGCGCGCCGCCCCCCGTCGTGGGTCATGGCGGCCGAGCTCGTCGAGACGTCGCGCCTGTGGGCGCGGGACGTCGCGCGCGTCGACCCCGCGTGGGTCGAGGAGGCCGCCGCGCACCTCGTGAAGCGCACCTACTCCGAGCCCGCGTGGTCGACGCGCCAGGGCGCGGCGATGGTCGACGAGAAGGTGCTGCTGTACGGCGTGCCCGTCGTCGCGGAGCGGCGCGTGCTGCTCGCGAAGATCGACCCCGAGCACGCGCGCGAGCTGTTCCTGCGGCACGCGCTCGTGCAGGGCGAGTGGACGACGCACCACCGGTTCTTCCACGAGAACCGGCGGCTGCTCGCCGAGGCCGAGGCTCTCGAGGCGCGCGCCCGCCGCCGCGACCTCGTGGTCGACGACGACGCGCTGTTCGCCTTCTACGACGCGCGCGTCCCGGCCGACGTGGTCTCGGCGCGGCACTTCGACCGGTGGTGGAAGGACGCACGCCGCGCCGACCCCGACCTGCTGACGTACACGCGTGACCTGCTGGTCGGCGAGGACGCCGCCGACATCGACGAGCAGGCGTTCCCGTCGCGCTGGCCGCAGGGCGACCTGTCGTTCCCGCTGACGTACCAGTTCGAGCCCGGCACCGAGGCCGACGGCGTCACCGTGCACGTCCCGTTGTCGCAGCTGCCGCGCGTGCGGCCCGAGGGCTTCGACTGGATGGTGCCCGGCATGCGCGCCGAGCTGCTGACCGCGACGATCCGTGCGCTGCCCAAGCCCGTGCGCGTGCAGCTGGTGCCCGCGCCGGACGTCGCGCGCGCGGTCGACGCGTGGCTCGACGAGAACACCGCGACCTGGGAGGACACGGTGCGCGCGGCCGACGCGGCGCCGTCGTTCCGGGAGATGTTCGCGCGCGCCGTGCGGGCGCTGCGCGACGTCGAGGTGCCGCCCGACGCGGTCGACGAGGACCGGCTGCCGGCGCACCTGCGCATGACGTTCCGCGTGGTCGGCGACCGCGGCGGCGTGATCGACGAGGGCACCGACCTGCTCGCGCTGCAGCGCCGCAACGCGGACCGCGCGCAAGACGCGGTCGCGTCGGCCGTGCGCACGGCCGTGCGGGCCGCGATGGAGGAGGCCGCCGCGCAGGCGGGGGTCGCCGCACCCCCGACGGCCGCGGACCGGCCCGCGGCGGGCGGTGCGTCGCGGCGGACCCCCGCGACGCCCACGCCCG
>NZ_BCRB01000102.1 GCF_001552375.1 Cellulomonas iranensis NBRC 101100 = JCM 18110 | reverse complement strand
CGGCCGGCGCGCGGGTGGGCGGCCGGCGCGCGGGGGCGGGCTGGCCGGCCGGCCGGCCGTCAGTGCGCGCGCACCGAGCACGGCACTCGTCTGCGAACGCGGCACTCGCGCACCGAGCGCGGCACTCGTTCCCGGCGCACTCGGCGAACAACTACCGCGCTCGCCAGGCAGGACGAGACCGGAGGCAGGTGGCTGCCGGGTCAGGCCCAGCCACACGGCGAGTGCGCCCGCCGTCCACCGAGGCGATCGTCGCGCCTCGTGCAGGGTCGTCACTCGCCGAGTGCGGCACTCGCGCACCGAGCGCGGCACTCGTTCCCGGCGCACTCGACGAACGACTACCGCGCTCGCCGAGGAGAGAAGCCGACGACCCCGCTGGATCGACGGCGCCGCGGGTCCGTGGCCGTGCCGGACCATCCGCGAGCAGCGGGGCACCGCGAGCGCGGCACTCGCGCACCGAACGCGGCACTCGTTCCCGGCGCACTCGACGAACGAGTACCGCGCTCGCGGCGCGGGGGCACGGCCGGACACGGTGCTGACCGGGCGCGGTGGCGACAGCTCCGCGGCCGGGGCTCGTCGGTCGGGGTCGGCGAGAGGGGCCGCGAGGGGTCGGTGAGAGGGCGCGGCTCGGGGTCGTCGGCGTGGCGTGCCGCGCTCGGGTGCGCGGCGCGGTCAGGGTGGTGCGGTGACGGACAGGACACCCGCCGAGCGAGCACCGGCGACGGCCCACGTGCCCGCCTCCGACGGTCCGGCCGGCGGACGCGGCACGGACGACGTCGCCGGGCGCCGTACGGACGCGCTCGCCCAGCGCGGAGCTGAGGCGGACGCCCGGCACGGCACGGGCACGGGACCGGACGCCGGTCACCCGCCCGACGCTCGGCCCGCAGGCGACGACGGACCCGGGCACGAGCACGGGCGCGCGCACGAGCACGAGCACGCTGGCAACGGGCACGGGCACGGGGCGACGGTGCTGCCAGCAGCGTCGGCGCGGCGGGCGCGCGTGCTGCTCGCCGCGGTCCTGCTGCCGGTCGTCGTGGTCACCGGCCTCGGCGCGTGGTGGCTGTGGCCCGACCCGGACGCGGCACCGCCGCAGTTCGCGACCGACGGGCCCGGCGTTACGTACGTGCGCGGCGAGGTCGTCGCGGTGCACGACGGCACGGTCGACGGCGCCGCGACCGGCGACCTCGGTGCCGGCGACCTCGGTGAAGGGGACGGCGGCACGGGCGACGTCGGCACGGGACGCTCTGCCACCGGCGACCACGGCACCGGCGGCCCCGGCACCGACGACCAGGCGACGATCCGGTTGTCCGACGGCACCGAGGTCGGCATGCACGTGCCGCCCGAGTACGTGCCCGAGCTCGCGGTCGGCGACACGGTGCGGGTCGCGCGCATGGCGGTCGCGGCGATCGCGTTCGACCCGACCGCCGACCCCGAGGCGATGACGACGCAGCACGTGTTCGTCGACTTCGTGCGCGGGCCGCCCATGGCGCTGCTGGCGGCGGTGTTCGCGCTGCTCGTCGTGCTGGTGGCGCGCTGGCGGGGGCTCGCGGCACTGGCGGGCATGGCCGTGGGGCTCGCCGTCGTCGCGGCGTTCACGCTGCCCGCGCTGCTGCAGGGCCGCCCCGCGGTGCCCGTGGCCCTCGTGACGAGCGTCGCGATCATGTTCGCGGTGCTCTACCTCGCGCACGGGGTGTCGGTGCGCACGTCGACCGCGCTCGCCGGGACGCTCGTCGGGCTCGTCGCGACCGCGGGCATCGCGGCGTGGGCGGGCGGCGCGGCGCACCTGACCGGCCTGTCGGGCGAGTACGCGCTGGACCTGATGTCCGTCGCGCCCGAGGTGCGGCTGCGCGCCGTGCTGGTGTGCGGCATGGTGCTGGCCGGGCTGGGCGTGCTGAACGACGTCACGATCACGCAGGCGTCCGCCGTGTGGGAGCTGCACGCCGCGAGCCCGGGGCGCCCGTGGCGGTCGCTGTTCGGCCAGGGCATGCGGATCGGGCGCGACCACATCGCGTCGACCGTCTACACGATCGTCTTCGCGTACGTCGGCGCGGCGCTGCCGCTCGTGCTGCTCGTGAGCCTGTCCGACCGCGACCTGCTGGGCCTGCTGACCAGCGGCGAGATCGCCGAGGAGGTCGTCCGCACGTTGGTCGGCTCGATCGGGCTGGTGCTCGCGATCCCGGTGACGACGGCGCTCGCGGCGACGTTCGTCCGGCTGTCCGCGCCCTCGGCGTCCGAGCCCGCGCTCCGCGTCGCGCCCGACGCGGCACGCGTGGCCTGACGGTGCCGGGTCGCGCCGTTGGCCCGGGGCGGGAGCGACGACGAGGCGGGGCGGCGAGGGCTCGGCCTCTCCGCCCCGCCTCGGGGCCGCCGCGTGCCGGGCGCGGTCCTCACGGTGCCGGCGGCAGCGTCCCCGGGTCGAGGAGCCCGCGGCGCAGCGCGGGCACGAGGCGCGACGGCACGACGACGTCGCGTCCGTCGACGCGCACGCGGGTCAGGGGCGTCGGCGTCGCGACCCACTGCGCGCGGCGGGTCCGCGTGCGCGAGCGCGAGGTCCTGCGCTTGGGGACGGCCATCAGCCCTGCCGCCCCTTCCAGCGCGGGTTCTTCTTGTTGATGACGTAGGTCCTGCCGCGGCGGCGCACGACGATCGACCCGTCCTTCTTCTTGAGCGACGCGAGCGACGCGCGCACCTTCATCGGTCCTGCTCCTTCGGCGTGGTGCCGCCGGGCGTGCCGTAGCGGCGGTGGAACTTCTCGACGCGGCCCGCGGTGTCCATGACGCGTGCGCTGCCGGTCCAGAACGGGTGGCTGGCGCTCGAGATCTCGACGTCGATCACGGGGTAGGTGCGCCCGTCCTCCCACTCGACCGTGGTGGTGGACGTCGCGGTCGAGCGCGTGAGGAACGCGTACCCGGCGGACGCGTCACGGAAGACGACGGGGTGGTAGTCGGGGTGGATGCCCTGCTTCACGGGTGGCTCCTCACCAGCTGGACTTGGTGACGCCGGGCAGCTCGCCGCGCAGCGCCGTCTGACGGAACCGCACGCGGGACAGCCCGAACGTGCGCAGGTGGCCGCGCGGGCGGCCGTCGGCGAGGTCGCGGTTGCGCAGCCGCACGGGGCTCGCGTCGCGCGGCTGGGCGTGCAGCGCGGCGCGGGCGGCGCGGCGCTCGTCCTCGGTGAGGTGGGGGTTCACGGACGCGGCGCGCAGCTCGGTGCGGCGTGCGGCGTACCGGGCGACGACCTCGCGGCGCTGGGCGTCGCGGGCGATCTTGGACTTCTTGGCCATGTCAGCGCTCCTCGCGGAAGTCGACGTGCCGGCGCAGCACGGGGTCGAACTTGCGCAGCACGAGGCGGTCGGGGGTGTTGCGGCGGTTCTTGCGGGTGACGTAGGTGAACCCGGTGCCGCCGGTGGAGCGGAGCTTGATGACGGGCCGCAGGTCGGCGCGCTTGCCGGCCATCAGACCTTCTCCCCGCGCGCGAGGATCGCGGCGACGACGACGTCGATGCCGCGGCGGTCGATGGTCTTGATGCCGTCCGTCGAGACGCGCAGCCGCACGTGCCGCCCGAGCGACGGCACCCAGTAGCGGCGGCGCTGGACGTTCGGCACGAACCGCCGCGAGGTGCGGCGTCCCGAGTGGGACACGGTGCGCCCGAAGGTCGGCACCTTCCCCAGGACCTGGCAGTGGTTGCTCATGGCGGACGACGGTAGTTATTGATTATGGTTCTCGTCAACTGTCGAGAACGATTCGCATCAACCAGGAGCGCCCGTGACCCGCACCCCCGTCGTCGTCCTGTCCTCCGTCGACCCCGTCGAGCGCGACGCGACGCTGCTCGGCCTGCTGATCGACTCCCCGCGCACCGTCGCGGTCCGCCACGACATCCACGACGACGAGGACGGCGGCGCGATCCGCCGCGTCGTCGCGTCCGCCGACGGCGTCGTCGAGGACGAGGTCGTGCCGCTCGAGCACGCGTGCCTGTCGTGCGCCGTCCGCGAGGACGCCGTGCCCACGCTGCGCCGCCTCGCCGACGACCCGCGCTGGGACGCCGTCGTGCTCGCGCTGCCCGTGAGCGCCGAGTCCCTGCCCGTGGTCCGCGCGCTCGGCTGGGCCATGCGCCCGGGCGAGCCGCTGACCGGCCTGCGGCTCGGCGACACCGTGACGACCGTCGACCTGGCCGGGTTCCACCACGACCTGCTGGGCGACGACCTGCTCGACGAGCGCGGCCTCGCGCTCACCGCCGACGACCGGCGCGCGGTCGGCGAGGCGCTGGCGGCGCAGGTGGCGCACGCCGACGTCGTCCTCGTGACCGGCGCGCGCGACGACCGCCCGGTCGCGTCCGACCTGCTGGACCACGTGCGCGCGCACGACAGCCGCCGCGTCGACGGCCGGCACGGCGCGAGCGTCGCCGACCTCGTCGCGCACGAGCACCGCACCGCGGCCGGGGAGCGCCGGCTCGACCCCGCGCACGTGGCGCCCGTCGCCGGCGCACCCACGGAGCACGGCGTGTGGACGCTCGACCTGCGGTCGGCGCACCCGTTCCACCCCGAGCGTCTGCTGCACGACGTGCGCCGCCTCGGCTCGCCGCCGGTGCGCGCCCGCGGGCGGTTCCACGTGCCGAGCCGCCCCGACACGCTGTGCGTGTGGGACGGCGCGGGCGGTCAGCTCAGCATCGGGGCGGCCGGGCCGTGGGGCCGCCGCACGCCCGACACGCGCCTGGTGGTCACGGGCACGGGCGACGAGGCGCCCGCGCTGCGCGAGGCGTTCGCCGAGCTCGTCCTCAGCGACGCGGAGGTGCGCCGCGGGTACGCGCCGTGGCTGGGTCGCCCCGACGTGCTCGCGCCGTGGCTGGGCGACCGGACCTCGGCGTGAGCGGTCAGGGCGTCGAGTAGACGACCGGCTGGTAGCCGCCGATCGCGGGGATGACCGTGAGCGTGACGTCGCTCGGGTCCGCGACGAGGAACGCGAGGTCGAACGCGACGACACCCGCGGGCCGGACCTCCACGCTCGGGCCCGTGACCTCGATCTGCGCGGTCGCGTCCGTGAGCGGCGTCGCCTCGACGCCGCCCGAGACGGCGGTGGCGCTCAACGTGTGCGGCTTGTAGTCGGTGCGCGACCCGTTGGTGATCGACACCCGGATCTTGATCGGCACGCCCTCGCCGCCCAGACCCACTGTCTGCTCGGTCGGCTCGAACTCGACCGGCGCCTTGATCTGCACGAAGAGCCCGTTGCCGTACTCGTACGCCTGCCCGAACGTGCGCTGCCCGCCCTCGTAGTCGGCGAGCGGCGTCTCCTCGGAGCCCTCCGCGCTGGCGGGGGTCGAGCAGCCCGCGGCGACGAGCGTGAGGGCCGCGAGCGCGGCGAGGGCCGCGGCCTGCACGCGACGGCGAGGGGCGGTGGCGCGGGACGAGAGGGGAGGGGTCACGCGAGGCTCCAGGGGTCGGTGCGGGACGCGGTCCGGTTCCGGTGCACGGCCCCGCGCACCGGCACGACGCGCAGGGCGCCGTGACCACGACCCGTGGTGCGGTGCGGGAGACGCGAGGTGCCTGGTGGTGCGGCTCCCCCGTGGGCCGGCGTCAAGGTAGCACCGGGCTCATGGGCCGCGGAAGGGTGCGTCCAGAACGGCGAAGCCGCCGCTGACCTGCGGCGATGCGCGTCGATGCGTCCGACGGGGCGACCCGGTGGTGCGCCGCCCGGGTGACCCGCGGGCCGAGCGCGCGCAACGAGGTGTTTACACGACGTCCGCCATGCGGACGCGATCCACTCGACATCCGGAACGATCCGGGGGCGCGCGGCCGACGTCGCGAACCGGACGCGCCGGGCGCACCGGGCACGCCCGGCGTCCGTGACGACGCGGGAGACGACGACGGCGCCGGGGACGACGAAGGCCAGGCGGGCACGTGCCCTGACCTGGCCTCTCGAGCGGAGCGGGTGACGGGAATCGAACCCGCGCTATCAGCTTGGGAAGCTGATGTTCTACCATTGAACTACACCCGCGCGGCGCCGCCGAGGGCGCTGCGGCGTCGATCCTACCCGCTGCGGGGCCCCACTCTTCAACACGGGCCCACCGGTGACGCCGCACGTCGCCCGGGGTGGTGCAGGGCTGGTCGCCCCGCACGCGCGGTGGCAGGGTCGGGCGCGTGACCGCGACGCTGCGCCCCTTCCACCCCAGCGACCTGCCCGGCATGTACCGCGTGTGCCTGCTGACGGGCGCGGCGGGCGGTGACGCGACGTCGCTGTACCGCTCGCCGGACCTGCTGGGGCACGTGTACTGCGGCCCGTACCCGACGGCGGACCCGGGCCTGAGCTTCGTGGTGGTCGACGCGCAGGGCGTCGCGGGGTACGTCGTCGCGACGGCGGGCACGGCGGCGTTCGAGGCGTGGTGCGAGCGGGCGTGGTGGCCCGTGCTGCGCGCGCAGCACCCGCAGGTGCCGGACCCGCGGGACGGCACCGAGGACCACGCGCTGCTCGCGCGGATCCACCACCCGGAGCCGTCGGAGGTGCCGGCGGACGCGCCCGCGCACCTGCACGTCGACCTGCTGCCCCGCCTGCAGGGGCAGGGCTGGGGGCGGCGGCTCATCGAGACGCTGGCGGACGCGCTGCGCGCGCGGGGCGTGCCGGGCGTCCACCTGGGCGTGGCGGCGCAGAACACGCGCGCGGTGACGTTCTACGAGCACCTGGGCTTCCGGCGCGACGCGTCGTTCGACTGGGGGCACCGGATGGCGCTCGACCTGCGGTGACGCCTGGGCCCCGTTCTTATTGATACCGGCTCTCACTCTCTGTTAGGTTCTCGGCACCCCACCGACCGACCGGAGAGGACCGGGCGCGCCCTGCCGCCCCACCACGCCATGACCACTGCCCCGCACCCCCGCACCCGCCGCGCCGCCCCGGCGCTCGCGCTCGCGCTCACCGCGACGCTCCTCGCCGCGTGCTCCGGCACGTCCGACGCCGCCGACGCCGCGACGCCCACCCCCACCGCCGACACCACGACGGCGCCCGCCGTCGAGCGCGCGGCCGCCCTCCCGCGCCTCGCCGTCACGTACGACGGCGGCGTCCTCGTGCTCGACGGCGCGTCGCTCGAGGTCCTCGCCGACCTGCCCGCCGAGGGCTACCTGCGCGTCAACCCCGCGGGCGACCACCGCCACGTCCTCGTCTCGACCGCCGCGGGCTTCCAGGTGCTCGACGCCGGCACGTGGGGCCAGGCGCACGGCGACCACGCGCACTACTACACGAGCGAGCCGCAGCTCACCGACGTGACGTTCCCCGCCGACCACCCGGGCCACGCGGTGGTCCACGACGGCCGCACCGCGCTGTTCGCCGACGGCACGGGCGAGGTCACGGTCGTCGACTCCACCGCGGTCGCCGACGGGCCGTCGGACGACGCCCGCACGTACACGACCCCGCACGCGCACCACGGCGTCGCGGTCGAGCTGCACGACGGCACGCTCGTCGTCTCCGAGGGCACCGAGGACGCCCGCACCGGCGTCCGTGCGCTCGACGCCGACGGCGACGAGATCGCCGCGATCGACACGTGCCCGGGCGTGCACGGCGAGTCCGTCGCGCAGGGCGACGTCGTCGCGATCGGCTGCCAGGACGGGGTCGTGCTGTTCAAGGACGGCGCGTTCACCAAGGTCCCGAGCCCCGACGCGTACGGCCGCATCGGCAACCAGGCCGGCTCGGAGGAGTCGCCGGTCGTGCTGGGCGACTACAAGACCGACCAGGACGCCGAGCTCGAGCGCCCGACGCGCGTGTCGCTGGTCGACACCCGCACCGCGACCCTGCGGCTCGTCGACCTGCCCGCGTCGTACACGTTCCGCTCGCTCGCGCGCGGCGACGACGGCGAGGCGATCGTGCTGGGCACCGACGGCGCGCTGCACGTGATCGACCCCGAGACGGGTGCGCTCGTGCGCTCGACGCCCGTGGTGGACGCGTGGGAGGAGCCCACCGAGTGGCAGACCCCGCGCCCCGCCGTGAAGGTCCACGCGGGCACCGCGTACGTGACCGACCCGGCCACGCGGCGCGTCCTCGCGGTCGACGTCGAGACGGGCGAGGTCTACCGCTCCGTCACGCTCGACGTCGTGCCCGACGAGGTCGCGCTCGCGACCGGCGAGGCCCCGGAGCACCGCGACCACGCCGACGACGCGACGCACGACGAGCACGCGCACGACGACGAGCACGCCGACCACGACCACTGAGCACCGACACCGGCACCGCCCCCTCGCCGCACGGCGAGGGGGCGGTCGCGCGCCGCACGGCGAGGGGGCGGTCGCGCGCCCGCGGTCCGGGACGCACGCCCGGCGAGGCCGGGACCGAGGTCGACGCGACGCCGCACCGGCCCGGTGCGACGCGCGGACCCGTGCCGCGGCACGACCCGCCCGCCGGAGGGAAGAATCGCCCCGTGAGCCCGACCGAGCCCGCGCCCCGCCCGACCGAGCCCGCGCCCGCCGCGCACGACCCCGCGGCGACCGGACCCGCCCCGCACCATCCCGCGGCAACCGGACCCGCCCCGCACGACCCCGCGGCGACGGGACCTGCGGCGGCCGGCCCCCTGGCGACCGGACCCGCGGCCGCGGGGATCGTCCCCCACCTCGCCGAGTCCCCCGGGCACGCTGCGCCCGCGCCCCCCGGCCGGCGGCGTGCGCGCCGCGGCGCCGACCTGGACGCCCCGCACCCACGCGGCACGGTGACGCGCGTGCTGCTGACGGCCGTCGTCGTGGTCTGCGCGCTCGCCGCGCTGCTGGGCATCGCGCTCACCTGGCCGTCGGGCGACGGCCCCCGCACGACCCTCTCGGACGCGGGGGTGCGGTACGTCGGCGCGCAGGTCGTGGACACGCGGATGCAGTCGTGCGACGGCACCGTCGAGGACGTGCTCCCGGACGGCACCGTGCCGCAGAGCGTCCAGTGCCTGCAGGTCACGGCGCGGACGTCGGCGGGCCGCGAGGTCGACGTGTTCGCGACCTCCGGCACCGAGGCGGCCGACCTGCCCGCGGGCACCCGTGTGACGCTCGAGCACTACCCCGCGACCGCCGGGGAGGCCGAGGTGTGGGCGTGGCACGACGTCGACCGCACGCTCCCGCTCGGCGCGTTCGCGCTCGCGTTCGCGCTGGTCACGACGCTCGTCGCGGGGCTGCGCGGGCTGCGGGCGCTGCTCGGGCTGGGGATCGCGTTCGCGGTGCTCGGCGTCTACATGCTGCCCGCGCTCGTGGCCGGGCAGGACGGGCTGACGGTCGCGCTCGCCGGGTCGACCGCGATCGTCGTGGTGGTGCTGTACCTCGCGCACGGCGTGTCGCTGCGGACGACGACGGCGCTGGTCGGCACGCTGCTGGGCCTGGCGATGGTCACGGGCCTCGGCGTGCTCGGGGCGCACGTCGCGCACCTGCAGCCCGTGACGTCGGAGGACACGTTCGCGCTGGCCCGGGCTCTGGGCGCCGACGGCGTGCACGTGCTGCGCGGCGTGTTCCTCTCGGGGGTCGTGCTCGCGGGCATCGGCGTGCTCAACGACGTGACGATCACGCAGGCCGCCGCGGTGTGGGAGCTGCGCGCGGCCGACCCGTCCGCGTCGTGGCGGACGCTCACGGCGCGCGGCATGCGCATCGGGCGCGACCACATCGCGTCGACGGTCTACACGATCGCGTTCGCGTACGCGGGCGCGTCGCTGCCGCTCCTGCTGCTGCTCGAGCTGTACGACCAGCCGCTGCTGGTCACGCTGACGGGCGGCGCGTTCGCCGAGGAGATCGTCCGCACGCTCGCGGGCGCGACGGGCCTGGTGCTCGCGATCCCGCTGACGACGGTGGTCGCGGCGATCGCCGCGGTCGGCTCACCGCCGGGCCGCGGCGGCGGCCACGGCCACGCGCACGCGCACTGACGCGACCGGTCACCGGGCTGCGGGGCCCGACCCCACGCCTGCCGTCCGTCGAGCGCACGGCGTCCGCTGCGGGGCCCGACCCGACGCCTGCCGTCCGTCGAGCGCACGGCGTCCGCTGACGGCTCGGCCTGCGCCGCCTCCGCCCGGCCGACCGTCGAGGCACCCTCGCGTCCCGGTGGGTGGGCAGCGGCGCGCACGAGACCGGGTCGGGAGCGCTCACGAGCCGCGTGAGCGACGCGAGCCCGGTCTCGTGGGCGGCGCGTCCCGGGCGTCGAGACGCCGACGGGCCCGGCTCAGACCGTGACGGCCAGCCGGAACGTGCCCGTGCGCTCCTCGCCGGGGGCGAGCACGAACACGCCGGTGCCGGGCACGCCCCGCTCGTGCAGCGTGAACCCGTCGTTGACGTTCGTGGCGGGCTCGACCGCGAAGTAGCAGCGCCGCCGCGGCGCGTACAGCACGAGGTGCCGGTACACGGGGTCCATGGTCAGGTCGACGCGCACGCCCTCGTCGGGGTACTCGACCGTCACGGGTGCACCGGGCTCGAGGTCGGTGAGCACGTCGTCGACGAACGCGGTGCCCAGCGCGCGCGGGACCCGGAAGTCGGCGCGCGGCGGCACGGCCCCCGCGGGGCCGTCGGGAAGCGCGCCGGTGAGCCGGTAGCCGGCCGACGCGGGCACGTGCAGCACGGGCCCGGCGGTCGGCGGGTACTCGCGCACGGGCGCGCCGACGGGCAGCAGCGCACGGCTGAGGTACGGGTGGTGGCCGAACCCCGCGGGGAACGGCTCGACGTCGGTGTTGCGCACCGAGGTCGTCACGACCAGGTCGTCACCCTCGAGCGCGTACCGGATCGTCGCGCCGAACCGCCAGGGGAAGTTGACGCCCACCTGGCACGACGTCTCCGTCGCGAGCGTCACGGCCGTGGCCGTGCGCTCGACGACGTCCCAGTGCGCGTACCGCACGGCGCCGTGGATCGCGGTGCCGTCGGCCGCGTTGCGCTGCAGCTGCCAGCGCCGCCCCGCGAAGGGCAGCACGCCGCCGCGGATCCGGTTGGACCACGGCACCATCGGGAAGCTCGCGCACTTCTCGGGGTCGCCGGCCGCGGACGTGCGCGTGGGGCGGAGCAGGTCGCGCCACACGCCGTCGGCGGTGCGGACGCGCCCCGCGCCCAGCGACGCACCCGTGCCGGGCAGCACGTCGAGCTCCCAGCGGTCGGTGCGCAGGGTCACCGCG
>NZ_BCRB01000101.1 GCF_001552375.1 Cellulomonas iranensis NBRC 101100 = JCM 18110 | reverse complement strand
GGTCGACGCGCCGCCGCGCCGCCGGACGCGCCTCGCGGGCGCCCTCGCGGCGCTCGTCGTGGTCGCCGCCGGCGCCGCGATCGCCTACGCGACGCTCGGCGACCGGGGCGGCGGCGGGCAGGTCGCACCGTCGGAGTCCCTCGCGCCCCCGGCCACCGGGCCCGTGGCGGCACCGGTCCCGGCGCCGCACTCGTTGTCCGGCACCCGCGCCGCGGACGGCTCCGTCACGTTCACGTGGCAGAATCCCGACCCGCAGGGCGGGGACAGGTACCTGTGGGGGGTGCTGACGGTGACGGGCGAGCCGACGCTCGAGCTGGTCGAGGACGCGACCGTCACGGTCCCCGCGGACCGGGCGACGGGCGAGGTGTGCATCCAGGTGTCGATCGTGCGCGAGGACCGCGCGAGCTCGGCGCGCCCCGCGCAGGGGTGCGTGCCGTGAGCCGGTGGCACCCGCGCTCGTGGCGGCGCAAGCCCATGACCACGGCGGCCGCGGTCGTCACGGTCCCCGCGATCGTCCTCACGCTCGCGCTCGTCGACCGCGGCTTCCCGCTCGCGCGCGTCGACCTCAACGACGGCGGCGTGTGGCTCACGGCCACGAGCCAGCTGAGCCTGGGGCGGTACAACGTGCCCGTCGAGGAGCTCGACGGCGGTCTCGTGACCGAGAGCGGCGAGTTCGACGTGCTCCAGGACGAGGGTGCGGTGCTGCTCGTCGAGCCGACCACGGTGTCGGTCGTCGACCCGGCCGCCGTCGCGACCACGACGCGCGTCGCGACGGGTGGTGCGGACGTCTCGATGGCGGCGGGGCGCGCGGCCCTCGTCGACGACGCGGGCGACGTCTGGGTGCGTGACCTGGTGTCCCTCGACGGCCTGGACCTCACCGCCGACACGCCCGACCTGCAGCTCGGCGAGGGCGGCGCGGCGGTCGTGGCGCGCAGCGGGACGGTGCTGGGCGTCGCGCCCGAGGACGGCGCCGTCACGCGTGTCCCCGCGGCGACGCCGCTCGCGCCGGAGGACGCCGGCACGCTCGGGCCGCTCGAGGTGGACGCGGTCACCGCCGTGGGCGACGAGCTCGTCGTGCTGTCCGGCAGCACGGTCCGCACGACGCGGGGCGAGGTCACGCTCGACGGCGAGGGACTCGTGCTGCAGCAGCCCGGGCCCGCCGCGAGCACCGTGCTGGTCGCGAGCCGGGACGCGCTGTGGGAGGTTCCGCTGGACGGCGGCACGCCGCGCGAGCACCCCACGACGGGCTCGGGGACGCCCGCCGCCCCGGTCCGGGTGGGCGAGTGCGCGCAGGCGGCCTGGGCGTCGTCGATCGGGTCGTCCCTGGTGCTGTGCCAGGGACGCGACGCGCAGGTCGAGGACCTCGAGGGCATGACGTCGGGGGACCGGCTCGCGTTCCGCGTGAACCGCGGCCTCGTGGTGCTCAACGACACCGTCGCCGGGCGCGTGTGGCTGCCGCAGCAGGACACGCAGGTGCGGGTGCCCAACTGGCAGGACATCGTCCCGGAGGACGAGCCCCAGGACTCCGAGGACGACTCCGAGTCCGGCGAGGTCACGCAGGAGCCCGTCACCGAGTGCACGGACCAGACCGCGCCGCCGGTGGCCGTCGACGACGAGTTCGGCGTGCGCGCCGGTCGGTCGCGCGTGCTGCCCGTGATCGACAACGACTCGTCGTCGGACTGCGGGATCCTCGTGATCTCGCAGGTCGGGGCCCTGCCGGCCGAGTTCGGCACGGTCGAGGCCGTACGCGGCGGCCGTGCGCTGCAGGTGCACGTGCTCGAGGGGGCGACCGGGTCCGCGGAGTTCGAGTACGTCGTCAACGACGGCCGCGGCGTCAACGCGCCCGCGACCGCGACCGTGCGGCTCACGGTGAGCGACGGCGACGAGGCGCCCGTGCAGGTGCGCACGTCGTCCCTCACGGTCGAGACGGGCGGGCAGATCCAGCACGGCGTGCTCGCGGACTTCGAGGACGCCGACGGCGACGACCTGCTGCTCGTCGGTGCGACCGCCGACGTGACGGTCGGCTCGGTGCGGTTCCGCCAGGACGGCGTGCTGACCTACACCGCCGACGGCGGCGGCCTCGGGCGCACGACCGTGCAGGTCCAGGTGTCGGACGGCACGCACGTGGTCGACGGCGAGGTCGTCGTCGACGTGCGCGCCGCCGGGTCGGTGCCGCCGCGGATCGACCCGGTGCACGCCGTGACCTACGTCGGCCAGGAGGTCGTCGTGCGACCGCTGGACGCCGTCCGGTCGGCGTCGTCCGAGCCGGCGCGCCTCGCGTCGGTGTCCGACACCGTGGGCGCGACCATCACGCCCGACCTCACTGCCGGCACGTTCGGCTTCCGCGCCGCGCGCGCCGGCACGTACTACGTGCCGTTCGTCGTCACCGCGGCCCCGCAGCAGGCGACGGGCCTCGCGCGCATCGACGTGCGGGAGTGGCCCGAGCAGGCGCAGCCGCCGATCGCGGTGCGCGACGTCGCGCTGCTGCCCGCGGGCGGCAGCGTGACGATCGACCCGCTGGCGAACGACGAGGACCCGGCCGACAACGTGCTGGTCCTGCAGTCCGTGACCACGCCCGAGGACTCGGGCCTGCAGGTCGCGGTCCTCGACCGCCGGTACGTGCAGATCCGCGCCGACCGCACGCCCGACCGGCCGGTGCTGCTGACCTACGAGGTGTCCAACGGCACCGCGTCGGCCCGCGGCGAGATCGTCGTGCAGCCGATCCCGCCGTCGGCGTCGTCGCAGCCGCCGTTCGTCCCCAACGTCGAGGCGACCGTCCGCGCGGGCGGCGTCGTCACGATCCCGGTGCTCGAGGGCGCGTCCGACCCGGACGGCGACGCGCTCACGGTGCTGCGCGACCTGCCCGAGCCGCTGGCCGAGGGCGACGGGCTGCTGTTCGTGTCGGGTGACGTGCTGCGGTACCAGGCGCCCGACCGGGCGCTCACGGCACGCGCGACCTTCGCGGTGGCCGACACCGCCGGCAACGTCACCGCGGCGACGGTGACGGTGCGGGTGCACGCGTCCGACGCCGACACGAAGTCGCCGCCGCGGCCGCGGGACGTGGTCGCGCGCGTGTTCGAGGGCGACACGGTCCGCATCCCCGTCCCGCTGGTCGGCATCGACGACGACGGCGACGGCGTGACGCTCCTGGGGGAGGCGACCGCCGGGACGCTGGGGCGCGTGTCCGAGGTCGGGGCCGACTGGCTCGAGTACGAGGCGTTCCCGGGGTCGCGCGGCACCGACACGTTCACCTACGCCGTCGAGGACTGGGTCGGGCAGCGTGCCGTCGCGACGGTCCGCGTCGGCATCGCGCCGCGCCCGACCACGGGGTCGGGCGTCGTCGCGGTGGACGACGCCGTGACCCTGCGGCCCGGGCAGCGCGTCGAGGTGCGTGTGCTGGCCAACGACATCGACTCCACGGGGCGCGAGCTGACGCTCGAGTCCGTCGAGGTCCCCGAGGGCGTCCAGGCCGAGGTCCAGGGCCGGCGCATCGTGGTCACGGCCCCGCCGACGCCGGGCGTGGTCCCGATCGTCTACCTCGTCACCAACGACGTCGGCGGCAGCGACTACGGCACGCTCACCGTCACGGTGACCGACGACGCGCCCGTCGAGCCGCCCGTCGCGCGCGACGTGCTCGTGCCCGCGATCGACACGCTCGGCAAGACGGAGGTGTCGGTCGACGTCCTCGCGGTCGCGCAGAACCCGTCGGGCCCGCTGTCCGACCTCGAGGTGTCGGTGCCCGCGTCGCACGGGGACGTCGCCCGGGTCGCGCCCGACGGCCAGGTCGTCGTCACGCTCGTCGACCACGCGCAGACCGTGCCGTACCGCCTGGTCAACCGCACGGCGCCCGAGGCCGACGCGTACGCGTTCATCACGGTGCCCGCGCTCGGGTTCTTCCCGCCGCAGCTGCGGCCGCGCGCCCCCGAGCTGCGCGTCGCGAGCGGCGAGACGCTGACCATCCCGCTGGCCGAGCACGTGCAGGTCGCGCCCGGGCGCGAGCCCAGCATCGCCGACCCGACCCTGGTGACCGCGACCCGCTCGAACGGCGCCGAGCTCGTGCAGGACGCGCACACGCTCGTGTTCACGTCGGCCGACGGCTACGCGGGCCCGGCGTCGATCTCGGTCCCCGTCACCGACGCGACCGGCGCGTCGGACACGTCCGCCCGCACGACGCTGCTCACGCTGCCGATCACGGTGTTCGCGGTGGACGACCACCCGCCGACGTTCCAGCCCGCGACCCTCGAGGTCGCACCCGGCGAGGCCGCCACGCGGCTCGACCTGCGCGCGCTGACGGTCGGCCCCGAGCAGGGCTCCGGGGCGACCGGCGAGCGCTACGGCTACCGGCTCGTGGCCGGTGTGCCGGCCGGGTTCAGCGCGACCCTCGAGGGGTCGGAACTGCGCGTCGCGGCCGACGCCACGACGCCCAAGGGCACGACCGGCCGGCTCGACCTGCAGCTGACCTACGGCCGCAGCGGCGTCATGGACGTCGGCGTCGACCTCAAGGTCATCGCGAGCTCGCGCAAGACCGCCACCGTGCGCGACTTCGTCGTCGACGACGCCGTGCAGGGCCGCGAGTCGACGGTCCAGGTGCTCGAGGGGTCCACCAACCCGTTCGCCGAGCGTGGGCCGCTGACGGTCGTCGGTGCGGTCGTCGAGACCGCCGGCGCCGGGACGGCCGCCGCGTCGTCGAGCAGCGTGACGGTGCGGCCGAACGGCGACTTCATCGGCAACATGACCGTGCGCTACCGCGTGCGCGACGTCACCGGCGACCCCTCGCGCGAGGTCGAGGGCCGCATCTCGGTGCGCGTCAGCGGCGTGCCCGACGCACCCGTCCCGCCGCGGATCGGCGAGGTCCGGGACCGCACCGTGGTGCTGTCGTGGACGGCCCCCGACAACCGCAACGAGCCGATCACCGAGTACCGCGTGACCGCGCAGCCCGGCTCGGTGGTCAGGTCGTGCGCGAGCACGACGTGCACGATCGACGGCCTGACGAACGACACCGAGTACACGTTCACGGTCGCGGCCAGGAACCGCGTCGGCTGGTCCGAGGAGTCGCCGCGGTCCGCGCCCGCGCGGCCCGACGCCGTGCCCGAGACGCCCGCACCTCCGCGGCTAGCCTTCGGGGATCGTTCGATCACGGCAACCTGGACGGCCCCTGTCTCGAACGGGTCGCCCATCACGAGCTACTCGCTCCTTATTAGCCCGGCACCGGAGTTTGGCTCCGCCACGCGGACGACGTCGTCCCTCTCCTATACGTTCGAGGGCTTGCGCAATGGTGACAGCTACACCATTCAGGTGCGCGCACACAACCGAGCCCCGGAACCCAGTGCCTGGAGCGAATCGTCAGCTGCAGAGAGCCCCGCAGGTCGTCCGACCGCTCCTGTCCCGTCTGCGACGAAGGGGCAGATTGATGTGCTCGGCAACGGCACGATCGAGGTCGGTTGGCCCGGCCTCTCGCGGACTGAGGCGGGTGGCGCCGACGTTCAGCGGTACGAAGTTTCGGTTGACGGTGGCCCGGCGTTCTCCGTCGGGACACAGGCGTCCTACCGCTTCACGGAAGCGCAACGTGGCCGGACATACACGTTTGCTGTCCGAGCCGTAAACAAGGCCGGCGAGGGGCCCTGGGGGCGCGACACAGGGCAGATCTGGAGCGTTCCCGGCCCCGTTTCGTCCTTCACGGCGACACCCACTGGCGCGGGGGACCGTCGTGGGTACAACGACGGGCAGGTCTTGTTGTCGTGGTCGGCTCCGTCCGACGACGGCGGCGCCCCGATCAGCGGCTACGAGGTCGAGGGAGTCGGTCGCTTTGGCGCCAACGTCACGCGACACACCGTCTCTGCGGTTCCCGGCGGGTCGGCTCCTACCTACCGTGTGAGAGCGATCAATCAGCGGGACCTCGCGGGAGAGTGGCGGACCGTGACGTCGGGCCTCGTCGTCACTGCGCCAGGAGCAGTGACAAACGTCGCACTCGGGGAGCCGGCGCGTGACGCCGACCGGCAGCCGACGGCTGTCACGGCGACGTGGTCGGGGGTCGACTGGGCTGGTTCCGACGGCACTTACACCGTTGAGTTTTTTGTTGACAATCGGCGCACGGATCGACAGGAGAATGTGTCGGGTACCTCTGCGACGTCGTCGGCCGGCATGCCGCGATTCGGCTTCGTCAATCGTTCGGCGACGCTACGCGTCGTCGTTACTGCAACGAACGGTGCAGGCAGCGGCGTGTCTGGAGCAGCGGATCGGGTAATCACCCGTGCCTCTCAACCTGGCGACGTCAATGCCGGGTTCGGCATCTCGGTCTCGGACGGCGGAAGTGCGATTACCGGCTCGTGGGATGCCCCGACAGACACCGGAGGTCAGAACATCGCGATCACCGGCTACAAGGTCCAGGTCCAGATCGATGGCGGCACCTGGCGTGACTTTCAGCAGACCTCGACGAGTCGCCTTGACGCTGCGCCGCTCAGCCCCGCAGCAAGTCCCGGGAGAGCCGTCAGGATTCGCGTGAAGGCGCTTAACCAGTTCGGGGAGTCGCAGGAGTGGGCACCGTCAGTCGAGGTCATTGTCCCGCGTGCCCCGGAGCCCACGCCCGACCCGCCCGGCGGCGGTGGTGGCGGATGACGTCGCCGCACCGCACGACCCCCTCCCACCCCGCACCGCACAGGAGCCTTCGACGATGACCCCCGAGCAGACGACCTGGTTCGCCGAGACGTTCGATGCGCTGGTCGCCAACGTGGGGGAGGCGCTCCTGGGCAAGGAGGAGACCGTCAAGCTCGTGCTGACCGCGATGCTCGCGGACGGGCACGTGCTGCTCGAGGACGCGCCCGGCACGGGCAAGACGTCCCTCGCGAAGGCGGTCGCTGCGACCGTGCAGGGCTCGCACCACCGCATCCAGTTCACGCCGGACCTCCTGCCGTCCGACGTCACGGGCGTGACGATCTACGACCAGTCGTCGCAGCGGTTCGAGTTCCACCCCGGCCCGATCTTCGCGTCGGTCGTGCTCGCGGACGAGATCAACCGCGCGTCGCCCAAGACGCAGGCCGCGCTCCTCGAGGTCATGGAGGAGGCCAACGTCACGGTCGACGGCGTCACGCACCCCGTCGGGCGCCCCTTCATGGTGATCGCGACGCAGAACCCCATCGAGCAGGCCGGCACGTACCGCCTGCCCGAGGCCCAGCTCGACCGGTTCCTCGTCAAGACGTCGCTCGGGTACCCCGACCGCGCGTCGGCCGTCGAGATCCTCGCCGGTGCCAAGGACCGCACCGCGGCGCTGCACCCGCGCATCACGACGCAGGCCGTCGGCACGATGGCCGACCTCGCGCTCACGGTGCACGTCGACGAGGCCGTCCTCGACTACGTCGCGCGTCTCCTCGAGGCCACCCGGGACGACGCGCAGACCGCGCTGGGCGCGAGCGTGCGCGGCGGGCTCGCGCTCGTGCGGTGCGCCAAGGTCTGGGCGGCCGCCGACGGCCGCGACTACGTGCTGCCCGACGACGTCAAGGTGCTCGCGCAGCCCGTGCTCGCGCACCGCCTCGTGCTCGACTCCGAGGCCGAGTTCGCGGGCGTCACCGCCACCGAGGTCCTGGGCCGCGTGCTCGGGCAGGTCGCGCCGCCCGCGCTCCGGCAGGCCTGACGCCATGGGCCTGCGCGTCGCGCCCCTCGGCTGGGGGGTGCTCGTCGTGGCGCTCCTCGCCCTGGTGGCGGGGCGCCTGCTCGGGTGGGGCGAGCTCGCGTCGCTCGGGGTCGCCGGCCTCGCGGTCGTCGTCGTCGGGCTCCTCATGACGGTCGGCCGCACGCGGTACCGCGTGGTGCTCGACCTCGCCGACCACCGCGTGCGGATCGGTCAGCGCGCCGTCGGGCGCGTCGAGGTGCGCAACGCGGCCCGGCGCCGCGCGCTGCCGTCGCAGGTCGACCTGCCCGTCGGCGACCGCCTCGTCGAGCTGTCGGTCCCGGGCCTCGCGCCCGACGCCGTGCACGACGACCTGTTCGCGGTGCCCACCGAGCGGCGGGCCGTCATCGTCGTGGGGCCCGTCGTGTCGCGCCGCGGCGACCCGCTGGGCCTCGTGCAGCGCCGCCTGCGGTGGACCGAGCCGTCCGAGCTGTTCGTGCACCCCGAGGTCGTCGCGCTCGGCGGCGCGAACGCGGGCCTGCTGCGCGACCTCGAGGGCCAGTCGACGCGCGACCTGTCCGACTCCGACCTGAACTTCCACGCGCTGCGCGACTACGTCGCGGGCGACGACCGGCGCTACATCCACTGGCGCACCACGGCACGCCGCGGCAAGCTCATGGTCAAGCAGTTCGAGGACACGCGCCGCACGCTCACGGTCGTCGCGCTCGCCAACGCGACCGGCGACTACCGCGACCCCGACGAGCTCGAGCTCGCGGTGTCCGTGGCCGCGTCGGTCGCGGTGCAGGCGATCCGTGACGAGCGCGACGTCGAGGTGCTCGCGGGCCCCGGCCGGCTGCGCACCGCGACGCCGCCGCTGCTGCTCGACGACTGCTCGCGGCTCGCGTCGTCGAGCGCGGGCGCGGGCGTCGTCCTGCTCGGGCGGCGCGTGGTGCGCGAGACGCCGGACGCCTCGGTGGCGTTCCTCGTCACCGGCGGCGCGCCGAGCGACACGGACCTGCGCCTCGGCGCGCGGGCGCTGCCCGCCGGGACGCGTGCCGTCGTGCTGCGGTGCGCGCTGGGCGAGGACGTCGCGGTCCGCACGCAGGGGTCGTTGACCCTCGCCACGGTCGGCGCGCTCGCCGACCTGCCCCGCGCGCTGCGGCGGGTGGTCGGATGAGCGCGGGTCGGCGCGTCGGCGTGCGCGAGCCGGTCGACGCGGTCCGTGACGTCGTCGCGCTCGTCGCGGCGACGGGTCTCGCGCTGACGCCGCTCGTGCCCGTGTACGGCGTGTCCGCGGTGCTGCCGGCGCTCGTCGGCGGGGTCGTGCTGGGCACCGCCGTCACGCTGGTGGCGGCGGCGCGCCGGTGGTCGGCGCTCGTGGTCGTCGCCCTGCTGGTGGGCGCGTACGCGCTCGCGGGCGGCGGGCTCGCGGCCCCGACGACGACGGTCGGCGGCGTGCTGCCGACCCCCGCGACGTTCCTCGCGCTCGCGCGCGGCGCCGCCTCGACCTGGAAGCAGGTGCTGACGCTCCAGCCGCCGGTCGGCACGGGCGGCACGCTGCTCGTCGCGGCGTTCCTGCTGGCGCTCGTCGGGACGGCGGGGGCGCTCGCGCTGACGCTGCGCGTGCGGCGCCCGGCCGTCGCCGCGCTCGCGGGTGTCGTCCCGCTGCTCGTGCTCGTCGGGTCGATCGTGCTCGGCACGCGCACGCCGCCGGTGCCGCCGGCGGCGGCCGGCACGGCCCTCGTCGCGCTGGTGCTCACGTGGGCGGCGTGGCGGACGGGGCGCTGGCGCCCGCGCCGCGTCGTCGCGACCGGTGCGCTCGCGGCGGTCGCCGCGACCGGTGGTCTGCTCGGCGGTCCGCTCGTCGTGGCCGACCAGCCGCGCGTCGTCGTGCGCGACGAGATCGTGCCCCCGTTCGACCCGCGCGACTACCCGAGCCCGCTCGCGTCGTTCCGTCGCCTCGTCAAGCTCGACGACACCGTGCTCATGACGCTCGACGGCCTGCCCGACGGCGCGCGCGTGCGGCTCGCGACGTTCGACCGTTACGACGGCGTGGTCTTCAACGTCGCGGGCGACGGGTCGGCGCAGGCGTCGGGGGAGTTCCGGCGCGTCGGCGACCGGCTCGACGTCGCCGCGCGCGGCGAGCGGGCCCGCGTCGAGGTCACGGTCGGCGACCTGCAGGGCGTGTGGCTCCCGACGGTCGGCCTCGCGACCTCGGTCGACCTCGGCCCCGCGACGGACGACCTGCGGTACAACGACGCCACCGGCGCCGCGGTCGTCACGTCCGGCGTGCGCGAGGGCATGACGTACCGGCTCGACGTCGTCGTGCCCGACGTCCCCGACGACGACACGATCGGCGGGGCGGGGGCCGCGTCGGTCGTGCAGCCCGCGTCGCAGGGCGTCCCGCAGGCGGTCGCGGTCGCCGCCGCCGACGTCGCGCGTGACGCCGGGACCCCGGTGCAGGTGGCACGCGCCATCTCGAGCTACCTGGCCGACGAGGGCTTCTTCAGCCACGGCCTCACCGACGCGGGCGACCACCCGTCGTTGTCGGGGCACGGCGCCAAGCGGCTCGCGGACCTGCTGGCGGGCCAGACGATGGTCGGCGACGGCGAGCAGTACGCGTCGGCGGCCGCGCTCATGATCCGCGAGATGGGGCTGCCGGCCCGCGTCGTGCTGGGGTTCGTGCCCGGTTCGGGCGACGACGAGGAGGGCGACGGCGACGTCGCGGTGCCGACCGACGAGGACGGTGCTGTCGAGATCCGCGGGCGCGACGTGCAGGCGTGGGTCGAGGTCGCGTTCGCGGGCCACGGCTGGGTGCCGTTCGACGTGACGCCCCCGCAGTCGCGCACGCCGGACCAGGAGCAGGAGGAGACGGACACCGACCCGCAGCCGCAGGTCGTGCAGCCGCCCGTGCTGCCGCCGGACCGCGTGACGCCGCCCGAGGACGACACCGAGCAGCCGCAGGCGGAGGACCCGGCCGCGGACGACTCGGCCCTCGCCCGGTGGCTGCGCATCGCCGCGTGGGCGGGCGTCGGCCTCGGCGGCGTGCTGGTGCTGCTGTCCCCGCTGCTCGTCGTCGTCGCGCTCAAGGCGCGTCGCCGCCGCCGGCGACGGCGCGCGGCCGACCCCGTGCGTCGGGTCGCGGGCGGGTGGGACGAGGTCGTCGACACGGCCCGGGACATGGGCGGTGCGCCGCCGGGTGCCGCGACCCGCCGCGAGACCGCTCGCGCGTGGGCGACGACGATCGTCGGTGGCCACCCCGCCGTGGCGGCACGCGTGGAGGCGCTCGCACGCCGCGCCGACCGTGCGGTGTTCGCCGCGGGTACGCCGGACCGTTCCGAGGTCGACGCGTACTGGGCGGACGTGGACGCGACGGTGGGCGCCCTGCGGGGCACGCTGCCGTGGCGTCGCCGCGTGCGGGCGCGCGGGTCGCTCGCGTCGCTGCGCGCCCGCCGGGCCGTCGCGGCCGCCGCACGGGCCGACCGTGACCGGGCGACCCGCACGACCGCTGTGCCCGGACGCGGCCCAAGCCGCGCCGGCCGACCCCGCCGAGGTGGACGATGACCCCCGCACCTGCACCCGCCCTCGCCGTCGACGACCGGCCCGCCGGTCTGGGCCGGCGGTTCGTCGCGGCGCTGGTCGACCAGGCGCTGGTCCTCGTGCTGGGCGGCGGGCTGGTGGTCGTGGCGTCGCTGCGCGTCGTCCTCGCGCTGCGCGACGACCCGACGACGCTGCCCGCGCTGCCGGTGCCGCTGCTGGCGCTCGGCTCGGTCCTGGCGCTCGCGGTCACGGTGACGCAGTGGCTCCTGCACGGCCGCCACGGCTGGACGCTCGGCCGCCGGCTGCTCGGCGTGCGCACGGTCGACGCGCACAGCCGCCGCCCGCTCGGCCCGTGGCGCGTGCTGCTCCGCGGGCTCGTGGTCGCGGCGGGCGTGCTCGCGTGCGGCGTGGGGCAGCTCGTCGTGCTGCTGTCGCCGCTGTTCGACCGCACCGGCCGGTGCCGCGGCTGGCACGACCGTGCGGCGGGCGCCGAGGTGCTGCGCGTCGCGACGGTCGCCGTGCCGGCCGGGTCGCGCCCCGGGCGCGGCGCCCACG
>NZ_BCRB01000100.1 GCF_001552375.1 Cellulomonas iranensis NBRC 101100 = JCM 18110 | reverse complement strand
GCCCGCCGCGCGCGCCGCGGCCCGCGACGCGGGGGCGCACGTCGTGCTCGACCCGGGCGACGACGACCCGGCGGCCCTGGCCGCGCGCGTCGTCGACGCGACCGCGGGCGGCGCGCACGCGTCGCTCGACGCGCTCGGCAGCCCCGCGACCGCGCAGGCCGGCGTGCTCGCGCTGCGCCGTCGCGGCCGTCACGTGCAGGTCGGGCTGCTGCTGCGCGACGACGCGTGGACGGCGCTGCCCATGGACCGCGTGGTCGCGTGGGAGCTGTCGGTGCACGGCTCGCACGGCATGGCCGCGCACGAGTACCCGGCGATGCTGGCGGCGATCGCCGACGGCCGGCTCGCGCCGTCGACACTCGTGGGGCGGACCGTCGGGCTCGACGACGCGGCGGACGCGCTCGCGGGCCTGGCGCTGCCCGGTGCCGGGGGCATGACGGTCGTGGTCCCGTGAGCCCTCCGCACCAGCTCGGGGGTGGTGAGCACGGGCACCGAGGAGAACACCGTGAACGCGGCCCGGACGTTCGTCATGGCATGAATGCGGGGACGCTGGTCTGCTGCACCCGCCTCGCGAACGTCCTGCTGCAGCGGTCCCCTGGCGTACGCGTGGGCCGTGACGCCTCCACGTCCGGTCAGCCGCAGACGATCGTGGGTGAGCGACCCAGGCGGATCGTTCGACGTGCGCCCGGAACGAACCACCGGCGGGACCCTCGTGTCGGCTGAGCAGTGATTCGGTTCGGTTCGGTTCGATACAGGGCGAGGTTGATGGCGTCCAGGTGCAGGTCCGTGGTGCTTCCTCCGGTGCTCAACGCGCGGTGAGA
This sequence comes from Cellulomonas iranensis NBRC 101100 = JCM 18110, assembly GCF_001552375.1. Classification (GTDB taxonomy): domain Bacteria; phylum Actinomycetota; class Actinomycetes; order Actinomycetales; family Cellulomonadaceae; genus Cellulomonas; species Cellulomonas iranensis. The sequence goes on along the minus strand of NZ_BCRB01000100.1, from coordinate 10,884 downwards.
GCGGCGTGGGGGTCGATGGTCGTGATTCGTACATGGTTCATCCAGCCGGCGCCGTCGCGCCGTTCCGCGCCCTACCCAGCCCACGACCAGCCCTGACCGAACTGGCCCCGGCTCCGATCGCGTGGGCGACGTCGAGGACGGGGAATCCCAGCCGGAACCCGCGGTGGTGACCGACACGGACGGAACCGAGCTGACCGGGATCGACCAGATCCCAGCTGACGGTGTTTCAGCACCGGTCGCGGCCTCGCACTCCACGACCTGGTCGCGGCGAGGGTTCGTCGTGCCATGCCCACCTGGCACCGAGCTTCGGGTTCGTCTGCGCGCGAGGTGTCAGCTCCGGAGGCGGTCTACCCATGTGTCAATGAAGTGATTGCTGCAGTCGTAACAGAGTGAGACTCTGCTCGTCCCCGACTGGGTCTCCCCAAGAATCAAGAGAGGATCACGATGCCGCAGATAATGCGACTCACTGGCATGGCGGTGGCCGCAGTTACGGCGCTCGTACTCGTCGTAGCCGGAAGCGGTCCCGCAGTCGCGACCTCGACGGTGACCGAGGTTCCCGCGCAGGCACCAGCTCCAAGAGTCTCCGACTACGATTATGAACTGGCGTTCTCTCAGTTTGAGAGCACTGATGTCGCTCGTGAGGTCAGTTCGGTCAATGGCGTGAGGACCGTCACCTTCCATCTCGTGGAAGGATTTGACCTCACCATGGTGGACCCGGATTCTGTCGAGGCCTCCCAGCCGTCAGACGGCGGAATTAGGCCGCAACTGAGTTCTGGATTTACGAGAGCCGGCTACTACGTCGGGTTCAACCAGTTCGACCAGAACACGTTGTCCAACGCGCTTCTTGCGGCAGGTATCACCGCAGCGATCTGCGCTATCCCAGCGGTTGGTGCGGCAGCGTGCGCAATTGCGGGCGTCGCTGTCAGCGTCGCCGTGGCGTACATCAACCGCAACGGCGTGTGCTCCAACAACAGGACGCTATACTGGTATGACGTCGTGGCCGCCAACGGCGCGCGCGGCAGCACAATTGCCTGTCGCTCCACAGTGCCGAAGTAGCCGTCCGTCGCAATCGCGATATTCAACGCCGTCGAGTATTGGTGGAGCCGCGCCAGATTCGACATTCTTGGGAAGGCTCGCGGGAGGCGCCGGTTGCCAGTTCGGTGGAAAAGCAAGGAGAAAGTCTTGAACAGACCCTCGTTCCCATTCGCGCTTCTCTCGTTCTGCATTTTCTTCGTCGGGTTTGCTCTCATGCGATCGGGTTACACCTGGTTCGCGGTCGGGATTTTCGCGATTGCCTCTGTGACCATGGCCTTCGCCTTTTCCTCACGGAAGCGAAAAAAGCGAGACATGGCCTCTTAGTTATTCCCTGAGAAGGTAGAGGCAGGGAGGGGCGCGCGGAAATTCTAGCGCAATTGGCCATTACGCCAAATCGGCTGGCGTGAAGCGTGCCGGCTCTCCTGATTTCAGCAGTGCATGGAAAGTTCAGTCGATGTAATATGGAGAGTCGGCGCGCGACCTCATCGGCCCAGGCGGCCAAGACCCAGCTGCACGAGGCCCTCCGCGTGCAGGTGCACGTGGAGGAGACCCCTGCAGCACCCCAGCGTGAAGGAGATCGAGGCCGGGTGCCACTTGCCGCTCAGCTCCGCAGGTGACCCCACGCGGACGCTGATCCGCCGAATCTCACCACCGAAACCTGAGCGCTCCGGACCATTGCACGGTCCGTTTCTGGCGGTCCCGGGTCGCCTTGAGTGGCCAAGGGGGTGGCGCCATGGTCACGAGGTTCGATGTCGAGGCGAGCTGGCCTGAGTTGTTGACCTATTTCGACGCGATGCAGCGGCATGCGATGACGCAGCTGCTGGCGTCGGGGTGCCACGAGGGGCGGAGCCCAACTGTGGGGGTGTGGAGAGTCCGACCGACCGGGCGCGCGGCGCGATCGACGCCGTGGAGCGCCAGCGTCGTACGCATGCCGTGGAACACCGGCGTCGTGTGCGTGCTGCGGCCCGCCGGGCAAGTTCTGGCCTGCCGGCCGACGCAGTGATTCGAATCCTGGGGGCGGGGGACGTGCTTCTGCCCGCCGCCGCGCAGCGACACTCTGCGCAACCGGGGCTGGTGCACGAGTAGGTGACAGTCGGTCTCAGGCGGCGAGTGCGACCTGAGTGGTCATGATGGTCTCGAACTCGATGGGTGTCAGCCGGCCGAGTCGGGCCTGGCGTCGGCGGCGGTGGTAGGTCCGCTCGATCCAGGTGATGATCGCGAGCCGCAGCTCATCGCGGGTGGCCCATCGCTGCCGGTTCAGGACGTTGTTCTGCAGCAGCGAGAAGAAGCTCTCCATGGCGGCGTTATCCCCCGCGGAGGCGACCTGGCCCATCGACCCGGCAAGGTCGTGGCGGGCCAGGACGCGGGCCACCTTCCGGCTTCGAAACTGGCTGCCCCTGTCCGAATGCACCACGCACCCAGCGACCGCCCGACGTCTCTGCACTGCGCTGACCAGCGCGTTCACCGCGATTTGGGAGGTCATGCGGTCGCTGATCGAGTAGCCGACGATCCGGTTGGAGAACACGTCCTTGATCGCGCAGAGGTAGACCTTGCCCTCCGCGGTGGGGTGCTCGGTGATGTCCCACAGCCATAGCCGGTTGGGCGTCTCAGCCCGGAACTGGCGCAGCACGAGGTCGTCGTGGGCTGGCGGGCCGGCCTTCTTGGCGCCCCTGGCCCGTGGCTTCCCGAATGCCGACCACCAGCCGTTGGCGGCGCAGATCCGCCACACCCGCCGGTCGCACGCCCGGTGCCCGGCGCGGACAGCCTCGTCGGCCAGCAGCCGGTAGCCGAACTCCGGGTCGTCCCGGTGAGCATCGAACAGGACGTTGGCCAGGTGCGCCTCGTCGAGCTCGCGGGCACCGACCGGCGCGGCGAGCCACCGGTAGTAGGGCGCTCGGGCGAGCTTGAGGACCCGGCACGTCACCGTGACGGGGATCCCGTCGCCGGCGAGCTCGCTCACGAGCGGGTAGAGCCTCTTCCCGGCAGGTGTGCCTGGGACAAGTACGCCGCCGCTCGGCGCAGGATCTCGTTCTCCTGCTCGAGCAGCCGGATCCGGCGGTGGGCTTCACGCAGTTCGGTCGACTCGGTGCGGCTGATCCCGGGCCGCTGACCGTCGGCGACGTCGGCGTCACGCAATCAGTTGCGCAGGCACGACTCGGCAATCGGCGAAGTCGGCTGCGACCTGCTTGATCGGAGCATCTCCGCGGCGAGCCACCGCCACGACATCGTCGCGGAACTCCTTGGGATAGGGCCTGGGCACGATGTACATCCTTCCAGCGACGCCTACGGCGCCACAGGTGGGTGTCACCTACTCGTGCACCAGCCCCACCCGCTCGACGAGGGCGCTTCGCACATTCTGGGGCGCTGACCTGCGCGGAAGCCCGTGCGGTCGCGTTCCCACCAAGTCACCTGGCACCTGTTGCGGAGTCATCACATCATTGACCGCCCGATCCGCCCGCCGCTAGCGTCGTACTCGTCCGATTAGTACGCAGTCCTTACATATTCGCCGACGGGAGTTGAGATGTCTCGGAGCAGGACGCAAAGGAGATCGGCGGGGGATCAGGGGGAGCCGGGCTGCACGGGTGCAGCGCGAGGTCGGCGGGAATCGGCGTCGCGCGGCGTCCGACGGCGCGCGGTCGGCGCGGTCGTGGCGTCGCTCGCGCTCGTCGTCGCCGGCCTCGCGGCCGCACCGGTCGCCAACGCCGCGAGCGGCGTCACCGTGACGTTCACGGCGCGCGACTCGTGGACCACCGGGCACGAGGTCGCCGTGACGGTGACCAACACGGGGACCACGAGCGTCGCGACGTGGGCCGTGGACTTCCGCCTGCCGGACGGCCGGGCGATCACGAGCTCGTGGGACGCCGACGTCACGCGCGACGGACAGTCCTACCGGGCGGGCAAGAAGAGCTGGGCCGGTGCGCTCGCGCCAGGGGCGTCGCAGACCTGGGGCTACGTCGCCTCGGGCGCCTGGGGCGCGCCGACGTCCTGCACCGTCAACGGCGGCTCGTGCACCGGCGGCGGCGCGACGCCCACCCCGACGCCCACGCCCACGTCGACCCCGACGCCCACGGCGACACCCACGCCGACGCCCACGAGCAGCCCCACGCCCACGCCGACGACGCCGCCCCCGGGCGGGTCCAAGGTCGTCGGCTACTTCGCCGAGTGGGGCGTCTACGGCCGCAACTACCACGTCAAGGACGTCCAGACCTCGGGCTCGGCCGACCGGCTGACCCACATCCTCTACGCGTTCGGCAACACCACCGGCGGCCGCTGCTCGATCGGCGACTCCTACGCCGACTACGAGAAGGCCTACACCGCGGAGCAGTCCGTCGACGGCAAGGCCGACACGTGGGACCAGCCGCTGCGCGGGTCGTTCAACCAGCTGCGCAAGCTCAAGGCCATGCACCCGAACCTCAAGGTCATCTGGTCGTTCGGCGGCTGGACGTGGTCGGGCGGCTTCACGCAGGCCGCCGCGAACCCCGAGGCGTTCGCGCAGTCCTGCTACGACCTCGTCGAGGACCCGCGCTGGGCGGACGTCTTCGACGGCATCGACGTCGACTGGGAGTACCCCAACGCGTGCGGCCTCACGTGCGACGCGTCAGGGCCGCAGGCGTTCGACCGGGTCGTCACGGCGCTGCGCAGCAAGTTCGGCTCGTCGGCGCTGGTCACCGCGGCCATCACGGCCGACGGCTCGAACGGCGGCAAGATCGACGCGACCGACTACGCGACCGCGGCGACCAAGCTCGACTGGATCATGCCGATGACCTACGACTACTTCGGCGCGTTCGCCCCGCAGGGCCCGACGGCCCCGCACTCGCCGCTGACGTCGTACCCGGGCATCCCGCAGCAGGGGTTCAACTCCGAGGCGGCCGTGAACAAGCTCATCGCCAAGGGCGTCCCCGCCAGGAAGATCCTGCTGGGCGTCGGGTTCTACGGGCGCGGGTGGACGGGCGTGACGCAGTCGGCGCCCGGCGGCACCGCGACCGGTGCGGCCCCCGGCACGTACGAGCCGGGCATCGAGGACTACGAGGTGCTCAAGACGCGGTGCCCGGCGACCGGCACGGTCGGGGGCACCGCGTACGCGAGGTGCGGCAGCGAGTGGTGGAGCTACGACACCCCCAGACCATGGCGTCCAAGATGACGTGGGCCCGCGGCAAGGGCCTGGGCGGCGCCTTCTTCTGGGAGCTGTCGGGCGACACCCCCGACGGCGAGCTGATCCGCGCCGTCGCCGGCGGCTGGTGACGCGCACCCGACCCGCGTGACGCGCGTGCCCCCGGCCGGTCGAGGCCGGGGGCACGCGCGGGGCGGAACGTCCCCGGACGTGTGGTTGACGTCACGTGTCCGGTTCCGGTAGACCTGCGTCCGGTGCCACAACGGCGTGACGCCGACCGCAGTACGGGCCCGGTCCCTCGGTAGGCCGGACGCCCGACGTGCTCGTCGGTCGCGCAGAGCGACGACGGCGAGCACGTGCGAGGTGGGAGCGCGACCACCTCCCCGGACGCGGCCCGTTCCGCGCCCGAACCCGTCCGCTGCAGCAGCGCGGCCTCCGCAGCAGCGCAACCGCGCCGTGACAGCACGACGGGGCCCGGGCGTCGCCGCCCGGACCCCGTCGCCCGCGTGCCGGCGCCGCGCGCAGCGAGGCAGCGCTCAGCGACCCGCGCTCAGCGACCCGCTCTCAGCGACCTGCGCTCAGCGACCCAGCGCGTCGATCGCCGCGACCTCGTCGGCCGTCAGCGAGAACCCGAGCGTGCCGAGGTTCTCCTCGATGCGCTCGCGACGCACCGACTTCGGGATCACGACCACGTCGTGCTCGACGTGCCAGCGCAGCACCACCTGCGCGGGCGTCACACCGTGCGCGCGCGCCGCCGCGACGATCGGCTCGGCGTCGAGGTCGGTGCGCTTGAGCGGGCTGTACCCCTCCACCACGACGCCGCGCTCGCGGTGCGCCGCCAGGAGGTCCGGGTCGTGGTCGACCGGCGAGTACGGGATCTGGTTGACCGCGGGCGCCTCGCCCGTCGCCGCGACGAGCTCGTCGATCTGCGCGATCGAGTAGTTCGAGACGCCGATCGAGCGGGTCAGGCCCTCGTCGCGCGCGCGGCGCAGCTCCTGCCAGACCTCGGGGCTGGCCTGCTTGTGCGGCGGCCAGTGGATGAGCCACAGGTCGACGTGGTCGGTGCCGAGCGCGGCCAGCGACTCGGTGATCGTCTGCCGCTCGCGGCCCGCGTGGTCCGGCGGCAGCTTGGTGGTGACGAAGACGTCGTCGCGGTCGATGCCCACGGTCGCGAGCGCGCGCCCGACCTGCGCCTCGTTGCCGTAGCCCGTCGCGGTGTCGACGTGCCGGAACCCGAGCTGCAGCGCGGCCGAGACGGCGAGCTCCGCGTCGGAGCCCTCCGCCTGCCACGTGCCGAACCCGAGCACGGGGATCGCGCCGCCGGGGATGGTCAGGGTGGGGGTGGTGATGTCGGCCATGCCCCTCATCGTCACCGAGGCCGCGGGACGCCGCAGGTCGGGGGCGGATCTCGTCCGCGGGACGGAGCCCGTGGCGCGATGTCGGTCGCGCGACGGATCGACCGCACCGCACCCCGCTGCTGGACTGGACGCATGGCCGCCGCACCCGCCCCTCCGGTCCAGACGCCCACGGGCGGGGGCACGCGCGAGCGGTTCCGCGTCCTGCTCGCGCTGGTGCGCCCGCACCGCGGGACGCTCGGCCTCGGCCTGCTGCTGGGCCTGGCGGCCACCGGTCTGGGCCTCGCGACGCCCATGGTCACCAAGTGGGTGCTCGACACCCTCGGCACGGGGCAGTCGCTCGCGCGGCCGGTCGCGTGGCTGCTCGTGCTGTGCGTCGTCGGTGCCGCGATCGGGTACGTGCAGGCCGTCGTCATGGGCGCGCTCGCCGAGCGCATCGTGCTCGACGCGCGCGAGTCGCTCGTGCGCCGGTACCTGCGCGCGACGGTGCAGGCGATCACCGGCCGCCCTGCCGGCGAGCTCGTCACGCGCGTCACGTCCGACACGGTGCTGCTGCGCGAGGCGACGTCGTCGAGCCTCGTCGGGCTCGTCAACGGCGTGGTCGCGCTCGTCGGCACGCTCGTCCTCATGGGCGTGCTCGACCGCGTGCTGCTCGGCACCACGGTCGCCGCGATCGTCGTCGTGGGCGTGTGCATGGCGCTGCTGCTGCCCGGGATCGGCGCGGCCGAGAAGGCGTCCCAGGAGGCGCTCGGGCGCCTCGGCGGCACGCTCGAGGGGTCGTTGCGCGCGGTCCGCACGGTCAAGTCCAGCCGGGCCGAGGCCCGGCAGGGCGCGGCGGTGCTCGCGGCCGCGCGGGACGCGCGCGACCACGCCGTGCGCGCCGTGCGGACGTCCGCGCTCGCGTGGACCGTCTCGGGCGGCGGCATCCAGCTCGCCATCATCGTGGTGCTCGGGTTCGGCGCGTGGCGCGTCGGGCAGGGCGACCTCGCGGTGTCGAGCCTCGTCGCGTTCCTGCTGTACGCGTTCAACATCGTCGGCCCCATCAGCGAGCTCACGCAGTCGCTGACGCAGCTGCAGTCGGGCGTCGCCGCGGCGGCCCGCATCAACGAGGTCGCGACGATGGACGTCGAGCCCGACGCGTCCGACGTGCCGACGCGCGCGGCCGCCCGGGTCGACGACCCCGCGCGGTCGGGCGAGGGACCGGGCGACGCCGCCGACGACGCGACGCCCGTCGTCGAGCTGCGCGACGTCACCGCGCGCTACGGCCCGGGCCTGCCGCCGGCCGTGGACGGGCTCTCGCTGCGCGTGCCGCGCCGCGGGCACACGGCCCTGGTCGGGCCGTCCGGCGCGGGCAAGACCACCGTGTTCTCGCTGCTCCTGCGGTTCCTCGAGCCCACCGCCGGGCAGCTCCTGCTCGACGGCCGCCCGTACGCGGCGTGGAGCCACGCCGACGTGCGCGCGCGGTTCGCGTACGTCGAGCAGGAGACCCCGGTCGTGCCCGGCACCATCCGCGACAACCTGCTGTTCAGCAACCCCGACGCGACCGACGCCGAGCTGGCGCGCGCGCTCGCGGCCGTGCGGCTCGACGGCGCGTTCGACGCGCTGCCCGACGGCCTCGACACGCGGCTGTCGGAGACGTCGGTCTCGGGCGGGCAGCGGCAGCGCATCGCGCTGGCCCGCGCGCTGCTGTGCCGCCCGCAGGTCATGCTGCTCGACGAGGCCACCGCGCAGGTCGACGGCCTCACCGAGGCTGCGGTGCACGACGCGATCCGCGCGCTCGCGACCACGGGTGCGGTCGTCACCGTCGCGCACCGGCTGTCGACGGTCGTCGACGCCGACACGATCGTCGTGCTCGAGCACGGCCGCGTCCGCGCGAGCGGCACGCACGCGCAACTGCTCGCGTCCGACGCGCTCTACCGCGAGCTCGTCGAGGCGCTGCGGATCGCGGACGCGCCGGCGGACGCGCTCGAGGGCGCCGTCGACGCGCCGGACGGCGCCGCGGGCGGCACGCCGGTCGACGCGACGGTCGAGACCGCCGCCGGCCCCGCCTGACGCGCGCGCAGGCGTCCGCGCTCAGACCTCCGAACTCAGACCTCCGAGCTCAGGCGTCCGAGCTCAGGCGTCCGGGCTCAGACCTCCGAGCCGGGGTCCCTCCGCCCGGGGCCCGCCGCGAGGCGCTCGCCGGTGCGGCCGGTCAGCCCGAGCTCGTCGGCGAGGAACAGGAACGCCCGCGCGTACGGCTGGCCCTCGACCTCGGTGCGCACCCGCTCCCAATCGATCTGCTCGCGCAGCGCACGCGCCATCGGCAGCAGCCACGTGAAGTCGCAGTAGTGCTCGCCGAGCACGCGCATCTTCGCCGAGATGATGTCCGTCGCCGGCAGCACCGGCATGCGCACCGCGAGCACCTCGAGCTCGTCGGCCCGCGCGAGGTCCTCGTGCGTCACGGGTTCGCCGACCATGCGGAAGATCACGTCGACGAGCTGCCCGTGGTGGTACGCCTTGAACAGCCAGTTCTCGGCCGGATCCTGCACGTCCAGGCCCGCGGCCGTCAGCGCCGCGCGCGCGGCGTCCACGTCCTGCTCGGCGACCGCGAAGTCCGCGTCGTGGCTCGGCTCGGGCGCGCCGCGCGCCCACGCGGCGTACCCGCCGACCAGCGCGAACGGGACCTGCGCCTCGAGCAGCGCGACGGCCGTGCGGCGCAGCCCGTCCTGCAGGGCCGCGCGGTCGTCGGGCGTGGCGGCGCCGGTCGGCACCGGCAGCGGCGGCGGGGCCGCGCCCGTCAGGGGCAGGGGCGTCGGGGTGGAGGGCATGCACGGTGTCTACACCGGGCCCGTGCGGCGCGCGCGCCGAGGCGCGGGCGCACCGCACCGCGCCGACCGGACCCGGGCCGGACCCGCACCGTGCCGGCCGGACCGGCGCGCCGCCGGACCCCGGGGCCGCCGTGCGGGCGCCGACGCCCCGGGCCACAATCGCGGCGTGCGGCTCGCGACGTTCAACATCCTGCACGGGCGCTCGCCCGTCGACGGCCGTGTCGACCTCGACCGGTTCGCGGCGGCGGTCCGGCACCTCGACGCCGACGTGCTCGCGCTGCAGGAGGTCGACCGCGCGCAGCCGCGCTCGCACGGCGCCGACCTCACGGCCGTCGCGGCCGAGGCGATGGGCGCGGCGCACCACCGGTTCGCCGCGACGCTGCACGGCGAGCCCGGGCTGTGGGTCGCGGGCACGGGCGAGGAGCAGCCCGCGTCGGCCGCGTACGGCGTCGCGCTGCTCTCGCGCGTGCCCGTGCTCGAGTGGCACGTCCTCACGCTGCCCACGCTGCGCCGGCGCGCGCCCGTGCGGTTCCCGGGCGCGCGGTGGCCCGCGCTCGTGCGCGACGAGCCGCGGACCGCGCTCGCGGCCGTGCTCGACGACGACGGCCGGCCGCTCACCGTCGTCGGCACGCACCTCACGTTCATCCCGGGCTGGAACGTGCGCCAGCTGCGGCACCTCGTGCGCACGGTGCGCGCCCTGCCCGGGTCGCACGTGGTGATGGGCGACCTCAACCTCGCGGGCGACCAGCCCGCGCGGCTCACGGGCCTGCGCCCGCTCGTGCGGGCCGCGACGTTCCCGGTCGACGTGCCCGTGCGGCAGCTCGACCACGTGCTCGGCGGCCCCGGCGTGCGTGCCGCCGCGGCGGGGGAGTCGGTCGACACGGGCCTGTCGGACCACCGCGCGCTGGTCGTCGACGTCGTGCGCTGACGGCCGTCGCGCACGGGCGCGCGTCGGGGCCGTGACCGCGCAGCGTAGGGGGTCCGCCGCGGCGCCGCAGCACGCGTGCCCGGTGTGTCCGGTCCGGTCTCGCGACGCGGACCAGCGTTTGCGTCCCCGCACCGCGTCGGGTCACGGTGGAGGACGTCCGACGGCGTCGGACCGGGGCTCGTCGTCCCGCCCCCGGCACCTCCCCCCGTGCCGTGGCGGGCGGGGCGTGGTGGCCCGGCCGACGTCACCCAGGCCACCGGAGAGGAGCGCCACGTGCTCACCCTGACCGAGAACGCCCAGACCGCCGTCGAGACCCTCACGACCCGCGCCGGACTGCCCGAGGAGGGCGGACTGCGCATCGCCGAGCAGGACTCGGGCGGCTTCGAGCTCGCGCTCGTCGCCGAGCCCGCACCGGGCGACGACGTGGTGGCGCAGGGCGCCGCGCGCGTCTACGTCGACCAGCGCACGTCGCAGTCGCTCACCGACCAGCAGCTGGACGTCGAGCCCTCGGGCACCGGCACCGCGTTCACGCTCACGCGACAGTAGGCGTCGCGCCGGCGCCCCGCGCGCCGGGTCCCGCACGCACGAGGGGCGGACCACCCGCGGGTGGTCCGCCCCTCGTCGTCGTGGCGGGTGGGCCCGCCT
>NZ_BCRB01000099.1 GCF_001552375.1 Cellulomonas iranensis NBRC 101100 = JCM 18110 | reverse complement strand
GCCCCTCGGCCCCGGCGCGACCGCGCGCGAGCGGGGCGTCGCCGCCGCGCGCGCGGCCGCCGCGCAGTCCCGCAGCCGTGTGCAGGAGCCCGACGAGCCGTCGCCCGACGACCCGACCATCGGCCAGTCGAACCTCGTGGGCGTCCAGCTCGTGGCGCAGGTGCTCGGCGGCCGCGTGATCGACGAGCAGACCGACATCTGACGCGGCACCCGTCGACGGCCCGCGGCGCCCTCGCCGCCGTGGCTCCGGTGAGTGCGCGCTCGTCCGCCTGGGTGAACCTGCGACGCCCTGTCGCAGGACTGCGACACCCCTGCGACGTCCCGACGATCGCCGCATGGGCGCTTCGCCCTACGTTGTGTGCCATGTCCGACGTCACGGCCCGGCCCGTCCGCCGCACCGCCACCGCCCTCGCCGTCCTGCTCACCGGCACGCTGCTCACCGCCTGCGGCGCGTCCGTCGAGGACGCCGCCCCGGCCAGCCCCGCCCCGACGCGTCCCGAGCGCACGACGCCGTCGCCGACGCCCACGGGCCCCGCGGTCTCGACCGTGCACGGCTACGGGCCCGGCGAGATCCCGCCCGTGCCGATGTTCCTGCTGCCGGACCTCAGCATGCTCGACGCGTCGCTCGCGGGCTTCGCGATCCAGGTCGACGACGCGGTCGGCGACCTGCCGGGCGTGCGCGTCGAGACGCAGCGCTGCGAGGCCGAGGGCACGGACGTGGGCGAGCTGCTCGCGTACGGCGACGGGTCGGGCACGTTCACCGGCCCCGACGGGTCGGTCGTCAACTACGGCGACGGCTCGGGCTCGTACTCCCTCAACGGCGTCGCGGTCACGGTGTACGGCGACGGCTCGGGCACGTACACCGACGGCGCGACCTCGGTCGTGAGCTACGGCGACGGGTCCGGCAGCTACGCCGACGGCACGACGGCGGTGACGCTGTACGGCGACGGGTCGGGCACGTGGTCCCGCGGCGACCGCTCCATCACCAACTACGGCGACGGGTCGGGCACGGCGTCGGACGGCGACGTGTCGATCACGAACTACGGCGACGGCTCGGGCCTGTACGCGTCGGCCGACCTGACGATCAACAACTACGGCGACGGCACGGGCCTGGTGAACGGCACGCCGGTCGAGGTGGAGCCGCTGCCGCCGGTGCCGCCGCTGGGGAGCTTCCCGTCGATGGGCGTCATCGCGCCGGTGCCGTCGTGCGGCACGCGCCTCGTCCTGGACTCGTCGGTGCTGTTCGACTTCGACAGCGCGCAGGTGCGCCCCGACGCGGCGGCCACGCTCGACGCGGTCGCGGCCGTGCTCGCCGACGTCCCGGCGGCGCGGGTCGAGGGCCACACCGACTCGGTCTCCGACGACGCGTACAACCAGACCCTGTCCGAGAAGCGCGCCACGGCCGTCGTCGCCGCGCTCGCGCAGCGCGGCATGGGCGGCGACCTCGAGGCCGTCGGGTTCGGCGAGTCCCGCCCCGTCGCGCCCAACGAGCTCGACGGCCAGGACAACCCGGCGGGTCGCCAGCTCAACCGGCGCGTCGAGATCGTGGTGCCGTCGTGACGCGGCGTCCGCGCACGGTGGTCGGCGCCCGCGCCGTCGTCGCCCCGGTCGTGGTCGCGGCGGCGGTCGCCGTGCTCGCCGGCGCGTGCTCGGTCCGGGTCGTCGACGCCGACGCGACGCCGGCGCCGACGGACGAGCTCGCGGTCCACGCCGAGACCGGTGCGGACGACGGCGGGGTGCAGCCGGTCCCGGCGCCCACGCGGTCGGGCGACCGCCGGGGCCTCGGCGGCACCCCGGCGGCCACGGCCGGCGCCCAGCGCGGCTCGGGTCTGCCGCCGCTGCTCGAGCGTGCCGGGCTCCAGGAGTCCGTCACGCAGACCGCGACGTGCGGCGGCGGCGACCTCACCGTCGTCGAGGTCGGTGCGACCGTCGAGGTCACGGACGACTGCGCGACGCTGTCGGTGCAGAGCGCCGACACGCGCGTCGTCGCGGGTCGCGTCGAGCACCTCGTCGTCGAGGCCGCGGGCGTGTGGGCCGTCGTCGCGGACGTCGGCACCGTCACGGTCGACGGCGCGGGCGTCCGCGTCGCGTGGGAGGACGGCACACCCCGCGTCGAGGCGTCCGGCGCCGACGTCGGCTACGGCCCCGTGGGCGTCGTCCGCCTCGACGTCGACGGCTGACGGCTCCGCACCCGTCGTCCCGGACGCCCACCCCACGCACCCGCCCCGACAGGAGGACCCCGATGAGCACCCCGACCCCGCCGCCGTACGGCACCCCGCCCGGCCCCGGCACGCCCCCGCCCTACGGCACGCCGCCCGCCGCCGCGCCCTACGGCGCTTCCCCCTCCGGTGCGGGCCCGTACGGTCAGCCGTACGTCACGCGCCGCATCAACCCCTTCGCCATCGCGGCGTTCGTCACGGGCCTGCTGGGCTTCGCGCTCATCCCCGTGGTGCTCGGCCACATGGGGCTCGCGCAGATCCGGCGCACCGGTGACGGCGGTGGCTGGATGGCCGTCATCGGCCTCGTGCTCGGGTACGGCATGTGCCTCGTGTACGCGGCGATGGTGCTGCTCGTCGGCGGCAGCCTGTGGTGGGGGACGCGCTAGTGGACGACGCGCCCCACGTGCTGCTCGTCGACGACGAGCGCGCGATCCTCGACGGCCTCGCGCCGTTCCTCGAGCGGTCGGGGCTGCGCGTCAGCACGGCGGGCGACGGGCAGCAGGCGCTCGACGTCCACGCGGCCACGCCCGCGGACATCCTGGTGTGCGACGTCCTCATGCCGCGGCTCGACGGCCGCAGCCTGGTGCGGCGGCTGCGCGCGGGCGGCGACTGGACGCCCGTCGTGCTGCTGACGCAGGTGGGGGAGTCCTACGAGCGCTCGGCGGCCCTCGAGGAGGGCGCTGACGACTACCTCAACAAGCCGTTCGACCCGCAGGAGCTGCTCGCGCGCGTGCGGGCCGTGCTGCGCCGCGCGGTGCCCGGGCAGCCGCCGCTCGCGACGGCCGAGGTGCTGGTCAGCGGGGACCTGCGCATCGACCGCGCGGCACGGCGCGTGACGCTCGCGGGCGCTCCCGTCGCGTTGACGCCCAAGGCGTCGCTGCTGCTCGACTACCTCGTGACGCACCCGGGTGAGCTGCTCACGCGCGAGCGGCTGCTGTCGGCGCTGTGGGGGTTCGAGTCGATGGTGACGACGCGTGCGGTCGACCACCGGGTCGCGGAGATCCGGCGCGTGCTCGGGGACGACGCGGGTGCGCCGCGGTTCGTCGAGACCGTCCCGCAGGCGGGGTACCGGTTCTGCGGCACGGTGACGCGCGGGGTGCGCGCGTGAGCGTGCCGCGCGGCCTGCGGCCGTGGTTCGTCGTGGCCGGTGCGGTCGCGCTGCTGGGCCTGGTGGCGGGCGGTGCGCTCGCGCTCAGCGGGCGCGCGTGGGTGCTGGTCGTGACGACGCGGCTGCCGCTCGCGCTCGCCGTCGGCGGGGTGGTCGTCGCGGGTGCGGTCGTGGCCGTGGGGGCCGCGCGCGGTCGGCGGGTGCGCGTGCGCGCCGCGGCGGTCGCGGACGCCGAGGCCGCGGCTCGCGCGGACGAGCGCGCACGGCACCGGCGGTTCCTGCAGCGGCTCGACCACGAGCTGAAGAACCCGGTGACGGCCATCCGTGCCGCCGTCGCCGGCCTGGGCCCGGCGGCCGCGTCGGACGACGGCGCGGCGCGCGCGCACGCGACGCTCGACGCGCAGGCGGGCCGGCTCGCGCACCTGGTCGCCGACCTCCGCAAGCTCGCCGAGCTCGAGACGCAGCCGATCGAGCAGGAGGACGTCGACGTCGCGCAGGTCGTGCGCGACGCCGTGGACGACGTGCTCGCGCAGGCGCAGGCGGCGGGCCGCCCACGCCCCGCGGTGACGGTGTCGCTGCCGACCGTGCCGTGGCCGCTGCCGCACGTCCGCGGCGACGTCGACCTGCTGTACCTGGCGGTCTACAACCTGCTGGGCAACGCCGTGAAGTTCTCGCCGCCGGGCACGCCGGTGGAGGTCCGCGGGTCGGACGAGGGCGGGACCGTCGTCGTCGAGGTCGCGGACTCCGGCCCGGGCGTGCCGGACGACGAGGTGGGCGTCGTGTTCGACGAGCTCGCGCGCGGCCGTGACGCGCGCGGCACGCCGGGTTCGGGGCTGGGCCTCGCGCTCGTGCGCGTCATCGCCGAGCGGCACGGCGGCCGCGCGACGCTCCGCTCACGCGTCGGCCACGGCACGGTCGTCCGTCTGCACCTGCCCGCCGACCGCCCCTGACGCCGGCTGGTGCGTCTGCTGGTGGTCGCGGATCTGGCTGGTGCACCCCTGGTGGTCTCCGACCCGCCGTCAACTGGTCAGGGATCCCCGCAGGTGCGCTTGAGCTGGTCGCTTCTGTGACCAGTTCGCGCCGTCGAGCGGATGCGGTTCTCGCCTCGGACGTCGGACTCACCCGGCGACCTGGCCGGTCGGCCCGGTCGCGCGGCCGGTGGGGCCCTGTGGGGGTGTGACCGCGGCGGTGGCAACTGGTCACGTCTTCCGATCGGAGGTCGGCAGACGGTCACTCGTGTGACCAGTGCGCGCGGCTGGGGCAGAAGAGTGCGGCGGGTCGGGTCGGGAGGGGTGGCGGGCGGCCCGCGGCGGGGGAACTACGCTGGCGGGGTGTACGAGGGCGCGATCCAGGACCTGGTCGACGAGCTCGGGCGGCTGCCCGGGGTCGGCCCCAAGAGCGCCCAGCGCATCGCGTTCCACATCCTGGCGGCCGACCCGGCCGACGTGCGTCGGCTCGCGGACGCGCTGACCGAGGTCAAGGCGCGCGTGCAGTTCTGCGAGATCTGCGGCAACGTCGCGCAGGAGCCGCAGTGCCGCATCTGCCGCGACCCGCGCCGGCTGCCCACCACGATCTGCGTGGTCGAGGAGGCCAAGGACGTCGTCGCGATCGAGCGCACGCGGGAGTTCCGCGGCAGGTACCACGTGCTCGGCGGCGCCATCAACCCGATCGCGGGCGTCGGCCCGGACGACCTTCGTATCGCCCAGCTGATGACCCGCCTGGCCGACGGCACGGTCACCGAGGTCATCCTCGCCACCGACCCGAACGTCGAGGGCGAGGCAACCGCGACCTACCTGGCGCGGCTGCTCGTGCCGATGGGTCTCACGGTCAGCCGGCTCGCGTCCGGCCTGCCCGTGGGCGGCGACCTGGAGTACGCGGACGAGGTGACGCTCGGCCGCGCGTTCGAGGGCCGTCGCCGGCTCAGCGCGTGACGTCGACGACGACGGAGGGGACACCATGACGACCGACGAGCGACCCGTGGCGGACGCGGACCTGCGCGAGATCGGGGAGGCCGTCGCCGGCGAGTCCCGCGGGTTCCTCACCACCGTGACGGAGGTCGCGGCGGGCTCGGCGCCCGAGGCGTCGCTGCCGCTGCTGCTGCTCGCGCTGTCCGACCTGCTCGCGGCGGGTGCGCGGCTGGGTGCGACGACCGACGTCGTCCCGACGTCGCGGTTCGAGCCCGACGTCGGGCCCGACGCGGACCTCGAGCCGCTGCGCACCAGCCTCGCGAACCTGCTCGAGGGCATCGACGAGTACGTCGAGGTCGTCGACCCGCTGCTCGGCCCGGAGGTCGAGGAGTCGACGATCTCGGGCGACCTCGTGGCGATCGTCGGGGCGCTCACGCAGGGTCTCGCGCACCACGAGCGCGGCCACGTGCTCGAGGCCCTGTGGTGGTGGCAGTTCAGCTACCTGTCCGACTGGGGCGAGCGCGCGGCGTCGACGCTGCGCGCGATCCAGACGATCCTGGCCCACGTGCGGCTCGACGTCGCGGACGACGTCGCGGCCGAGGCGGAGTACGACGCGCTGCAGCCCTGACCCGGGCGCGTCGGCCGGCCGGGCGCGACCCGACCGGCGTGACCCCGCCGGGCCCGACGCCGTCAGGCCACGCGCGTGCCGCGCGGCAGCGTGCGCTGCGGGATGCGCAGCCGCCGCACCGCCGTGACGAAGCCGAGCCCGCCCAGCAGCAGGTTCGCGGCCAGTCCGTAGGGCCAGACCGGGCCGGCGTGGTCGCGTGGCAGGGGTGCGCCGTCGCCACCCCAGTCGCCGCACTCGTCGCGCACGTCGGGCTCGCCCAGGCGCAGGTCGCGCACGCCCTGCGTGCTGCTGCGCACCTCGTCGACGACCGACCCGGAACCGACGGACGTGCCGGGCAGCGCGCCGTCGGCGACGATCACGAACGGGTTGATCGCGAGCAGCCACCACGTGCCCTCGGTGTGCGCGACGGTCCGCTGGGCGGTGAACACCTCGCACGTGGGTGCGGGCGGCGTGGACGACGCGAGGTCCTCGTCGTCGAGCGACGCCCAGTACTCGTCGGGCACGCCGTAGACCTGGACCTCCTGCGTGCTCGACAGGAACGGGAACGTGAGCCCGAAGAACACGGGCGAGAACACCGTGAGGGCGGCCACGGTGACGAACGTCAGCACGGTCGACCCGGCGGGGCGCGCGGCGCGCGCCGACCAGCCCAGGCCGATGCCGCACACGGCCGCGAGCAGCAGCGCCGTCAGCAGCAGCACGCGCGGCAGCGTCCAGACGGGCACGCCGCCCATGAGCAGCGCGATCACGTAGAACGGCAGGCTCACGACGAGGAACGCGCACGCCGACGCCCACGCGGCGAGCAGCTTGCCGAGCGCGATCTCGACCGGGGACAGCAGCGTGACCTGCAGCGTCGCGAGCGTGCCCGCGCCGCGGTCGCCGTTGACGGCCGTCGACGTGAGCGTCGGCGTGACCAGCAGGCCGAGCCCGAGCACGAGCACGGTGACGACCGCGCCGAGCACGACCCCACGGCTCTGCGTGTCGCGGGAGCCCTCGTCGACGAACAGCAGCACGCCGCCCGCGAGCAGCGTGATCGCGGCGACGACCGCGAACCACACGAGGAGCGCGACCTTCCACCGCGAGGACCGCACGCGCTGGCGCAGCTCGAGCGCGGCGACGGTCCGCACGCCGTGCCACGTGAGCGTCCAGGTGCCCACGGCGGGCGGGGCGGCGGGCGGGGTCGCGGCCGCGGGGGCCGGGGTCTGCACGGTCATCGCCGCTCCTCCTCCAGGGCCAGGTACGCCTGCTCGAGCGCGCTGCCGGCGGGCGCCGACGACACGACGGGCACGCCCGCGGTCACCGCGTCCCGCAGCAGCGCCGCGGCGGCGGTCTCGCCCGCGACGTCGACGAGCACGCCGCCCGTGACGGTGCCGCCGGGTGCCGCGCCGAGCGCGCGCTCGTCGGGCCGCCATGGCACGTCCGCCGACTCGAGCCACGTCGTGAGCGCGCCCAGGTCCAGCGCGCGCACGTGCCACGTGCGCAGGCCGGTCGCGGCGTCGCCGCCGGGGCGTCCCACGACCGTGCGGCCGCGCGACAGGAACACGGCGTCGTCGGCCATCTCGTCGAGCTCGGACAGCACGTGCGACGACACGAGCACCGTGCGGCCCTCGTCGGCGAGCCGGCGCAGCAGCAGGCGCAGGTCGACGCGCGAGCGCGGGTCGAGGCCGCTGGCGGGCTCGTCGAGCAGCAGCACCTGCGGGTCGTGCACGAGCGCGCGCGCCAGCCCGAGGCGCTGCTTCTGCCCGCGCGAGAGCACCGCGGCGGGCTGGTCGGCGTACTCGTCGAGGTGCACGGTCGCGAGCAGCTCGTCGACGCGCGCGCCGGCGACGGCCCGGTCGACGCGGTACGCCGCGGCGAACGTCGTCAGCACCTCGCGCGCCGTGAGGGAGTCCCACGTGCCGAACGCGTCGGGCATCCACCCCGTGCGGGCGCGGGCCGCGGCGCTCTGCGTCACGGGGTCGTGGCCCGCGACCCGCACGTGCCCGGCGTCCGGGACGAGCAGGCCGGCGAGGACCAGCAGGAGGGTGGTCTTGCCCGAGCCGTTGGGCCCGACCAGCGCGGTCACGGCACCGGCACGGGCGACCAGGTCGACGCCGTCGAGGGCCTTGACGGCACCGAACGCGCGGCGCAGGCCGCTGACCTCGATGCCGACCGACGGCGCGGGGGTGGGAGGCGTCTCACCAGGCATGACGTCACGCTAGGACGCCCCGGGTGGCGCGCGCGTCCACCCCGGGGCGGACGGGTGCAGGGCGCGGGTCCGTCGATGGTGGTGCCGCGGACGGGCGTTGAGCAGACCGGTTCGGTCGGGTTATCGTGCCCGGGTCCGGTGGCGTCCGTGCCGTCGGCGGGGTGAGGAGGACGCTGTGCGCGGTCCCGTCCTCGTGCTCGCCGTCCTGGCGCTCGCGTCCGTGATCGGCCTGGTGTGGCGGGCTCGCAACGGTCGGTTCCGCGCGTCGGGTGGGTCGGGGTCCGCGGCCGACGACGCCCGGGACGCGCGCCTGGGCGCCGAGGACCTGGGCGTCACGCCGGGGGAGCGCGCGACGTTCGTGCAGCTCTCCAGCGAGGTGTGCGCCGCGTGCCGCAGCACGCACCGCGTGCTCAGCGCCGTGGCGGCGACCGAGCCGGGCGTCGTCCACGTCGAGCTCGACGCGGCGCAGCGGCTCGACCTCGTCGAGCGGTTCGGCGTCCTGCGGACGCCGACGACCCTCGTCCTGGGGCCGGACGGCGCCGTCGTCGGGCGCATGTCCGGTGCGACCGACCGCGCGCAGGCGCTCGCCGCGCTCGCGTCCTGTCCGCGGCCCCGCCGGGACGCCGCTGCCCGCTGACGTCGCCCGGACGTCGGCCGCGGCCCCGCCGGGGCCCTGCCGCACACCGTCCCGCGACGCACCAGGAGCACCGATGACCTCGTCCCGTCCCACGCCGTCCGTCCCCACCGCTCCCGCTCCCGCGCCCGGTGGGATCGACCCGCGAGGTCCGCGCGTGGGGGCCGCCCTCACCGCCGTGCTGCTGGTCGTCGTCCTGCTGCTGGGCGGCGGCCTGCCCGCGACCCTGCTGCTCGCGGTCGTCGCCGCGGGCTTCGCGACCGGCGCCGCGCGCGGCGTCGGCGGCACGTGGCAGGCGTGGGTGTTCGCGCACGTCGTGCGCCCTCGGCTGGTGCCGCCGACGGAGCTGGAGGACCCGCGCCCGCCGCGGTTCGCGCAGCTCGTCGGCCTGGTCATCACGGGCCTCGGGGTGCTGCTCGCGCTGCTCGGGGTGGCCGCGGCCGTGCCGGTGGCCGCCGCGCTGGCGCTGGTGGCCGCGTTCCTCAACGCGGCGTTCGGGCTGTGCCTCGGCTGCGAGCTCTACCTGCTCGGTGCGCGCCTGCGCGCGCGCACCTGAGTCGTCCGCTCGGGCCTGCGGGGGCGCGCGGTCGCACATCGTCCGGCATGCGAAACCGTGCCCGTCCGCATCCTGGGCCCGGCCTACACTCGCGGGGTCCTGCCCGTCTCCCGGAAGCGTCCAGACCCGTGGCCCTCATCGTGCAGAAGTTCGGCGGCTCGTCCGTCGCCGACGCCGCCAGCATCAAGCGCGTCGCGAAGCGGGTCGTGGAGACGAAGAAGGCCGGGCACGACGTCGTCGTCGTCGTCTCGGCCATGGGCGACACCACCGACGAGCTCATCGACCTCGCGCAGGAGGTCACGCCGCTGCCGCCGGTGCGGGAGATGGACATCCTGCTGACCGCGGGCGAGCGCATCTCGATGTCGCTGCTCGCGATGGCGATCAACACGCTCGGCGTCGAGGCCAAGTCCTTCACCGGCCAGCAGGCCGGCGTCATCACCGACGAGGTCTACGGCAAGGCGCGCATCATCGACGTGTCGCCCAGCCGCATCAAGGACACGATCGCGCGCGGCGAGGTCGCGATCGTCGCGGGCTTCCAGGGCGTCAACCCGTCGACCAACGACGTGACGACGCTGGGCCGCGGCGGCTCGGACACCACGGCGGTCGCGCTCGCGGCGTCGCTCAAGGCCGACGTCTGCGAGATCTTCACCGACGTCGACGGCGTGTTCACCGCCGACCCCCGCATCGTCCCGACCGCGCGCAAGATCGGCCGCATCGGGTACGACGCGATGCTCGAGATGGCCGCCAGCGGCGCCAAGGTGCTCGGTCTGCGCTGCGTGGAGTACGCCCGCCGCTACGAGGTGCCCGTCCACGTGCGGTCCTCGTTCTCGACGCACACCGGCACGCTCGTCACCGACCAGGAGGACCCCAGCATGGAGCAGCCGATCATCTCGGGCGTCGCGCACGACCGCAGCGAGGCCAAGATCACGGTCGTCGGCGTCCCGGACGTGCCCGGCAAGGCCGCGCGGCTCTTCGAGATCGTCGCCGAGGCCGGCGTCAACATCGACATGATCGTGCAGAACGTGTCCGCGGCCGCGACGGGCCTGACGGACATCTCGTTCACGCTGCCCGCCACGGACGGCGCCACGGCCACGGCCGCCCTGACGGCCGACCAGCCGTCGATCGGCTTCGAGTCGCTGCAGTACGACGACACGATCGGCAAGCTCTCGCTCGTCGGCGCGGGCATGCGCTCGCACCCGGGCGTGTCCGCCAAGCTGTTCGCCGCGCTGTCGGAGGCGAACGTCAACATCGAGATGATCTCGACGTCGGAGATCCGCATCTCCGTCGTCACGCGCGCCGACCAGCTGGACGACGCCGTGCGCGCCGTCCACACGGCGTTCGACCTGGACGACACCGAGACCGAGGCCGTCGTGTACGGCGGGACGGGGCGCTGACGTGGCCGAGGGACTGAGGATCGCCGTCGTCGGGGCGACGGGCCAGGTCGGCGCGGTCATGCGCCGCCTGCTGGACGAGCGCGACTTCCCGGTCGCGTCGGTGCGCTACTTCGCCTCCGCGCGCTCGGCGGGCACGACGCTGCCGTGGCGCGGTGACGACGTCGTCGTCGAGGACGTCGCGACCGCCGACCTCACGGGCATCGACCTCGCGCTGTTCTCCGCCGGTGGCGGCACATCGAAGGAGCACGCGCCGCGGTTCGCCGCGGCCGGCGCGATCGTCGTCGACAACTCCTCGGCGTGGCGCCGCGACCCGCGCGTGCCGCTCGTGGTGTCCGAGGTGAACCCCGACGCGCTCGACGAGATCGAGATCGGGATCGTCGCGAACCCCAACTGCACGACCATGGCCGCGATGCCCGTGCTCAAGGTGCTGCACGAGGAGGCCGGCCTGCGCCGGCTGATCGTGTCGACGTACCAGGCCGTGTCCGGCTCGGGCCTCGCGGGCGCGCAGGAGCTCGACTCGCAGGTGCGTGCCGCGGTCGAGCAGGACACGCTCGCGCTCGTGCACGACGGCGGCGCCGTCGCGTTCCCCTCCCCGGAGAAGTACGTCGCGCCGATCGCGTTCGACGTCATCCCGCTCGCGGGGTCGATCGTCGACGACGGCCTGCACGAGACCGACGAGGAGCAGAAGCTCCGCCACGAGTCGCGCAAGATCCTCGACGTCCCCGACCTGCTGGTCTCGGGCACGTGCGTGCGCGTGCCGGTCTTCACGGGGCACTCGCTGAGCGTCAACGCCGAGTTCGAGCGCGAGATCACGGTTGAGCGCGCGACCGAGCTGCTGTCGACGGCCCCGGGCGTGCAGCTCGCGGACGTCCCGACGCCGCTCGTCGCGGCCGGTCAGGACCCGTCGTTCGTCGGCCGCATCCGTCAGGACGAGGGCGCGCCCGAGGGCCGCGGCCTCGCGCTGTTCATCAGCAACGACAACCTGCGCAAGGGCGCCGCGCTCAACGCGGTCCAGATCGCCGAGGTCCTCGCGGAGCGCCGCTTCGGGATCACGCGCGCCTGACGCCGCGACACCCCTGGCGTGAGAGGGCGATCCAGCACCACGACCGGTGCCGGATCGCCCTCTCGTGCGTGCGCCACCGCGCGGCGCCCCGCCCGGACAGCCGTGAGAGTGCGATCCAGCCCCGCCCTTCGG
>NZ_BCRB01000098.1 GCF_001552375.1 Cellulomonas iranensis NBRC 101100 = JCM 18110 | reverse complement strand
GCCCCGCACGTCGCCGCCCCCGCCGCCGCTCCCCCGGCGCGCCCGAGCGTCCCGGCGCCGGCCGCGCCCGCGCGCCGCCCCTGGCGCGTGCAGACCGTCCTGCAGGTGGTGGGCGCGTCGCTGCTCGCGGCCGCGAGCATCACGTTCCTCGTCTTCGCGTGGGACGTCATGGGGCTGCGCGGCCGCGCGGCCGTCGTCGCCGTCGGCACGCTCGTGGTCTTCGCGCTCGCGTCGTGGCTGCGCGCCCGCGGCCTGCGGCAGGGCGCCGAGGCGGTCGGCGCGGTCGCGGTGGTGCTGCTGCTGCTCGACGCGTGGGCGCTGCGGGCGACCGGTGCCGTCGCCCCGGGCGACGGCACGGCCCAGGCCGCGGTGTCGCTGCTGGTGAGCGCACTGCTCCTCACGGCATGGGGCCGACGGTCACGCCTGCGCGTCGGGTCCGTCGCGGGCGCGGTCCTGCTGCCGCTGGCGCCGCTCGCCTGGCTCCCGGTGGTCCCCCGCCCGGACGGCGTCGTCGCGCTCCTGCTCGCGGCGTCGGCCACGACGCTCGTGCGGGCGACCGGGCCCTGGGCGTCCGGACGCGCCGAGACGCTGGTCCTGCGCACGCTCGCGGCGCTCACACTCGGCGTCGCGGTCCCGACGGCGGCCGTCTCGCAGCTCGTCACGCTGCCGTCCGGCGCCTGGCCGTCGGTGGCGCTGCTGCTGGGCACGGTGCCGCTCCTGGTCGCGCAGGGGCTCACCGACCTCCGTGCCGCGACCGGGGCCGCCCCGCCCCGCCCCGGGACGGTGCTCGCCTGGACCCGTGCCGCCGGGTGCACGCTGACGCTGACCGGCGCCGGCGCGGTCGCCACGCTCGTCGCGCCGGCCGCCGGGACGTTCGTGGCCACCCAGGCCGGCGCGGCCGCCGCGTGCGCCGTGGCGGCGGCCCTCCTCGTCCGGAAGGGCTCGCCGGGCACGCCGGCGGGTGTGGACGCGGACGCCACTGCCCACGGAACGGTGTCGACCACCGCCACCCCGCGCCGGGACGTCCGGGCTCCCGACGTCGCAGCCCACGTGCGTGCGGCGTCCGGGGCGGCGCTCGTGACCGCCGCGACGCTCGCGACCTGGTCGGTCCTCGCGCTCGTCGCGCAGACGGCGACGCGGCTCGCCTTCGGCGCCGACGCGGGCACGGCGCCGCTCGTCGTGCTCGCCCCGACGCTCGCCGTCGCGGCCGCCGTGGGGCTCGCAGTGCTCACGACGCGCCGCACCGGCACCGGCCCCGAGGGCCGCCGGCTCGCGCGCACGTGCGCCCACGGCGGGACGGCGCTCGTCATCGCCACCCTGCCCGTCACGACCTCGGGACTCGTGCCGCCCGCAGCGTCCGTCCTCGTGCTCGTGCTCGGTGCGGCGGCGGCGACCGCCGCGCTGCACGTCGGCGAGCGACGCCTGCACCCGACCGCCGCACGCGCCGGCGCCGTGCTGGCCGGGACGCTGGGCGTCCTCGGGGCGCTGCCCGGGCCGGGGTGGGTCGCCGGTGCGCTCGTCGCGCCGACGGTCCTCGCGGTGCTGGCCCGTCGGTGGTCGCGCGCACCCGGCTCGGCCGGCTCGTCGACCCTGGTCGCGGCCACGCTGCTGCTCGTCGCCGGCACGTGCACCGGCGTCGCCGCCGGGGCGGCCGCCGTCGTGGCGGCCGCCCTGACGGTCGCCCCGGTGGGTGCCGCGCTCCTCGCGCGCGCCGGGGCGCGGCGCACGGGGGCGGCGGAACGGGACTGCGCCCTGACGGGCGTCGCCCTCGCCGGCGCCGCGACGTGGGCCGCGGCGGCGCACCACGCCGCGACGACACCCGGAGCGACGGCGCTCGCGGTCGCCGCGCCCCTCGTGGCGGCCGCCACGTGCGCCGGGCTCGTGGTCGCGCTGCTCGCGGGCTCCCGGCGGTGGGGGCCGCCCCACGCGGTCGTCGGCTCCGCGGCGGTCGCCCCCGTGCTCGCGCTCGCGGTCCTCACCGTGCACCGGTCGGCGGGCGTGCCGCCCGTCGACGCGACCGCTCTCGCGGCCGTCGCGGTCGGCGGCCTGACCGCCGCCGCAGCGGTGCTGCTGGCCCGCACCGGCACGCCCGTCGCGCGGTACGCGGCCGAGGTGAGCGGGTGGCTCGTCGCAGCCGCGGGCGTGGGCGCCGCGGCCGCGACCGGCGCACCCGGGCCTGCACTGGTCGTCGCCGCCGCGTGCGCCGCCGCCTGGGCGCTCGCCCCCGGCCGCGCGCAGGGGTGGTGGCTCACGCTCGCGCTCGGCACCGGTGCCTGGTGGTCGCTGCTGGGCACGCGCGAGGTCGGCGTCGTCGAGCCGTACACGGCGGTCCCCGGTCTCGTCGTCGCGGCCGTCGCGGCGTGGCGCCTGGTGCGCGCACGCCCGCGCGCGTCGCGGCTGCTCGCCGCGGGGCTCGCGGTCGCGACGCTGCCCACGTCGGTGCTGCCGGGCGCGCTCGCCGTCGGCCCCGTGGTCGTCGACCGCGCCACGCTCGCGGCCGCGCTCGCGGCCGCCGTGGTCGTCGCCGGGCTGCTGCTGCGCCGGCGCCCCGCGGCCGCCGAGCTGCTGGCCGGGCTCGGTGGGGCGCTCGTGGTCCTCGGACCCGTGGCTCGCGCCACGGCCGCCGCGATCGGGCTGCCCGGGGCGGTCCCGGGTCCGGAGCTGCCCGACGGCACCGTGCTCGTCGAGGTCTGGACGTGGCCCGCGGCCGTCGCGCTCGCCGCGTGCGCGGTGCGCGCCCGCACCGCGGCGTCCCGGCGTGCCGTCGACACCGGGACCCCGTGGCTCCTGCTGACGGTCGGCGCGCTGCCGACGCTCGTGGCCGCACTCGCCGCGCCGGCGGGCGGTGCGGCAGCCGTCCGCGTGACGGCGCTCGCCGCCG
Source organism: Cellulomonas iranensis NBRC 101100 = JCM 18110 (assembly GCF_001552375.1). Classification (GTDB taxonomy): domain Bacteria; phylum Actinomycetota; class Actinomycetes; order Actinomycetales; family Cellulomonadaceae; genus Cellulomonas; species Cellulomonas iranensis. Next base: position 9,192 of record NZ_BCRB01000098.1, on the reverse strand, counting down.
TCGCCGCGACCCTGGCCCTCCTGGGCGGCGCGACAGGGCACCGGCTGCGCGCGCCCGGCGCGCGCGGCGCGGGTCACCCCGGGACGCCGCTCGCGCACCTCGGGCTCGCGCTGACGCTCGCGCTCGTCCCGGTCGCCACCGTCGTGCTCGTCGCGCACCACCCCGCACGCGCGGCCGAGCTGGGCGGGGCCGCGGACGTGCCGGCGACCCTCGCCGCGCTGCTGGTGCTCGCGACGGTCGCGCTCACGGCACGGCGCGCGGCAGCGCCGCGCCCGTGGCTCACGGTGGGGTCCGCGTTGCTCGTGCCCCTCGTGCTCGTCCGTGCCGGCGACGCGCGCCCCGTGCTCTGGGCGTGCGTGACCGCGACGCTGCTCGGGCTCGCGTGGCTCGCGGGCGGCCGCCGACGCTCCTCGGGCGGCCCGACCGACCGCGACGCGCGGCGCCCCCTCACGGCCGCGGCCGCCGGCGTCGCCCTCGCGGGCCCCTGGTGCGCCGGCGTCGCCGCCGCCGTCGCACCGGGCACCGCGACGCCGTGGCGCGTCGAGCTCGTCGCGGTCCTCACGGCGGTCGTCGTGGCGGTCGCCGCGCGAGCGTGGTCGCCCGTCCCGGACCGTCGCGTGACGCGCGCCGCGCTGACCGTGGTCCTCGCGCTGCCCGTCGTGCTGGCCGTCGACGCGACCGGGCTCGGGACGGTCCGTGCGCTCGCCCTGCTCGCCGGCGCGGCCGCGTTCGCGTGGTGGCGGCCGTTCCGGGGCGACGTCACGCTCGGCCTCGCGGTCGCGACCGCGACCGTGGTCGCCGTCGCGCTGCGCGGCGGACCCGAGCCCGTCGACCTCCCGTGGGCCGTCCTCGGGCTGCTCGCGTGCGCGCTCGGCGCCCGGCACCTGCGCGAGCAGCCTGCCGCCGGCTCGTGGTCGGCCCTCGGCGCGCCCGTCGCGCTCGCGGTCGGCGCGCCGCTCGCCGCGCTCTGGCTCACCGGCCCGGGGGCCGTGCGCCTGGCGGTCCTGCTGGCGCTGGCGCTGGCGGCGACGTCCGTCGGCGCCGCGCAGCGCTGGCAGGCACCGTTCGTGCTGGGTGTCGCCGCGACGCTCACGACCCTCGCGGTCGTGCTCAGCCCACTCACGGTGCGCGCGCTGGCCGACGTCGACGGGTGGGTGCTCCTCGCCGTCGGCGGTGCGGTCGTGCTCGGGCTGGGCCTCACCTACGAACGACGCGTCCGGGAGGCGAAGGAGGCCGTGCGCTTCGTCGGCGACATGCGCTGACCGCGCGCACGGGGCACGGGCCGCGCACGGTCCGCCCGGTGCGGGCGCACCGGCACGGTCCTCCCGAGCGTGCTGCCGCGGTCCGCACCGCCCCGCACGCCTGACCGGGCAGCGGGGGTCGGCGCCGCGTACTCAACCGCCCAGGGCGGCCAGCAGCGCGCGGGCGTCGGGGCTGGTGTCCAGCAGGTCGCCCACGTGCGCCCGCGTCCCCCGCAGCGGGTCGCGCATGGGGACGCGCTGCAGCGCCCGCGCCCCGGGCACGTCGAACACCACCGAGTCCCAGCTGGCCGCCGAGATCTGCGTGCCGTACCGCGCGACCGCCTCGCCGCGGAAGTACGCGCGCGTGTCCTGCGGGGCGTGCACCACGGCGTCCTGCACCTGCTCGGGCGTCACCAGCCGCTCGACGGCGTCCGCCGCCACCAGCCGGTGGTACAGCCCGCGCTCGGGGCGCACGTCCGACCACTGCAGGTCGACGGCCGCCAGGCGCGGGTGGTCCCACGCGAGGTGGTCGCGCCGGCGCATGCCGTCGAGCAGCCGCAGCTTGGCGACCCACTCGACCTCCCGCGCGCACGTCGCGGGCTCGTCGGCGAGCCGGTGCAGCAACGACTCCCACCGGTCCAGCACGTCGAGCGTCTGGGCGTCGGACGCGCCCTCCGTCCCGTCGAGCGCGGCGCGCACGGCGGCGACGTACTCGCCCTGCACCTCGAGCGCCGTCAGCCGTCGACCGTCCGCGAGCTCGAGGCGCTCGGTCAGCGTGAGGTCGTGGCTCACGGCGTGCACGGCGCCGACCGGGTCGCGCAGCGCGAGCCGGTCCACCGCCCGCACCGCACGGCACGCCGCGGGGACCCCCGCCTCGGCCTGCTCGACGAGCCACAGCACGAGCGCCGCCGTCCCGAGGCGCAGGTAGGTCGCGACCTCGAGCATGGTCGCGTCACCGATGATGACGTGCAGGCGCCGCCAGCGCGTCGGGTCGGCGTGCGGCTCGTCGCGCGTGTTGACGATCGGACGGCGCAGGGTCGTCTCGAGGCCGACCTCGGCCTCCATGTAGTCGGCGCGCTGGGACAGCTGGAAGCCCGGGTGCTCGCCGCGCTGACCGAGCCCGACGCGCCCGGCACCCGTGAACACCTGGCGGGTCACGAGGAACGGCGTGAGCCGCGCGACGAGGTCGCCGAACGGCACCGCGCGGTCCACGAGGTAGTTCTCGTGCGTCCCGTACGTGGCGCCCTTGCCGTCGACGTTGTTCTTGTACAGCGACACGTCGGGCAGCGCCGGGTTGCTCGCGAGCATCCGGACCGAGTCGAGCATGACGAGCTCCCCCGCGCGGTCCCAGCGCACCGCGTCCAGGGGGTTCGTCACCTCGGGCGAGGAGTACTCGGGGTGGGCGTGGTCGACGTACAGGCGCGCGCCGTTGGTGAGGATGACGTTCGCGGCACCCGGGTCCTCGTACTCCTCGACGTCGGAGCGCGGGAGCTCCTGCGGCGCGTCGCCCGAGGGCGCGGGCACGGTCGGCGAGTCGGTGAGCAGCGACGGGTGCGCCGACGCGCGCTGCAGGTGGAACCCGCGGGCGTCGTGCAGCGGGTCCTCGTCGTCGTAGTCCCACCGCGCGCGTCCCCGGCCCGCCTCGCGCGCCGCGGCGTGGACGGCCACGACGTGGCTCGACAGCAGCATCGGGTTGGCCATGGGCCTGCCCGGCTGCAGGACGCCGTACTCGGTCTCGATCCCCATCACGCGGCGCACGGTCACGCCGACCACCCTAGGTGAGCACGCCGACGGCGGCGGCGCGCGTCCGCGGCCCGCGCACCGCCGCCGCGCGCGGCGGCGGTGCGACCGTCAGAGGTACTGGCCGGTGCTCGTGACGTTCTCGATGGTCCGCGACGCCTCGACGCCCTTCTTGCCCTGCACGATGGTCCGGATGAAGACGATGCGCTCGCCCTTCTTGCCGGAGATGCGCGCCCAGTCGTCAGGGTTCGTGGTGTTGGGCAGGTCCTCGTTCTCCTTGAACTCGTCGACGCACGCCGCGAGCAGGTGGTCCACCCGGATGCCGCGCTGACCGGTCGCCAGCAGGTCCTTGATCGCGGTCTTCTTGGCGCGGTCGACGACGTTCTGGATCATCGCGCCCGAGTTGAAGTCCTTGAAGTACAGGACCTCCTTGTCCCCGCTCGCGTACGTGACCTCGAGGAACCGGTTCTCGTCGGCCTCGGAGTACATGCGCTCGACGACGCGCGCGATCATCGCCTCGACGGCCGCGGCGGCCGACCCGCCGTGCTCGGCGAGGTCCTCGGCGTGGATCGGCAGCGCGGGCGTGAGGTACTTCGCGAAGATCTCGCGCGCACCCTCGGCGTCGGGGCGCTCGATCTTGATCTTCACGTCCAGGCGCCCGGGCCGCAGGATCGCGGGGTCGATCATGTCCTCGCGGTTCGACGCGCCGATGACGATGACGTTGTCGAGCCGCTCGACGCCGTCGATCTCGGCGAGCAGCTGCGGCACGATCGTCGTCTCGACGTCGCTCGACACGCCCGTGCCACGCGTGCGGAACAGCGACTCCATCTCGTCGAAGAACACCACGACGGGATGGCCCTGCGACGCCTTCTCGCGTGCGCGGGCGAAGATGAGACGGATGTGCCGCTCGGTCTCGCCGACGTACTTGTTGAGCAGCTCGGGGCCCTTGACGTTGAGGAAGTACGAGCGCGCGTCGGCCACGTCCTCGCCGCGGGCCGCAGCCGCGGTCGCGGCGAGCGAGTGCGCGACCGCCTTGGCGATGAGCGTCTTCCCGCAGCCCGGCGGGCCGTACAGCAGGACGCCCTTGGGCGGCTTGAGCCCGTGCTCGCGGAACAGCTCGGGGTGCAGGAACGGCAGCTCGACGGCGTCGCGGATCGCCTCGATCTGCGGGCCGAGGCCGCCGATGTCGCCGTAGTCGATGTCGGGGACCTCCTCGAGCACGAGGTCCTCGACCTCGGCGCGCGGGATCACCTCGAACACGAAGCCGCTGCGCGAGTCGATCGTGAGCGCGTCGCCCACGCGCACGCCCGCGTCCGCCACCTGCCCGGCGAACCGCACGACGCGCTCCTCGTCGCCTCGGCCGACCACGAGCGCGCGGCCCTCGCCGAGCATCTCCTTGACGGTGACGAGCTCGCCGACCTGCTCGTAGCCGCCGGCCTCGACGACCGTGAGGGCCTCGTTGAGCATGACCTCCTGCCCGGGGCGCAGGCGGTGCACGTCGAGCGTGGGGCTCGCGCCGACGTGCATCTTGCGCCCCGCGGAGACGATGTCGACCGTGCCGTCGTCACGCGCACGCAGGAACGTCGCGTACGTGCCGGGCGGCTTGGCGAGGTCGTCGACCTGACGCTTGAGCTCGAGGATCTGCTCGCGCGCGGCCACGAGCGCCTCGCTCAGGCGCTCGTTCTTGGCGGCGAGGACCGTGAGCTCGCGTTGCAGGTCACGCCCGCCGGCAGCAGGTTCCGTCATGGTGATCGGCCTCCGTTCCGCGTCGCGGTGCGCCCTTCCTCCGGTCCACCGAGCACCACGCTGTGCCTGCTGGTCCGTCGACCCTAGCCGCCCGTGTCAACGGTGACGCCGCGACGACCCCGTGTCTCGCGACCGTCCCGAGGCGTGGACGCGCTCAGTCGTCCTCGGGCGGCGTGCCGTCCTCGCGCGCGGCGAGGTCGTCGGGCGCGACGTGCAGCTCACGGCGCACGCGGCGGATCTTCTTGGCCGACGTCTCGCGCTCGCCCATCGCCTCGGGCGACCACAGCTCGGCGTCCGGCGCGGGCGTGCCGTCGGGGGCCACGGGGTACGAGCCCTTCGCGGGCCGGCGCTTGCGCTGCGGCGGCTGCACGCCGTCGGCCAGCCGACGCGTCGTCAGGAGGAAGCCGGTGTGCCCGATCATGCGGTGCTGCGGGCGGACCGCGAGCCCCTCGAGGTGCCAGCCGCGCACCATCGACTCCCACGCCTCGGGCTCGGTGTACCGACCGTCGGCGCGCAGGTCCTCGGTGAGGCGCGACAGCTGGGTCGTCGTCGCGACGTAGCAGACCAGCACGCCGCCGGGTGCGAGCGCGGTGGCGACCGCGTCGAGGTTCTCCCACGGCGCGAGCATGTCGAGCACGACGCGGTCGACCGTGCCGGGTGCGGCGGCGTGCGGCAGCTCGTCGGCGAGGTCGCCCAGCCGCAGGTCCCACGCGGGGTGCTCGCCGCCGAAGAACTGCTCGACGTTGCCGCGCGCGATCGCCGCGAAGTCCTCGCGCCGCTCGATCGACACGAGCCGGCCCGCGTCGCCGACGGCCCGCAGCAGCGACAGCGTGAGACCGCCCGACCCGACGCCCGCCTCGACGACCGTCGCGCCGGGGAACACGTCGCCCATCGTGACGATCTGGCCCGCGTCCTTCGGGTAGACGACCGCCGCGCCGCGCGGCATGGACAGCACGTGGTCGGACAGCAGGGGCCGCAGCGCCAGGTACTCGATGCCCGACGTGTTCTGGACCACGACCCCCTGCGACGCACCGATGAGCTCGTCGTGGCGGAGGTAGCCGCGGTGCGTGTGGAACGTCGCCCCGGGCTGCAGCGTGATGGTGTGCAGGCGTCCGCGCGGGTCGGTCAGCTGGACGCGCTCGCCGACGCGGAACGGGCCGCGGCGCACGTCCGCCCCGGTCGGTGCGGCGGCGGGCACGCGGTCGTCCGCGGTCTGGTCGGTGGTCACGTGCGCCGAGTCTAGGGGCGGCGTCAGCCGCGCAGCGCCGCGACGACGTCCGCCGTGCGCACCAGCGCGACGACGCGCCCGTCGACCAGGGCCGCGATCACGGGCCCGTGCCGCGACGCGTCGCTGAGCGCGCGCAGCAGCGCGTCGCCCTCGAGCGCGCCGTCGACGGTCGCGCCGACGGGCAGCGGCGTCGCGACCGCGACGACGTTCGTCGTGCCGGCCAGCTCGGCCGGCACGCGCGCGGCCGCGTCGGTGTCGACGTACGCCGCGGGGCGGCCGTCAGGTGCGAGCACGACGACCTCGGCGGCCTGCGCCGCGGCGGCGGTCGCCCGGGCGTGCGCGAGCGACGCCTGCGCGCCGACGACGACGGCGGGCCGCCCGACGGTCCGCAGCGTGAGCGTCTGCACGACCCTGCCGGTGCGTCCGCCCCGGATCGCCGCGGTCGCGCCGGACCACAGGAACGCGCCGATGAGCGCCGCCCACGCGACGGTCACGAGGTCGGGCGTCAGGCCGAGCACGAACGGGCGGCCCAGCACGACGAGCACGAGCCCGACCGCGACGGCACGACCGGCCCACCCCGCGACCACGGCGCCGCGGTGCCGGTCGCGCGTGACGGCCCACACGCCGGCCTCGAGCACGCGTCCGCCGTCGAGCGGCAGGCCCGGCACGAGGTTGAACAGCCCGACGAACCCGTTGGCCGCGGCACCGGCCCACAGCAGGGTCTGCAGCAGCGACCCGGCGGGTGCGAGGTGGTTCGACACGAGCAGGAAGGCGCCCGCGAGCGCGATGCTCGCGACGGGCCCGACGACCGCGACGAGCGCGCTCGTGCCGGGCGTGGCCGCGACGCTGCGGAACGTGGTGTGCCCGCCCCACAGCGTGAGGACGAACGCGTCGGGCTGCTCGCCGCGGGCCTTGCCGACGAGCCCGTGCGCGAGCTCGTGCACCAGCACGGACGCGAAGAGCAGCACGACGAACGCGAACGCCACGACGTAGGGCAGCGCGCCGCCGCCGGTGGTCCAGGTGGCCGCGGCGGGCGCGAAGACGAACGTGAGGACGACGGCGGCGAGCGGCCAGCTGCGCGCGACGACGACGGGCGCGCCCGCGACGTGGCCGAGCAGCCAGCCGGCGGGACGGTCGTGCCGGGGTGCGTTCACGCACGCCAGCCTACGGTCGTGGGCACGCCACGACCGTAGTCCGGCGCCCGCGGTCGCGACCGGTGCGACCCGTGCGGCAGGAGCGACCCGTGCGGCCTGGCGCGGGACGTCCTGGCGGCGTTGTGGGCGGCGGCGCCTACCCTCGTCGCGTGAGCGTGGACACCGACCGCCCGACCGACCTCGCCGAGCCGCAGCACCCTGTGCCGACGGACGGCTCGGGCCCGGCTGCCGAGCCGCGCGTGCCGGGGCTGTCGCCGTCGCGCGCGAACGACTTCCTGCAGTGCCCGCTGTTGTTCCGGTTCCGCGTGGTCGACCGGCTGCCCGAGCCGGCGTCGCCCGCCGCCGCGCGGGGCACGCTCGTGCACGCCGTGCTGGAGCACCTGTTCGACCTGCCCGCGGCGGAGCGGACCCTGGAGGCCGCGAGCGCGACGCTCCCGGCGCGCTGGGACGCGCTGCTCGACGAGGAGCCGCGCTACCGCGAGCTGCACGCCGACGACGCCGCCCGCGAGGAGTTCCTCGCGGGCGCACGACGCCTGCTGGAGACGTACTTCACGCTCGAGGACCCGACGCGCCTGGAGCCGCGGGCACGGGAGCTGCACGTGCGCCACGACCTCGAGGACGGGCCGCGGCTGCGCGGGGTCGTCGACCGGGTCGACGTCGCGCCGAACGGCTGGGTCCGCGTCGTCGACTACAAGACCGGTCGGTCGCCGCGCCCGGGCTTCGAGAGCTCGGCGCTGTTCCAGATGCGGTTCTACGCGTACGTCGTGTGGCGCACGCGCGGCGTGCTGCCCAAGCGGCTGCAGCTCGCGTACCTGGGCGACGGCGTGGTGGTGAGCCACGAGCCCACCGAGTCCGAGATGCACACGCTCGAGGCGCGCGTGCGGTCGATCTGGGCGGGCATCGAGGACACCGCGCGCAGCGGCGACTGGCGTCCGCGCACGTCGCGGCTGTGCGACTGGTGCTCGTTCCGCGACCGCTGCCCGTCGTTCGGGGGCACCCCGCCGCCCGTGCCGCCCGGTGCGGTCGAACGGGCGATCGGCGTCGCACCCGTCGCCTGAACGCCCGCCCATCCGTCGGGCCGTCGGCTCCGAACCCTCCACGACAGGCGAGCGACGAGGAGCGACCCTAAGATGCCCGGCCCCCACCCGACGGACCTCCGCGACGGCGGTGCGGTGCGCACGCGCCGCGCCGGTGACGTGCGGCGTCCGTGCGCGTCGGTGCCGGGCGTGCACCGGCACCGGGCGGCGCCCGCGCACCGGCCCGGTCCGCACCGCGCGCGCTGCGTCCGCCGCACGTCCGCCGCGCCGGGCCCGGCCGGGTGGGGCACACTGGCGCCCGTGCCTGCACCTTCCACCCCGCCACCCGCGGTCGGCTCGGTCGAGGAGCACCTCCTGCGCGTCGCGGGGGGCGACCAGGACGCGTTCGTGCACGTCTACGACACGCTGTCGCCGGTCGTGCACGGCACGGCCCTCGCGGTGCTGCGCGACCCGCACCACGCCGCCGAGGTGACCCAGGAGGTCATGGTCGAGGTGTGGCGCACCGCGGCGCGGTTCGAGCCGGCCAAGGGCTCCGCCCGCACGTGGGCCGCGACCCTCGCGCACCGGCGCGCGGTGGACCGCGTGCGCTCGGTGCAGGCGCAGCGCCGGCGCGACCAGGCGGCGCTGGACGCCGACGTGCCGCGCCCGTACGACGAGGTCGCCGAGGAGGCCGAGGGCAACCTCGAGGCGGCCCGGGTGCGGCACTGCCTCGGCGGCCTGACGGACACGCAGCGCACCGCGGTCGAGCTCGCCTACTACGGGGGCCTGAGCTACCGCGAGGTCGCGGCGCGCCTCGACGCCGCGCTGCCCACGGTCAAGAGCCGGATCCGCGACGGCCTGCTGCGGCTGCGCGACTGCCTGGGGGTGGTCGCGTGAGCGAGCGACCGACCGACGACGCGACGCGCGACCTGCTCGGCGCGTGGGCGCTCGACGCGGTCTCGGACGACGAGCGGGCGGCCGTCGAGGCGCTGCTCGCGCGCGACCCGGACGCCGCGCGCGAGGCCCGCGAGCTGCGGGCCGTCGCGGCGACGCTCGCCGCCGCGACC
>NZ_BCRB01000097.1 GCF_001552375.1 Cellulomonas iranensis NBRC 101100 = JCM 18110 | reverse complement strand
CGCGAGCGCCGGGTCCTGCGCGCCCGCCTCGGCGCCGGCGAGCAGCTCGCGCTCCCACTCGGCGAGCGGCTCGGCCGCGGCCTCGGCGCCCTGCGTCGCGGCCGCGCCGCCCGAGTGGCGCTTGAGCGTGCCGTCGGCGACCGCGTCGGCGATCACGCGGGTCAGCAGCTGCACGGCACGGATGGCGTCGTCGTTGCCCGGGATCGGGTAGTCGACGACGTCGGGGTCGCAGTTGGTGTCGAGGATCGCGACGACCGGGATCCCGAGCTTGCGCGCCTCGTCGACCGCGAGGTGCTCCTTGTTGGTGTCGACGATCCACACGGCCGAGGGGACCTTGGCCATGTCACGGATGCCGCCGAGCGTCTTCGTGAGCTTGTCCTTCTCGCGACGCAGGACGAGCAGCTCCTTCTTCGTCAGGCCGGAGGCCGCGACGTCGTCGAAGTCGATCTGCTCGAGCTCCTTGAGGCGCTGCAGGCGCTTGTGGACCGTCGAGAAGTTGGTGAGCATGCCGCCGAGCCAGCGCTGGTTGACGTAGGGCATGCCGACGCGCGCGGCCTGCTCGGCGACGGGCTCCTGCGCCTGCTTCTTGGTGCCGACGAACAGGATCGAGCCGCCGTGGGCGACCGTCTGCGAGACGAACTCGTAGGCCCGGTCGATGTAGGACAGCGACTGCTGGAGGTCGACGATGTAGATGCCGTTGCGCTCGGTGAAGATGAAGCGCTTCATCTTGGGGTTCCAGCGGCGGGTCTGGTGCCCGAAGTGGACACCGCTCTCGAGCAGCTGGCGCATGGTCACGACGGCCATGACACGTCCTTCCGGCGCACGCCCTGCGGCGCACGCGCTCGTGCGGACCCCCCGGGCCCGCGGTCTCGGTTGTCGGCGCGGCCGTCGGCCGTGCCCCTGGTGCCGCACGCCGCCCGCGCCGGGCGCGAGGGCCCGGACCGCTGCGGACGACGTCCCGTCCGCCGCGCCGGCACCCCTGCCGACGGCGGGCCGGGGCGGGGGGCGACGTGGACGACCGGGGTCGTGGCACGCGAAGTCGACCGGCAGGTGCCGGTCGCCCGAGAAGTCTAGCCCACGCGCCGGTCGGACCCGACCAGCGCGTCGGCTCCGCACCGGCACGCCGGGGGCGGACGCGATCGCCCCCACGCGAGTCAGCGCGCTGCGGCGAACCATCCCCAGCCCTCGCGACGCTGCGGCTGCCCACAGAACCGCGCGCGACGCCAGCGCCCGGCGCCGCGCCCCCGCGAACCTCACCGCATGCCAGCAGCCGCCCTGCCCGCCGCCCCCGCCCGCCGCCGCACCGCACGGGCGGTGACGGGTGCCGTCGTCGCCACGGTCGGCGCCTACGTCGCCCTGGCGCTCGCCACCGGTGCCGGCGGTGCGCCGCCGCCCCCCGCGCCACCTGCCGCGTACCGACCCCCGGTCGAGGCACCCGTGGTCGTGCGCGCGTTCGCGCCCCCGCCCCGTCCGTGGCTCCCCGGGCATCGCGGGGTCGACGTCGCGGCGGCGGCGGGCGCTCCGGTGCTCGCCCCGGCCGACGGGGTGGTGACCTTCGCGGGGCGGGTCGTCGACCGCGGCGTCGTCACGGTCCTGCACCCCGACGGGCGTCGTTCCAGCCTGGAACCCGTGTCGGCGACGGTCGCGGTGGGGCAGGCCGTGCTCGCCGGGGACGCCCTGGGCGTGGTCGCGGGCAGCCCGCACGGCACCGAGGGCGGGCCCGGCGTCCACTGGGGCGTGCGGGAGGGCGACGTGTACGTCGACCCGTGGGACCTGCTCCCGGGCCGCGGTCCGGTCGTGCTGCTCGAGGCGCCGGCCGGCTGACGGACGGCTCAGGCGCGCTCGGCGTCCAGCAGGCGCGTGCGCAGCCGCGTCATCGCGGCCGTGTGGATCTGCGAGATGCGCGACTCGGTGACACCGAGGACGCGGCCGATCTCGGCGAGCGTCATGCTCTCGTAGTAGTAGAGCACCACGACCAGGCGCTCGCGCTCGCCGAGGCACTCGATCGCGCGCGACAGCAGGTACTTCGTCTCCTGCGCCTCGACCGAGCCGGCCGGGTCCTCGGCCCGGCGGTCGCCGAGCGTGTCGGCCAGCGTGGCGGCACCGGGCCGGTCGTCGCTCCCGGCGAGCAGCTCGTCGAGCGCCGCGATGTTCACGGACGCGAGCTGGGAGTACACCGCGCGCAGCTCGGGCAGCGGAATCTCGAGCCGCTCCGCGCCCTCGACCTCGGTCGGCGCGCGGTGCAGGGTGGCCTCGAGCTCGCCGTAGGCGCGGTCGACGGCGCGCGCCTTGGTCCGCACGGAGCGCGGCACCCAGTCCATCGCCCGGAGCTCGTCGATGATCGCGCCGCGGATGCGCGAGGAGGCGTACGACTCGAACTTCACGGCACGGTCGGTGCGGTACTTCTCGATGGCGTCGATGAGCCCGAACATGCCGTACGACACGAGGTCGGCGTGCTCGACGGTGGACGGCAGCCGCATGCCGATGCGGCCGGCCACGGCGGTCACCAGCGGGACGAAGTGCAGGATGAGCCGCTCGCGCGCCTGCGGGCAGTGGGTGGTGGTGTACCGCTCCCACAGCACCTCGAGGTCCGCCGCGTCGGCCCGCTGCGGCACCGCCGCGAGCCCACGCGCGGGGGCCGAGGACCGCTGCTGGGGGACGATCCCCGCGGGGGCCGTCCCGGGGACGTAGGCGCGTGCGACCGTGGCGGTACCGGCGCCGGCGAGGGCGTCCTGCAGTGCCGTCATCGTCGGCTCCGTTCGTGAGGGGTGCGGTGCGAGCAGGGTGAGGGGTCCCTGCACGGGGTCGGGGGGCATCGTGGTCAGGCCCGCGGGTGGGCCAGCTGGAAGGCGGAGCGCAGCCGCTCGGCCGAGACGTGGGTGTACCGCTGCGTGGTCGACAGGCTGGCGTGGCCGAGGATCTCCTGGACGGTGCGCAGGTCGGAGCCCCCCTCGAGCAGGTGCGTCGCGGCCGTGTGCCGCAGCGCGTGCGGTGCGACGTCGTCGACGCCCACCGCGGCGGCGAGCTCGTGCACGACCGCGCGCAGCTGGCGCTGGTCGGCGCGGCCACCCCGTCGCCCCAGGAGGAGCGCCGGTCCGGAGCCCTCGCGGACCAGGCGGGGCCGCCCGGTCGTGAGCCAGGCGTCGACGGCCCGCGCGGCGGGACGACCGAACGGCACGACGCGCTCCTTGTCGCCCTTGCCGACCACGCGCAGCGTGAGCTGGCCGAGGTCGAGGTCGTCGACGTCGGCCCCGCAGAGCTCGCCGACGCGCGCGCCGGTCGCGTAGAGCAGCTCGAGAGCAGCCCAGTCCCGCAGGTGGACCGGGTCCGCGTCCGCGGCCCGTTCGCGCGCCGCGTCGAGCAGTCGCGTGACGGGCTCGACGGCCAGGACGGCGGGCAGCACGGACGCCGCACGAGCCGTGCCGAGACGGAGCGTCGGGTCGACCGGCACGCGGCCGGTGCGCGTGGCCCACGTGAAGAACGTGCGGGCCGCCGCCGAGCGTCGCGCCAGCGTGGCCCTGCTGAGCCCGTCCTGCACCATGGCCGCGAGCCACCCGCGCAGCAGCGCGAGGTCGACGTCGGCGAGCTGCGTCACGCCGTGCCGCGCCGCGTGGTCGAGGAGGTGGTCGAGGTCACCCAGGTACGCGCGCACCGTGTTCGCGGAGACGCCGCGCTGCGCGTGCAGGTGCAGGGCGAAGTCACTGCGCAGCAGAGCCCGCTGAGGGTCTCCCGCCGTGATCTTCGCCATGTGCATGACCCTAAGGTGGCGTGACCCGCGCCGTTCGACAAGGGGCGATTTCGACGCCAGGTCGAATGCGCGCACGAATTCGGGGCCAATGTCCGATCCGGCGTCGGGATTACTCCGTTCGCCGTTCTATTTCACCCCTTCCCCGACTCATGACCTGGGACGACGACCCACCCCGCGGCGAGACGGCGCGCCCGGCCGTCGAGCTCCAGGAGACCGAGAGCGGCACGCGCCTCGGCGACGGACACGCCGGACCGCGCGGCGATCACGTCCACGTCGCGCGGCGCACGGCGGGACAGGCCGTCGTGCACGCGCCGCGCGACGGGGTCGAGACCGTCCACCTCCCCCGCCGGCCCCTCGTCCTCGACCGCGGGGGCGAGGTGCCGCGTCGGGCCGGCGAGCTCGACCACCTCGTCCGCGTCGGTGACGCACACCGCCACGCCGTCGCGCAGGAGCCGGTGGCACCCCGCGGACGCGGCGGAGGTCACGGCCCCGGGCACGGCCCCGACCGGCCGCAGCAGCCGGGCGGCGTGGTGCGCGGTGCTCGCGGCGCCCGAGCGCCAGGCCGCCTCCACCACGACCGTCGCGCACGACAGCGCGGCGATGAGCCGGTTGCGCTGCAGGAACCTGCTGCGCGTCGGCGCGGCACCCGGCGGCACCTCGCTGACCACCGCACCGCCGGACACCACGATCTCCTCGAGCAGCCGGGCGTTGCCCACGGGGTAGGCGCGGTCGACGCCGCCGGCGAGGACCGCGACCGTCCCGCCACCCGCGAGGAGCGCGCCCCGGTGGGCAGCCGCGTCGATGCCGTAGGCGCCGCCGGACGCCACCCACCAGCCGCGGCGGACCAGGTCGGCGGCCAGGTCGACGGCCACGCGCTCGCCGTACGACGTGCTGGCCCGCGCACCCACCAGCGCGACGACCCGCGACGCGTCGTCCGCCGCGGCCGTCGCCCCGGCGCGCGCACCGCGTGCAGGAAGGGCGCCCCGGACCCACAAGGCGTGGGGCGAGGCCGCGCCGAGGTCGTCCAGGCCCGCCGGCCAGTCGCCGTCGTCGGGTGTGACGAGTCGCGCGCCGCACCGTCGCGCGGCGGCGAGGTCCCGCTCGGGGTCCACCGAGGCACGACGGGCGGACCACCGCTCGACCGCGCGCGCGACGCGGCGTCGCACGGGCGCCGCGAGCTCGCCGCCCGCCGCCTCGAGCGCGTCCCAGTCGGGGTGCCCGCGGCGGATCGACGTGTCGACCCAGTGCAGCGCGGGTGCCGCACCGCACGCCGCGACGAGCGCTCCGGCGACCTCGTCGCCGGGCTCCACGAGCGCGCTCCACACGGCGCGTGCCCGCCGCCCCGCGCCGCCGTCCGCCCGGGACGCCGCCGGCGTCGTCCCGCCCTCGCTCACGCCCCGTGCCCCCTGGTCCGCAGCAGCAGCGCCTGGGCGACGTCGGGCCGCCCGGGCGCGTCACGCCCCGCGAGGTCGGCGACGGTCCACGCGACGCGGAGCACCCGGTCGGCCCCGCGCAGGCTCAGCGTGCCCCGGTCGACGGCGCGGTCGAGGTCGGCGACGAGCCGACGGTCGGCGCCGAGCCGCGCCTGGAGCTCGCGCCCGGGCACGTCGCCGTTGCAGCGCCACGACGTGCCTGCCCAGCGCGCGCGCTGCGCGGCCCGCGCCGCGCGCACGCGCCGAGCGACGACGGCGGTCGCCTCACCGGGGGCGTCGAGCGACCGGGCGGCCGGCACCTCGAGCTGCAGGTCGACCCGGTCGAGGAGCGGGCCCGACAGCTTGCCGAAGTAGCGGCGCCGCTGCTCCGGGCGGCACGTGCAGGCCAGCCCCTTGCCGACGGCGTGCCCGCAGGGGCACGGGTTGGCCGCGAGGACCAGCTGGAACCTCGCCGGGTACCGCGCCGTGCCTGCGGAGCGGTGCAGCACGAGCTCGCCCTGCTCGAGCGGCTGCCGCAGCGTCTGCAGCACGGCGGACGTGAACTCGGGCGCCTCGTCGAGGAACAGCACGCCGCGGTGCGCGCGAGACGCGGCGCCCGGGCGCGGCATGCCCGACCCGCCCCCCACGATGCTCGCGGGCGTCGCGGTGTGGTGCGGGTCCTCGTAGGGCGGGCGACGCACGAGCCCCCGGCCGGGATCGAACGTCCCCGCGACCGAGTGCACCGCCGTGACCTCGACGGCGTCGTCCTCGTCCAGGTCGGGCAGGAGGCCCGGCAGCCGCGCCGCCAGCATGGTCTTGCCGGCACCGGGCGGGCCGACCATGAGCAGGTGGTGGTGCCCGGCCGCGGCGACCTCCAGGCCGAACCGGGCCTCCTGCTGGCCCAGCACGTCGACGAGGTCGGGCTCGTCCCGGTCCGCGAGCGCCGCCAGGACGTCGGGCACCGCCTCGACCTCCGGGACCTCGACGTCGGCCCCGTGGTGCGCGGCGACCTGCGCGAGGCTGTCCGCCGCGCGGACCCGGGCGCCCGGGACGAGCTCCGCCTCGGCCGCGTTGCCGCGCGGCACGACGACCCGCGGCCGGCCGGCGGCGACGGCCGCGGCGACGGCCGGGAGCACGCCCCGCACGGGCCGCAGCCGACCGTCGAGGCCGAGCTCGCCGAGGTGCACCCACCCCGCCACCGACGCGGCGTCGACGAGACCGGCGCCGGCGAGCGTGGTGATCGCGACGGCCAGGTCGAACGAGGACCCCGTCTTGGGCAGCGTCGCGGGTGACAGGTTGACGGTGATCCTGCGGTTCGGCCACGCGAGTCCGCTCGAGGTGACGGCCGCGCGGACGCGGTCGCGCGCCTCGGCGAGCGACGCGTCGGGCAGCCCGACGAGCGTGAACGCCGGCAGCGACGGCGCGAGGTGGGACTCGACGTCCACCACGTGCCCCGTGAGCCCGACGAGGGCGACGGCGCTGGTGCGACCGAGCACTCAGACCACCCCCACGAGGTGCTCGACCTGCGCCGCACCGCTGCGCGGCACGACGACGGCGATCACGTCGACGCGCACCGAGCGGGCGCGCACGTCGTGCTCGCGCAGCCAGCGCGCGGTGAGGCGTCGCACGCGCGCCAGCTTGCGGAACGTCACCGCCTCGGCGGGGTGCCCGTAGGCGGTGGAGCGTCGCGTCTTCACCTCGACCGCGACGACCTCGTCGCCGTCGAGCGCGACGAGGTCGAGCTCACCCTCCGTGCAGCGCCAGTTGCGCGCGAGCACCGTCCACCCGGCCTGCGTGACGAACCTCGCCGCCACGTCCTCGCCGTACCGCCCGACCGCGTCCTTCGCCCGCACGTCGACCACCTCCGGCGACGACACTGCGCCACGCGGCGGCGTGCCGAGGCTACGTCGACGACCGTCGGTGCGACGCCGTGCGGTGCCCGGGGCTGGGGATGGCTCGGCGTCCTCGCGGGCGCGTCAGCGGGGGAAGCCGCTCCCGGACCCGAGATCGAGCTCGGCCTTCGCCAGCTCCTCGACGTTGACGTCCTTGAACGTCACCACGCGCACGGACTTCACGAACCGCGCCGAGCGGTACACGTCCCAGACCCACGCGTCGACCAGCGTGAGCTCGAAGTACACCTCGCCCGCCGCGGACCGCACCTGCAGGTCCACGTGGTTCGCGAGGTAGAACCGCCGCTCCGTCTCGACGACGTACGCGAACAGACCGACCACGTCGCGGTACTCGCGGTACAGCGCGAGCTCCATGTCGGTCTCGTAGTTCTCCAGGTCCTCCGCGCTCACCGGACCATCATCCCCCATCGGACGGTCACGACGACGCGGCGGGGTCCCCGTCGGGCAGCAGGGGCTCGGCGTGCCACCCGGGCCCGCTCGCCTCCACCGGCCGCTCCTGCACGGCAGGCAGCCGCCACGAGCGTCGGTGCAGCGGCGTCGGACCGTGCTCGCGCAGCGCCGCGAGGTGCTCGGGCGCGGCGTACCCCTTGTTCTCGTCCCAGCGGTACGCGGGGTGGGCGGCGGCGTGCCGCACCATCAACGCGTCGCGCTCGCACTTGGCCAGGACGCTCGCCGCGGCCACGCTCGCGCACGAGCGGTCCGCCTTCACCCTCAGGTGCACCGCCGGCGGCTCGAACGCGCGCGGCTCGGCGAACAGGTCGTCCTGCGTGCCGAACAGGTCGGGCTCGGGCGGCGTCAGCCAGTCGTGCGAGCCGTCGAGCACCACGGCGTCGACCCGTTCGACGACGTCGAGCACCCGCAGCAGGGCCCGCGTGCCGGCGAGGCGCAGCGCCGCGACGATCCCGCGCTCGTCGATCTCGTCGGGCGACGCGTGGCCGACCGCGCGCGCGACGCCCCACCTGCCCAGCGCGGGCAGCAGCGCCTCGCGCGCGGCGGGCGTCAGCAGCTTCGAGTCCGCGACGCCGCGCGGCGCGGACCGCGTCGCCGCGTCGACCACGACCACGCCCACCGAGACGGGCCCGGCGAGCGACCCGCGCCCGACCTCGTCCATCCCCGCGACGTAGCGCAGCCCCGTGCGCAGCAGCGCCCGCTCGTGCCGCAGGTGCGGCGGCGTGCGCGGCGCCGCACGCCGCGGCGCCCGCACCGCACGCCCGACGTCGACCTGGGTCATCCGGCGTCGGGCACGTTCGCGAACACGTCGGACGGGTTGCTCAGGATCGTGAACCGGTCGAGCGGCCACACGGTGACGAACGCGACGCCGACGACGTTCTCCATCGGCACCGAGCCGCCCCCGGGCCGCCCCATGTTGCGACGCGAGTCCGCGGACTGCTGCCGGTTGTCGCCCATGAGCCACAGCGAGTCCGCGGGCACGACGACGTCGAACGCCATCTCGCTGGGCTGGGAACCCGGCGCGAGGTACGTCTCGTCGAGCGGCACGCCGTTCACCGTCACCGGCTGGCCGGGCCCGGCGCACGCCACGTGGTCGCCGGGCAGGCCGATCACGCGCTTCACGAGGTGCTCGCCGGCGTCCTGCGGGAGCAGCCCGACGAACGTCAGCGCCTCGTTGGTGGCCTCGGCGAGCGCGCTGCGCGGCTTCTGCACCTCGGGCGTGAGCCAGCCGCCCGGGTCCTTGAAGACCACGATGTCGCCGCGCCGCAGGTCGAACGGCCCGGGCGTGAGCTTGCTGACGAGGATCCGGTCGTTCTCGACGAGGGTGTCGTGCATCGACTGGGACGGGATGAAGAACGCCTGCACGAGGAACGTCTTCACCACGAGCGACAGCACGAGCGCACTGACCAGGATGATCGCGGTCTCGCGCAGCCAGGACCAGGCCGTGCTGCGCCGTCGGGGCTCGCGGTCGCGCCGGCGCCGCTGGGGCACGGTCTCCTCCTCTGCTCGCGGACCGCCCGCCGCCGCGGGCGACGCGGGTGCGCCCGCGCTCGTCGGCGCCCACGACGGACGGACGTCGTGCTGCTCGGGGGACGTGCGGGACGAGGACGGCGTCGGTCCCGTCCCCTCGGCGTGGGGCTGGCTCACCGACACACTCTGACACGGACCGGACATCCCGTGGGCGCGGACCCGGACCGCGAGACCGAACCTGGGCGGGACCTGGACGCGCCGTTCCGCGTCACGCCGCTCCGGGACGACGACGGGCGGCCACCCGTGGGGTGACCGCCCGTCGCGACGTGCCGGGAGCGCGGGGCTCAGGCCTTCTTGACCGGAGCCTGCTCGCGCTTCTCCTTGATCTTCGCCTTCTTGCCGCGAAGGGCGCGCAGGTAGTACAGCTTCGCGCGGCGGACGTCACCGCGCGTCACGACCTCGATCGAGTCGAGCGAGGGCGAGTGCACGGGGAACGTGCGCTCGACGCCGACGCCGAAGCTGATCTTGCGGATCGTGAACGTCTCGCGGACGCCGGCGCCCTGACGGGCGATGACGACACCCTGGAACGCCTGGACGCGGGAGCGGTTGCCCTCGACGACCTTCACGTTGACCTTGAGCGTGTCGCCGGGGCGGAACTCCGGGACGTCCTGGCGCAGCGATGCTGCGTCGATCGCGTCGAGCGTCTGCATGTCGTGTCGCTTCCCCGCCCTGCCGCAGGTCAGGAGCGTGATCGACGGGCGCACGCGCTGCCGGGGCAGGGCACGCGCCCGTGGTTCGGGTCTGGGTCGGTGGGACCGGGGGCCGTGGCCGTCCCGGGCCGCGCGTCGCTGTCACCCTCCCCTGCGGCAGAGAGGCGGCGGACGCACACCGAGGAGACAGTCTGCCACAACGCGACCGCGCGACCGAATCCGCGGCGGAGGGGCCCGCCGGGAACGGCGGCGTCAGTCGGACGGGTGCTGCTCCCAGCGTCCGTCCGTCACGACCCACCCGCACGCGGCGAGCACCTCGAGGTCGTGGCGGTCGAGCGTCGCGGGGTCGAGCGCGGTCAGCAGGTCCGGTCGGCGCCGCGCCGTGCGCTCGAGCGCCTGGTCGCGACGCCAGCGCTCGATGCGCGCGTGGTGGCCCGACAGCAGCACGTCGGGCACGTCGTGCTCGAGCCAGGACGCGGGCTTGGTGTAGACGGGGTACTCCAGCAGCCCGGCCGCACCGTGGGACTCCTCGACGAGCGACGCCGGGTTGCCGACCACGCCCGGCAGCAGCCGCGCCACGGCCTCGACCACGACGAGCGCCGCGACCTCGCCGCCGTTGAGCACGTAGTCGCCGAGCGACAGCTCGGTGACGCGCCCCCGGCCCGCGTAGTGCTCCACGACGCGCGCGTCGATGCCCTCGTAGCGGCCGCACGCGACCACGAGCTGCTGCTCGCCGGCGAGCTCCTCGGCCATCCGCTGCGTGAACGGCCGCCCGGCCGGCGACGGCACGAGGAGGTGCGCGTCGGGCGTCATGACGTCGTCGAGCGCCCGACCCCACACGTCGGGCCGCATGACCATGCCCGCGCCGCCGCCGAACGGCGTGTCGTCGACCGTGCGGTGCCGGTCGTCGGTCCAGTCGCGCAGGTCGTGCACGTGCAGGTCGAGCAGGCCGGACGTGCGCGCCTTGCCGACGAGCGACAGGTCGAGCGCGGCCAGGTACTCGGGGAAGATCGAGACGACGTCGACGCGCACGGCTCAGCCCTCGACCGCGTCGCCGCGGGTCTCGTCGCTCACGACGAGGTGCTCGGCGTCGGCGGCCAGGAGCCCGCCGGGCGGGTCGAGCACGACACGGCCGCCGGGCACGTCCACGACCGGGACGATGGCCTCGACGAACGGCACGAGCGTGCGCGCGCCGTCGGGCTCGCGGACGACGAGCAGGTCGTGCGCCGGCAGGTGCTCGAGGCCGACGACCTCGCCCAGCACGCGTCCGTCGGCGACGTGCTCGACGCGCAGGCCGACGAGCTCGTGCTGGTACCAGCCGTCCTCGTCGTCCTCGTCCTCGTCGGTGTCGACCAGGAGGTCGACGCCGCGCAGCGCCTCGACCGCGGTCCGGTCGGCGGCCTGCGCGAACGTCACGTACCACCGGCCCTGCGCGGTCCGCACGCGCACGACCTCGAGCGGCCCCGCCGACGCGGGCTCGGTGACGAACCGCGCGCCGACGACGAACCGCTCGTCGGGCGCGTCGGTGCGCACGTCGAGCGCGACCTCGCCGCGCAGCCCGTGCGCGCGGCCGATCCGTGCCACGGTCAGCAGCATCGTCACTCCCTCCCCCGACGCGTCGTCGGGGACGACGACGGCCCGGCCCCTCGTCGAGGGACCGGGCCGTCGGGTGTCCTGGTCAGCGCCGGTCGACGTCGACCACGTCGACGCGCACGGCACCGTCGGTCGACAGCGCGCCGACGACCGTGCGCAGCGCGCGGGCCGTGCGGCCCGAGCGGCCGATGACGCGCCCGAGGTCCTCGGGGTGCACGCGCACCTCGAGCATCTCGCCGCGTCGCAGCGACGACGAGCGCACGCGCACGTCGTCGGGGTGGTCGACGATGCCCCGCACCAGGTGCTCGAGCGCGTCGGCCAGCATCAGGCCTGCTCGTCCTCGGCGGGAGCCGCCTCGTCGGCGGTCTCGGTCGCGGCGGCGGCCTTCTTCTCGGACGCCGTGGCCTTGACCTTCTCGGCGTCGGCGGCGGCGGCCTCGACGGCGGCCTTCGGGTCGGCCTTGGCGGCCTTGGTGCGCAGCGTGCCCTCGGCACCCGGCAGGCCCTTGAACTTCTGCCAGTCGCCGGTGACCTTGAGCAGCGCGAGGACCTGCTCGGTGGGCTGGGCGCCGACGCCGAGCCAGTACTGCGCGCGCTCCGAGGTGATCTCGATGAGCGAGGGCTCCTCGGTGGGGTGGTACTTGCCGATCTCCTCGATCACGCGACCGTCGCGCTTGGTGCGCGAGTCGGCGACGACGATGCGGTAGTACGGCTGGCGGATCTTGCCGAGGCGCTTGAGGCGGATCTTCGTAGCCACGAGGTGGTGTTCTCCTGAATGTCTGCGGGGTGGCGTCACGGTGCCGCCCGTGGGGTGGGGCGCGCCGGTCAGGCCGGAGGACGCGGCACCGGGCAGGTAGAGGGGCTGCACGGGCCGAGTACAGCGGGCCATTCTGCCAGATGGCGCGCGCACGACCAATCCCGCGCGCGAGCGCCGCGTCGGACCCGGTCAGGTGGCGGCGCCCGACGGCGTCCCGGGGCCCGGGACGAGCGGCCGTGTGCGCGACAGCACGGTCGCCGCGTCCTGCCATACCTGCACCTCGACGTACCGCTCGGGACCGTGCCGGCCGTCGGCGTTCCACCGCTGCGGCGTCCCGATCCGCCCGAGCAGCTCGCGGATCCCGTCGAGCGTGTACACGCGCCCCCGGTACTCGCGGCCGTCACGGACGTGCGGGCTGAAGGTCGGGAACAGGTCGCCGTACGTGAACGACAGCACGCCCGGCTCGAACGCGTCGCTGCCGCACTCCACCGCGGCTGGTCGCGCGTACCAGCCCGCCAGCCACGCGCACGGCTCGACGACCATGTACTGCGGGAACGGTGCGCGCGGCGTCCCGCCCTGCGCGACGAAGGCCGCGCGCGCGAGACGCTCGAGCTCGCGCCGCCGGTCGACGTACGCCTCGGAGCGCTCGCCGAGCATCCCCGGCTCGCGCGCCGCGAGCTCGCGCGTCACGCGACGCGCATCGTCGGGCGGCAGCGCGCTGAGCGACCGGAACGGCCCCCGACGCGCGTCGAAGTAGTGCACGAGCCGCAACGGACCGACCGGCTCGGCGGGG
>NZ_BCRB01000096.1 GCF_001552375.1 Cellulomonas iranensis NBRC 101100 = JCM 18110 | reverse complement strand
CCCGTGGTGACGTCGTGCTCGTGCGGGCGGGCGGGGTGGGGCGGGGCGGGGCTAGGCCGTGCGCTGGCGGATCTCGACGGTGCGGGTGACCGCGGCGTACGCCACGGCCATGACGACGACGAGCGCGGCCCCGCCGAGCAGCGGCGGCGCGGCGGCGGACCACGTGCGGGCCACGTGCGCGTCCCCGCCGGTGCCGCCGAGCAGCGCGGCGACGCCCAGCAGCGGCCCGACCGTGAGCGGCAGCGCGAGCGTCCCCCACCAGCCGGGTGCCCGCTGGTAGACCACGCCCACCAGCAGGCCCGACACCTGCGCGGCGACGAGGAAGACGACGAGCTCGGCCAGCAGCACGCCGGCCGGCGAGGACTCGTCGGCGAGCATCGGGTCCGCGATCCGCCAGCCCCACCCGGCGGCGTCGTGCACGGCGCGCTCCGCGAGCACCAGCAGCTGCAGCACCACCGCGTACGCGACCCCCGTGCCGACCGCGACCGCCAGCGACGCGCGGACGAACGTGCGCCGGGTCCGCCCGGCGGCGACGTGCACGCGCAGCTGCGCGGCGACCACGAGCACGGCGAGCGAGAACGGGAACCACACGACGCCCTGCCGGGTGTACAGCGACACCGCGGTGCCCACCTCCCCGTTGACGCGCCAGAGCACGACGACGCCGAGGACGACGGCGGTGACGACGACCACCCAGAACCACGCGAACAGCCGGAGGTTGAGCCGCGCCATCCGCGCGGCCGCGCGCAGCACCGGGTCGCGGGGCCGGGTCGGTGCGGTGGTGGTGGTCATCGTGGGTCTCCCGGGCTCGTCGCCGTCAGGCCTGCGCGGACAGGGGCAGCCGCCGCGCGATCACCGCGAACGCGGCGGCGACGACGAGGACGCCGAGGGCACCGACGCCGCCGGCGAGGCCGACCAGCGCACGCGGCGCGACGTCCCCCAGCCCGGGCACGTCACCCGTCGGGGCGATGCCGAGGAACAGCAGCGCGAGCAGCGGGCCGACGGTCAGCGGCAGCGTGAGCGTGGCCCAGGCGCCCCACCGCTGGTAGGTGATGCCGACGAGCAGCCCCGTGGTGATCGCGAGCAGCGTGAGGACGACGGTGTCGATGGGCAGCGCCCACAGCGGGGCGCGCTCGCCGGCGAGCTGCACCTCGCGGAGTGCGGAGCCCCAGCCCGCGAGGCCGTGCAGCCACCGCTCGACCAGCACGACGCCGGTGAGCACCAGCGCGTACGCGAGGCCCGTGGCACCCGACGCCAGCAGCGTCCCGCGCACGAGGCTGCGCCGGGTCATGCCGGCCGCGACGTGGACGCGCGGGTACGTCGCGGCGACCTGGATGGCCTGCGAGAACAGGAACCAGACGAGCGCCTGCCGGCCGTGCACGGCGATCGACACGTCGACCCGCCCCTCGACCACCCATGCCGTGATCGTCACGGCGGCGAGCGCGAGCAGCGCGATCGGCCAGAACCACGCGGCGAGCCGCAGCGCGGCGACGCCCTGGCGGCGCGCGACGTGCAGGGTCGGGGACGTGCGGGCCGGCGCCCGGGTGGCCACGGCGGGTGCGGTCGTGGCGGTCACCGGGCACCCCCGACGTGCGTGGCGCGCTGCGGGTCGGTGAGGTGCACGAACAGGTCCTGCAGCGGCACGGGCCCGAGCTCGAGCCCGTCCTGCCGTGCGCGGCGCACGTCGCCCTCCGCGACGCCGCCGCGCACGGTGGCCTGGGTGGTGCCGCCGAGCCGCTGCGTCGCGAGGACCTCGCGCCCGGCGACGAACGCCTCGACCGCGGCGGCGGGGCCGGTGACGGACACGCCCTCGGCGCGCAGCGTCTCGGCGTCCTGCGCGACGAGCACGCGCCCGCGGTCGAGCACCACGACGTCCTCGACCAGGCGCTCGATCTCGCCGATGAGGTGGCTCGACAGCACGATCGTGCGCGGGTGCGCGGCGTAGTCGGCGAGCAGCGCGTCGTAGAACGCGTAGCGGCTGGGCGCGTCGAGACCGAGGTGGACCTCGTCGAGGATCGTCAGCGGCGCACGCGACGCGAGGCCCAGGACGATGCCGAACGCGGACTTCTTGCCGCGCGAGAACTTGCCGGGCTTGCGCTTGGGGTCGAGCTCGAACAGGTCGAGCAGCTCGCCCGCGAGCTCGTGCGAGAACGTCGGGCGGGCGCCGGAGACGTACGCGAGGTTGTCCTTGATCGAGAAGTCGTCCAGCACGTCGCCGGACTCCCGCACGAAGCACACGCCGGGGACCACGCGCTCGTTCTCCCACGGCTCCTCGCCGTCGACGAGCACGCGCCCCGCGGTGGGGCGGCGGAACGCGGCCAGCAGCGAGCCGAGGGTCGACTTGCCCGAGCCGTTGCGGCCCAGCAGGCCCGTGATGGTGCCGGGGCGGACGGTCAGGCTGACGTCGTCGAGCGCGACGACGTCGCCGAAGCGCTGCGTCACGCCCTGCAGCTCGACGCCCCAGCCGGCGGTGGTCGCGGTCATCGGGAGCCCTCCTCGGGTGCGGCGGGGGTGGCGGGCGGGGCCGTGACGGGTGCGGCGGGCTCGCTCGCGGCGCGGGTGCGCAGCCGGGCGACGACGTCCTCGACGTCGATGCCGAGCACGCGCGCGGCGTCGGCGACGGGGTCGACCGTGTCGGCGAAGAACGACTCGCGCGCGTCGGCGACGAGACGCTCACGGGCGCCGGGCGCGACGAACATGCCGACGCCGCGCCGCTTGTAGAGCACGCCCTCGTCGACGAGCTGCGCGAACGCCTTGGCGGCCGTCGCGGGGTTGATGCGGAACGTCGTCGCGTACTGCGTGGTCGACATGACCTGCTCCTCCGCGGCCAGCGCGCCGGAGAGCACGTCCTGGCGGATCTGGTCGGCGATCTGCAGGTACACGGGGTCACGGCCGTCGAACACGGTGCCCCTCCCTGCCGGTTCTGTGGTTCATTACTCGACTAATGAACCACAGAACCGGCGGGTGCACAAGGGGCGGGCACGCGACGCCCGCGACGTCACAGTCGCGTGCCGCCCGACGCCTCGATCCGCTGCCCGGTGACCCAGCCCAGGGCCGGCGACGCGACCGCCGCGACCACGGGCCCGATGTCCGCGGCCTCCCCGACGCGCCCGAGCGCCGCCTGCGCGCCGAGCGCGTCCCGCAGGCCCGCCGCGTCGCGCACCGCCCCGCCGCCGAAGTCGGTCGCCACCGGCCCGGGCGCGACGACGTTCACGGTGACCCCGCGACCGCCCAGCTCGACGGCCCAGTACCGCGTGAGCGCCTCGACCGCGGCCTTCATCGCGCCGTACGCCGAGTGGTCGCCGGGCTGCACGAACCGCGCGAGCCCGCTCGAGACGTTGACCACGCGGCCGCCGTCGGCCAGCAGCGGCGCGAGGGCCTGCGTCAGCAGGAAGACCCCGCGCACGTGCACGTCGAACAGCCGCTGCAGGTCGTCCGCGGTCGTGCCGCCCAGGGGCGTGGGCACCGCGTGGCCCGCGTTGTTGACCAGAACGTCGAACGTCGTCCGCGACCACGTGCCGCGCAGCGCGTCGACGAGGCGAGCCGCGAACCCCTCGACGTCGGCGAGGTCGGCCGTGTCGAGCCGCAGCGCGACCGCACGCCGCCCCAGCGCCTCGACCTGCGCGACGACCTCCGCCGCCTCGTCCTCGTGCCGCCGGTAGGTCAGCACGACGTCGAGGCCGTCGGCCGCGAGCGCCGCGACCGCCGCGCGTCCCAGCCCGCGGTTGCCGCCCGTGACGAGGGCGATGCGGATGTCGGTCATGAGGTCTCCTCGGGTTCCCACACCACCCGGTCGGTGGCGCCGTCCCGCCAGCGTGCGCGCGACCGCCGGACCGCAGAAGGCCACGACGATCCAGGGACCCCCGGTCCCCCGCTCCCACGACCCCCCGCGCTCCCGCCGCCCCACACCCCCGTCGCCGAGCGCGGAGTTCGGCGGCCGAACGCGGAGTTCGGCCGGCCATGAGGCTCGACCACCGGCAGAACCCCGCACTCGACACCACCCGGGTCGACGACCCCCGCCATCGAGACCGCCCACGCCGCCGAGCGCGGGGTTCAGCCGGCCATGAGCCGTCGTCAACCGCAGAACCCCGCACTCGACACCGGTCCGCGGCGATGCACTCCCAGTCCGGGCGACCCCCTTCCGGCCCGCGAACGCGGAGTTCTGCCGGTCACGGGCCCTCAGGAACAGCAGAACCCCGCGCTCGGGCGGGGAGGGCAAGGATGGAGCGGCGGGTCGGGTGGTCCGGCGGCCGGCCCGAGGTGGTGGCCGGCCGGCCGGTGACGGTCGGTCGTGGGCCGGCTGCCGGGCCGGGGTGGCGGTCAGGCGGGGGTGACGACCGCGCAGAGGTCCTGACCGTCGGGGGCCGGGCCCGTGGCGCGCGCGAGCAGCCCGCGCAGCGCGGTGCGCTCGGCCGGCGCCAGCGCGCGGAGCACGTCGTCCTCGGCGGCGGCGATGCGACCCTCGACGTCGGCGAGCGCGGCGTGGCCGGCGTCGGTGGCGGCGATGCGGCGCACGCGCCGGTCCGCGGGGTCGGGGCAGCGCTCGACCAGGCCCGCGTCGCACAGGTCGTCGAGCAGGTACGTCATGACGGTGCGGTCGATGCCGAGGTGGGACGCGAGCGCGGCCTGCGTCGGCGGCACGTCGGCCGCGACGGCCACGCGCAGCAGGTGGTAGCCCCGGGGACCGGCGGGGATGCCGTCGAGCACGGCGCCGACGGCCGACCGCCAGCGGGTCAGCAGCGCGCCGAGCTGCCAGCCGAGGTCGTCGGCGGCGCGGGCGGGCGTCTGCGTGCTCACGTCCGCAGCATACGCGCGGCGCACAAGATCGTCTGTCGTGCATATGATCTGTGCAGAACACGACCACGGGAGACAGTCACCATGACCGACTACGGGCACGAGCTGCGGTTCGGCACGTTCCTCACGCCGCAGAACGCCGACCCGCAGACCCCGGTCGCGCTCGCGGTGCTCACCGAGGAGGTCGGCCTCGACCTCGTGACGTTCCAGGACCACCCGTACCAGCCGTCGTTCCTCGACACCTGGACCCTGCTGTCCTGGGTCGCCGCGCGCACCGAGCGCGTGCACCTGTCGGGCAACGTCCTCAACGTGCCGATGCGCCCGCCGGCCGTGCTCGCGCGCGCCGCCGCGAGCCTCGACCTGCTCTCGGGCGGGCGCGTCGAGCTCGGGCTCGGTGCGGGCGCGTTCTGGGACGCGATCGAGGCCATGGGCACGCCGCGCCTCACGCCCGGCCAGGCCGTCGACGCGCTCGACGAGGCCATCGACGTCATCCGCGCGCTGTGGGACGCCGACGGCCGCGGCGCGCTGCGCGTCGGCGGGGAGCACCACCGTCTCGCGGGCGCCAAGCGCGGCCCCGCGCCCGCGCACGACATCGGCATCTGGGTCGGTGCGTACAAGCCGCGCATGCTGCGACTCGTCGGCCGCAAGGCCGACGGCTGGCTGCCGTCCCTCGGCTACCTGCAGCCCGGCGACCTCGCGCGCGGCAACGCGACGGTCGACGAGGCCGCGACGGCCGCGGGCCGCGACCCGCGCGAGATCCGGCGCCTGCTCAACGTCAACGGGCGCTTCTCCCCCACGCCCGGCGACGGCCTGGACGGCCCGCCCGAGCAGTGGGTCGACGCGCTCGTGCGGTACGCGCTCGAGGACGGCATCGGCACGTTCGTGCTCGGCACCGACGACCCGCGCACCCTCCAGACGTTCGCCGAGCAGGTCGTGCCCGCGGTCCGCGACCAGGTCGACGCCGCGCGCGCGACGTCCGGCACCGTGACGGGCGCGGTCCGCCCCGCGGCGGCGCTCGCGAAGCGCGTCGACGGCATCGCGTACGACACGGTCCCGTCCGACGTGCGCGCGGTCGAGCCCGGCGACCGGGGCTACGGCGCGCTGCGCTCGACGTACATGCGCCGCGGCGCGCCCGGCGTCGTGCTGCTGCCCCGCACGACCCCGCAGGTCGTCGACGCGCTGGGCTGGGCCCGGCAGCAGCGCGGCCCGCTCGCGGTCCGCTCGGGCGGGCACGGCATCTCGGGCCGCTCGACCAACGACGGCGGCGTGCTGCTCGACGTCGCCGCGCTCGACGAGGTCATGGTCGTCGACGAGGCGTCGCGACGCGTCCGGCTGGGCGCGGGTGCGACCTGGGGCAAGGTCGCCGCGACGCTCGCGCCGCACGGCTGGGCGATCTCGTCGGGCGACCACGGCGGCGTCGGCGTCGGCGGCCTCGCGACGACCGGGGGCATCGGGCTGCTGGGCCGGTCGTTCGGCCTGACGGTCGACCACGTGGTCGCGGCCGAGGTCGTCACGGCGGACGGCACGGTGCACGTCGTGGACGCCGAGCACGAGCCCGAGCTGCTGTGGGGCCTGCGCGGCGCGGGCGGCAACCTGGGCGTCGTCACGTGGGTCGAGGTCGAGGCGCGCGAGTACCCCGACGTGGTCTTCGCGACCATGACGTTCGACGCGTCGGACCCGGCCGCGCTGCTCGACCGCTGGGGCCGCACCGTGCAGGACGCGCCGCGGCAGCTCACGAGCTTCCTGCACGTGCAGGCGGGCGGGGGCGGGCGGCCGCCGATGGCGCAGGCCATGACCGTGTGGGCGGACGACGACACGACCGCGGCGGTCGCGGCGCTCGAGGAGCTGCTGGGTGCGGGGCCGGTGCTCGACCAGCGCGCGACGCTCACGCCGTACGCGGGCGTGGTCGGGCCGGTCGCGCGGCACCACGACGGCGGTGCGCCGCCCGTCACGCGCTCGGGGCTGCTGCCCGCGATGACCGACGTCGCGGCGGCGGACCTCGCGCGCCTGCTGGCCTCGGGCGAGACGATGCTCGTGCAGCTGCGCGCGACGGGCGGCGCCGGCAACGACGTCGCGCCCGACGCGACCGCGTACGCGCACCGGCACCAGCAGTTCTCGGTCACGGCGTTCGCCGGCCGGTCGGCCCGCACGGGCCTGGACGACGCGTGGGACCGCCTCGCGCACCCGCACATGGACGGCCTGTACCTGTCGTTCGAGACGGACCCGCGGCCCGAGCGGCTGCTCGACGCGTTCCCGCCGCTCACGCTCGACCGGCTGCGCGCGCTCAAGCGCACGTACGACCCGGACCACGTGTTCGACCAGAACTTCCCCATCGACCCGCGAGGCTGACGGCCCGGGGCGTCGTGCGGCGTTCCGGCGGGCGGGCCGCCGGGACGCCGCACGTCACGTGTCGTCCGCATCACAGCAGGTCAGCGGCGTCCCTTGTTACCGTGCGGTACGTGATCCGTCTCCTCATCGCGTTCGTCGCCGGTGCCGGCATCGGCGCCTCGCTCCTGCACTGGTCCACCGGCGACGACCGGTACTCGTGGGTGTGGATGGCCGCGCTGCCGATCACGATCATCGGCCTCGTGCTCGTGAACGTCGCGCGCTCGTTCGCGAGCATGGCGCCGCCGGACGCCGAGGCGGTGGAGGCCGCACGCGCCGCGGGACGCCTCGCGGGTGCGAAGGTCCTCGACGTGCGCCGCACCGGCACCGTCATCAACGACGTCCCGCAGTACGACGTCGAGCTGCTCGTCGACCCCCGCGACCGCGGCCCGTACCGCACGGTCGTGCGCGAGCTCATCGACGCGGCGCAGATGCCGGGGCGCCTGCTTGGGACGGTGCTCGCGGTCGTCCGCGTGGGCGAGGACGCGCCCGACGTCGCGATCGTCGACGAGCCCGCGCCGCCCGTGCGGATCCACGCCACGCCCGACGCGCCCCTGTGGGAGCGGGACCCGGACAAGCCCGTGCCGGGCCGCAGGCGCCCGATCCTGCCGGTCGGCCGCAAGGGCCGCGGCGTGCGGTTCCTCGTGTACCTGCTGATCGCCGCCGTCGGCGTCGCGGTGCCCACGTGGCAGCAGCGCGACGACGTGCTGCTGGGCGTGCGCTCGGGCGGCGTCGGCCACGGCGACGCGTCGTACCTCAGCGGGCCCGGCCGGGTCGCGGAGGCGGTGCAGCGGTTCGCCGACGCCGCCGGCACGACCACGGTCACCGAGGTCCTCGCGTACGACGACCAGGTGTGGGTGACCACACCGGTCGCGCCCGGCCGCGCCGCGTACGACACGTGGTGGGCGGTCGCGAGCAACGCGACCCGCGAGCGTCCCGCGACGATCCAGCCGGACCCGAGCGAGGAGTTCGACCTCTCCGCGGTGGACTGGTCGGCGCTGCCCGGGCTGTACGAGCAGGCCGTCGAGGCGTCGGGGATCCCGGCGGGCGAGATCACGAGCGGGCACATCGCCGCCGGCTGGATCGGGTCCGACGAGGACCGCGCCGTGACGGTCCGCGTGTACCTCAGCGGCCCCTACGGCTCGTACACGCTCGAGGCCGACGCGCAGGGCACGCCGATCGGCGCGTTCTGACGCCGCGCCGGGCCGCCGCCCGGCACCGTCACCCGCCCGTCGACGCACGGCCGGCTCCCGCTCACGGCGAGGGCCGGCCGCCGTCGTCTCCCCCGAAGGTCGCAAGCGAGGTTCCCCGCTGCGCCCGAAGACCCGGGCACCCCGCGGCGACCAGCCTGGACGCAGGCCACGAGGTCACGTCCCGGGACACGTCCGGGCCCTCGCGGCGCAGGAGGAGCCATGCCCGTCACCCCGCCGGGACCGCGCACCGACCGCGCGCTGCCCCACCCGCCCCACGCCCCCGCGGCGCCCGAGACGCCGCACGCCACGACCCGTCGGCGGCTCGCGCGCCGCGTCGCCCCCGCCCTCGCGCTCGTCGCGGGCCTCGGCCTGCTCACGGCGTGCGGCGCCGCGCCCGAGGTCCCCGAGCCGCGCACCCCGCAGCCCGCGTCGACCGCGGGCCTCACGACCGCCGACGTCGACGCGTGGCTCGACGCCACCGTGCCCGACGCGCTCGCCGAGGGCCGCATCGCGGGTGCGACCGTCGCCGTGGTGCACGACGGCGAGGTCGTCACGGCCCGCGGCTTCGGCGAGGCCGACGTCGCCGCCGGCACACCCGTCGACCCCGACCGCACGCTGTTCCGCCCCGGCTCGGTGTCGAAGATGGTCACCGCGACGGCCGTCATGCAGCTCGTCGAGGACGGCCGCGTCGACCTCGACACCGACGTCGAGCGGTACACCGGCCTCGACCTCGGGTACGAGCGGCCGGTCACGCTGCGTGACCTGCTGACCCACACGGGCGGGTTCGAGGAGCGGCTCACGGGCCTCATCGGCGGCGAGGGCACGGTGCCCGACCTGCGGGCGTCGCTCGTCACCGACCCGCCCCAGCAGGTGTACGCGCCGGGCACGACGCCCGCCTACTCGAACTACGGCAACGCCCTGGCCGGGTACGTCGTCGAGGCCGTGAGCGGGCAGCCGTTCGAGGACTACGTCGCCGACCACGTGCTCGCACCGGCGGGCATGACGTCCTCGACGTTCGCGCAGCCGCTGCCCGCGGACCTCGCGGACCGCGTGTCGCAGGGCTACCCGACGTCCGACGACGCGCCCGTGGGCTTCGAGGTCGTCGGCCAGCCGCCCGCGGGCGGGCTGAGCGCGCCCGCGACCGACATGGCGCGGTTCATGCTCGCGCACCTGGGCCACCCGACGACGGGCGAGCCGCTGCTGTCCGACGCGACGCGCGCGCTCATGCAGGAGCCCGCGCTCGGCGCGGACACGCTCGGCGCCCTGGCCGAGGGCGAGCGCATGGGCCTCGGCTGGTTCGACGAGTCGCGCCACGGCCACCGCGTCGTGGGGCACGGCGGCGACACGACCGCGTTCCACTCGCACCTGCAGCTGTGGCCCGACGACGACACCGGCCTGTACCTGTCGCTCAACAGCACGGGCGCCGGCGGTGCCGCGTACCAGGTGCGCGAGGACCTGCTCGCGGGCTTCGCGGACCGGTACTTCCCCGCCGACGAGGCACCGGCCGCGAGCACGGTCGACGACGCGACGCGCGCCGCGCACGCGCAGGCGCTGGCCGGGCGGTACGAGCCGGGCCGCGCGTTCGTCTCGACGTTCCTCACCGCCACGGGCGTGCTGCAGCCGACGGCCGCGCAGGTCGTCGACGGCGACCGCGTGCTGTTCACACCCGGCCCCGGGCAGCTCACGCCTGCCGTGTACGAGGAGGTCGAGCCGTGGGTGTTCCGCCAGGTCGACTCCGACCGGCGCCTGGCCGTGCGGCTCGACGACGCGGGCCGCGTCGAGGTGATCGGCCACGACTCCGCCATGACGCTGCTGCCGCTGACGCCCGCGCGCGCCGCGGTCGTGCCCGTCCTGGCCGTCGGAGCCCTCGTGCTGCTGCTCACGGTGCTCGCGTGGCCCGTCGGCGCGGTCGTGCGCCGGGTGCGCCGACGCCGGGCGGCGCGCCGGTCCGCGGTGCCGGCCGGGTCGGTGACGGCCACGGGCGCGGTGCCCGCGGCGACGTCCGGCGCGCAGCCCGTCGGGGCGTCGGCCACGCCGCCGGTCGGGGCGTCGGCCACGCCGCCGACGGACGTCCGCCGCGCACGCCTCACGACGCGGCTCGCGGCGCTCGCGACGCTCGCCGCGCTGGCCGGCTGGGTGCTGGTCGTGCTCACGCTCGTGGGCCTGCAGCCCGTGCCGGACGCGGTGCTGCGCGTGCTGCAGGTGCTCACCGCGCTGGGCGTGCTGGGCGTGCTCGCGGCCGCGTGGCGCGTGGTCGCCGAGGCCCGGGCCCGCACCGGGTGGTGGCGCACGGTCACCGCGACCGTCGTGCTCGCCGCGCTCGTCGGGACGTCGTGGGCCGCGCTGCAGGTCCACCTGCTCTCGCCGGACCTGACGTACTGACGACCGACCGCCGGCGACCTGCCGCCGCCGGCCCCGCACGAGAGGATGACGACCATGGCGACCACGCACCTCACGGCGCCCGGCGCGCGCTGGGACGCGTTCCTGGACCGCTGCGGGGTGCGGGGTCCCGTGGCGCGCGACGCGCTGCTGGCCGTCACGTGCACCGTCGTCGCGGTGCTGCTGAGCCTCGCGAGCGTCGGGCTGCTGCCCGACGAGCTCGCGGTCTCCCCCGCGCGGCGGCTCGCGCTGCTGCTGCTGATCGCCGCGCAGTCCGCGGCCCTCGTGCTGCGGCGCGTGCGGCTCGCGGCGTGCGTCGCGCTCGTCGTCGCCACGCAGGTGGCGCTCGTCGCGGTGGCGCCCGACCTGTCGGTGCGGTCGTTCGCGCCGTTCGTCGCCGCCGCAACGGTCGGCACGCTGCTCCCGGCGGCGCGGGCCCTGCGCCTGGCCGCCGGGGCCGGCGTCGCCGAGGCCGCGCTCGCGACGGTCGCCGTGCTCGTGCGCGGCGGCACCGCGCTCGACGTCGCGACGCACGTGTCGACGTCGCTGGCGGTGTGGCTCGCGTCGGCGCTGGTCGGCGTGTACGTCGCGACGCGGCGCGCGCACCTCGTGCTGCTGCGCGAGCGCGCCGAGCAGGCGGAGCGGGACCGCGACACGCGCGTGCACGCGGCCGTGGCGGTCGAGCGCGCGCGGCTGGCGCGCGAGCTGCACGACGTCGCGGCGCACCACCTGTCGGGCATGGTCGTGCAGGCGGCGGCCGTCGAGCGGCTCGTCGACCGCGACCCCGACGCGGCGCGCGAGGGCGCCCGCTGGCTGCGCGACCAGGGCCGCGCGACGCTCGACAACCTGCGGCAGGTGGTCGGGCTGCTGCGCGGCGACGACGCGCCCGACGGCACCGCACCGCTGCCGGGGCTCGCGGCGCTGCCGGACCTCGTCGCGCAGGCCCGCGACCTGGGTGACGACGTCGAGCTCGTCGTCGCCGGCGACGTCGCGCCGCTCGCACCGCTGGGCGACGTGTCGCTCTACCGGATCGCGCAGCAGGCGGTGACGAACGCGCGCCAGCACGCACCCGGCGCCCGCGTGCGGGTGCGGGTCGAGCACGCGCCGGGCGCCGTCGTGGTGGACGTGACGAACGGACCCGCGAGCCGTGGCGTGCGCGGCGAGCACGGCGGCGCGGGGCTCGCGGTCATGCGCGAACGCGCCGCGCTCGTCGGGGGCACGCTCGACGCCGGGCCGACGCCCGACGGCGGCTGGCGCGTGCACGCGCGCGTCCCGGTCGAGGCCGACGCGCACGAGGACCTGCCGGGCGGCCGACCGGCCGCACCGCACGACGGGACGGAGGTGACGGCGTGATCCGCGTCGTGCTGGTGGACGACCAGGCGGTGGTGCGCGCGGGGTTCCGCGTGCTGCTCGAGGACGCCGGGGACATCGAGGTGGTCGGGCAGGCGGCGAGCGGCCCCGAGGCCGTCGACGTCGTGGCCCGCACGCGCCCCGACGTCGTGTGCATGGACGTGCGCATGCCCGGCGGCGACGGCCTGACCGCGACGCGGCGGATCGTCGCCGACCGCACGGGCGACCTGCCCGCGGTGCTCGTCGTGACGACGTTCGACCTCGACGAGTACGTGTTCGGCGCGCTCGAGGCGGGCGCCGACGGGTTCGTGCTCAAGGACGCCGACCCCGCCGACCTCGCGGACGCGATCCGCCGCCTCGCACGCGGCGACGGCATGCTCGACCAGACCGTCACACGGCGCGTCATCGCCGAGTTCGCCCGCCGCCGCCCCGCACCGCCGCCAGGCGCCGAGGCGGACCTCCTGACGCCGCGCGAGACCGACATCGTGCGGCTGCTCGCGCAGGGCATGTCGAACGCCGAGATCGCCGACGCGCTGTTCGTCGAGCAGTCGACCGTGAAGTCCCACCTGGGCCGCGCGATGACCAAGCTCGGCACGCGCGACCGCCTGCAGACCGTCGTGTGGGCGTACCGCACGGGCCTGGCCGCCCCGACCCGCTGAGGTCGCGGCTCCGGACGTCGGGCTCGCACCCCTCCCCACCCCTCCCCTCCCCCTCCCCCTCCCGCGAGAGTGCGATCCAGCACCGGCCGGGC
>NZ_BCRB01000095.1 GCF_001552375.1 Cellulomonas iranensis NBRC 101100 = JCM 18110 | reverse complement strand
CGGGTGCGGTCGCGCTGGAGCTCGAGCCGGACGGCGGCACGCCGCTCGCGTGGGGCGTCACGCTGACGGTCGCGCAGGCCGACGGCGACCTGGTGGCGGTGCTCGACCCCGTGCCGGTCAACGGCCGGGCGAAGGACCGCACCGTCCGGGAGGACCCGGCCGCCGCGCGCGGCTGACGCGGCGCGCGGGACGTCCCGCACCCCGCACGCGCGGGACGCGTCAGGGGGCGCGCAGCTGCAGCCGCTCGCGCAGCGCGAGGCCGATCCGCAGCGCCAGGCGGACCGGTGCCTGGTACCAGTGCGCGTACCGGCGCTCGAGGTACTGACGGGCGCTCGCGTGGTGCGCGCGGATCATCGGTGCCGGCCGGTCGCGCCAGGAGGTGCCGCCGACGTGCGTCACCTGCACGTCGGGGACGTACAGGTTCTCCCAGCCGGCGCGCCCGAGACGCTCGCCGAGGTCGACGTCCTCGAAGAACATGAAGTACGACTCGTCGAACCCTCCGACCTGCTCGAACGCGCTGCGGCGCAGCAGCAGGCAGGCGCCCGACAGCCACCCGGCCTCGCGCAGGTAGCCGCCCACGGACTCCTGGCGCGCGTGGTACGCGCGGGTCCACGGGTTGCCGGGCCACACGCGGCCGAACAGCGCGTGCCCCGCGCCCTGACGCAGCGACGGCAGCGCTCGGGCGGACGGGTACATCGTGCCGTCGGTGTTGAGGAGCATCGGCCCCAGGGACCCGGCACTGGGCTGCTCGTCGCCCGCGGCGACGAGGCGGTCCAGCGACCCGGGGGTCCACTCGATGTCGGAGTTCGCGACGACCAGCCACGGTGCGCCCGCACCCGCGGCACCGCGGTTCGCCGCTGCGCCGTAGCCGAGGTTGCGCCCCGGCACCAGCAGCCGACCGCCGGCCTCGTCGGCGGCGGCCTGCGCGACGGTGTGGTCGGTGCCGTTGTCGACGACGACGAGCTCGACGGGGTGCGTCGACGCGCCCGCGAGCGTGCGGACGAAGCGGACCAGCTCTTCGCCGGGGTGGTAGACGACGCAGACCACGCGGACGCGAGGGGCCTCGTCGTCGGCGGGGTGGGCCGGGGCGGGACCGGGAGAGGGCGGCGTGCTCATCGTCCGCTCACCTTAGTGCGCGCAGCTCAGTGCCCGTCGTCGTAGCCGGGGTCGACGTCCTGCGGGCTGCGACCGAGCAGGTCCGCGACCTGCTCGACCACGACCTCGTGCACGAGGTCCGCGAGGTCGTGGTCGTCGTTGGCGCGCGCCTCGACGGGGCGGCGGTACACCACGATCCGCGGGGGCAGCCCGGCGTCGGCGGGGAAGTACCGACCCAGCGGGACGCCGCCGTGCTCCCAGGGCGCGGGGTTGGACGGCGGTACGTCCTCGACCGCGAACTCGGCGCCCTCGAGCTCGCGCGCCCAGCGGCGCTCGAGGTCCTCCACGGTGTCGAGCACGAGGTCGTCGAAGCGCTCCGCGCGCGTGCGGTACGCGGGCACGCCCAGCGGCAGCACGGGACCGCGGGGCCCGCGCCCGCGGCGGTCCCGACGCCGAACGGCGACCGCGGGGCGGCCGAGGGGTGCGGGGTCGTCGGTCCCGGCACCGTGGCGCCGCCCTGCGGGCGGCCGCGAGCCGTCGGGCGGGGCGGGGCGCTGCGGGCCGGACGGACTCACGTCGCCACTCTAGCCAGCGGCCCGGTGCGACGCGGCGACGGCCGGCCGGGGGGAGCGGCACCCGGGTCGCGCGCCGCCCGACACGCGGCCCCGACGCGCCGCACCGGGTGCGTGCCGGGGGGTACGGTCTGCACGTGAGATCCGTCCGGCAGTGCTCGCGCACGGCGTGCCCGCACGCTGCGGTCGCGACGCTCACCTACGTCTACGCCGACTCGACCGCGGTGCTCGGGCCGCTCGCGCAGCACGCCGAGCCGCACTCGTACGACCTGTGCGTGGAGCACGCCGAGCGGCTCACGGCTCCCCGCGGGTGGGAGGTCGTCCGGCTGCTGCCCGACCTGCAGGCGGCGGCCCCGAGCCACGACGACCTCGTCGCGCTCGCCGAGGCGGTGCGCGAGGCGGGGCGCCGGCGCGCACCCGACCCGGTGCCGGACCTCGCACCGGCCGCACCCGCCGGCGTCGACGCCGCCCGCCGCCGGGGGCACCTGCGGATCGTGCCCGGCGCCGCGACCGACGGCGGCGCGTGAGCGCGCCCCGGGGCCGCCGGCCGCCGCCCGACGAGCCGCTGGGCTCCGTCGTGCGGCCCGTGGTGGACGACTCGGCGACGGCGCCCGCGTGCCACCGGTGCGCCGACACCGACCTCACGCGTGTGCGCGTCGCGCTGCCCGACGGTCGCCCCGCGGTCTTCGCCGCGTGCGCCGCCTGCGAGACGACCGCCTGGTACGTGGTGGGTGGCGACGGCAGGGCGCTGGGGCCCGACGGCACGCCCCGCTGAGCCCGAGGCCGCTGAGCCCAGGCTGCTGAGCCGGAGGTCGCGCGCGACGTCAGCGCGAGGAGTCGGTGAGCTCCGGCGTGAGGCCGGCGTCGCAGCGGACCGCGTCGGCCGCGATGTCCTCGAGGCGCAGGCGCGCGCGCCAGCCCAGCGCGGTGCCTGCCAGCGTCACGTCGGCGACCACGCTGACCGGGTCGCCGGCGCGGCGCGCCACGACGTCCACCCGCGGCTCGACGCCGAGCACGCGGGCGACCGCCCGGACGACCTCCAGGACCGTCGAGCCCTCACCCGTGCCGAGGTTGACGACCGCGGGCACGTCACGGCCCGAGCGGAGCGCGTCGAGCGCGACCACGTGCGCCTCGGCGACGTCCACCACGTGCACGTAGTCGCGCACGGGCGTGCCGTCGCGCGTGGTCAGACCGCCGCCGAACACCTCGACCGCGCGGTCCGCGCGCAGGCGGTCCAGCACGATGGGGACGAGGTTGGACGTGCCGCGGTCGGCGAGCACGGGCCGGGCGGCGCCGGCCACGTTGAAGTAGCGCAGGCTGGTCGCCGCCACGCCGTGCGCCCGCGCGTGCGCCTCGAGGAGCCACTCGCACGCGAGCTTGGACGTCCCGTACGGGTTCTCGGGGCGCGGGGGCGTGCTCTCGTCCACCGGGGCGCCCGCGGCGTCCGGCGTGCCGTAGACGGCGGCCGTCGAGGACAGCACGACGGTCCTGGCGTCCGCCGCCGTCGCGGCGTCGAGGACGTTGGCCAGACCGGCGACGTTGTCGCGCAGGTAGCGCGTGGGGTGCGCGACGGACTCGTCCACGCGCTTGCGCGCCGCGAGGTGGACCACGGCGTCGACCTCGTGCTGCCGGAAGGCCGTCGCGAGCGGGGCCACCTGCGTGGGGTCGGTGACGTCGATGCGCGTCAGCGGCAGCCCGGGAACGCGGTCGGCGTCACCCGTGCTGAGGTCGTCCACCACGAGCACGTGCTCACCGCGGGCGCGCAGCACGTCGACCACGTGGGCACCGATGTACCCGGCCCCTCCGACCACCGCGACAGACACGCGTGCCACTGTAGCCGGGCGCCCGGGACGGGTGCCGCGCCGTCGGTCGGGCGGGCCGGGCTACGATCGAGCCGCCGACCACCCGAGGAGACCGCACGTGCCTGGAGACCGAACGACCGCGACCGATCTCGAGCCCTGGGCGCGCGCCCTGCTGCGGTGCCCGCTGACGGGCGCCGAGCTGGTCGACGCCGTCGCGGCGGACGGCTCGCCCGTGCTGCGGTCGACGGACCCGGAGCGGCCCGTGGAGTACCCGGTGCTCGACGGCATCCCCGTGCTGCTGGTCGACGAGGCACGCCCCGTCTGACGGCGCACGGACGACGTACGCACGACGCAGGCCGGCACCCCGCAGGGTGCCGGCCTCCGTCGTGCGCGGGTGCGTCAGACGCCCGCCTTCTCCTTGAGGTCGTCGACGAACGTCGGGTTCGCCTCGAGCCACGCGGCGACCGCCGACTTCTCGTCGGCGTGCTCGTCGGAGTTGAACATCATGTTCTCGAGCGAGAACAGCTGCTCGTCGGTCAGCGTGAACGCGCCCACGAGCTTGGTGAGCGTGGGGTAGCGCTCCTCGAAGTCGCCGGAGCCGAAGGTGTGGATCTGCTCGGCCTCGCCGAGCGCACCCTTCGGGTCCTCGAGGTCGCGGATCGGGAACGCGTCGTACGCCCAGTGCGGGCGCCACAGCGTCACCGCGACGTTCTGGCCCGCATCGGTCGCCCCCTTCAGCTCGGCCAGCATCGCGGGCGTCGACGACGTGACGTAGTCGAGGCCCTCGAGGCCGTACTCCGGGATCACGGCGTCCTGGGTCACCTGCGTGAGGCCGGCGCCCGCCTCGATGCCGACGAGCCGGTTGCCGTACGCGTCGCCCATGGTCGCGAGGTCCTCGAGCGTCTGGGCCGGGGAGTCCTCGTTGACGGCGATCGTCAGCTTGGCGTCGTCGTACCAGACGCCGAGGTCCGTCAGGTCGTCGCCGTACTTCTTGAAGTACGACTCGTGCGTCAGCGGCAGCCAGGCGTCGAACATCAGGTCGAAGTCGCCGCCCGCGAGACCCGTGAACAGGATGCCGATGTCGGCGGTCTGCGTCGAGACGTCGTAGCCCTCGTCCTCGAGGACCGCCTGCCACAGGTGCGACACGGCGATGCCCTCGTCCCAGCCGGACGGGATGCCGATCGAGACCTTGGTCTCGTCGGAGCCGTCCCCGGTCGCGTCCGGGGTGGCACCGGCGTCGGCGTCCGACGCGCAGGCGGCGAGCGTGAGGCCGAGGACGGCAGCGGCGGCTGCGGCCACGGTGCGGCGGCGGGCGGTGGAGCGCGAGAGTGCGGGAGTCATGCTTCCTTTCGTGGCGGCGGCACGGTGCCGTCGCCGGGGTGGGAGGGGTCGTGCAGCCCCGCGAGGGGGCCGGATCAGGCCTTCGCGGCGGCGAGGGCCCGGGACACGGGGGACCGGGTGCCGAGCGCGGCGGTCACGCGGTCGAGGAACATCGCCAGGATGACGACCGCCAGCCCGGCCTCGAAGCCCAGCGCGACGTTGACGCGCTGCAGGGCTGCGACGACGTCGGAGCCCAGGCCGTCGGCGCCGACCATGCCGGCGATGACGACCATCGAGAGCGCGAGCATGATGACCTGGTTGACGCCCGCCATGATCGTGGGCAGCGCGAGCGGCAGCTGGATCTGCCGCAGGATGCGCCCGGGCGTCGAGCCGAACGCGTGCCCGGCCTCGACGACCTCGGGGTCGACCTGGCGGATGCCGAGCTCGGTGAACCGCACGCCGGGGGCGAGCGCGAAGATGACGGTCGCGACGATGCCCGGCACGGGACCGGTGAGGAAGATGACGACCGTCGGGATGAGGTAGACGAACGCCGGCATGGTCTGCATGAAGTCGAGCACGGGGCGCACGACGGCTGATACGCGGTCGTTCCGCGCGGCCCAGATGCCCAGCGGCAGGGCGATCGCGAGCGCGATCGCCGACGCGAGGATCACGAGCGCGAGCGTGTCCATCGCGTTGCCCCACTGCCCGACGGACGCGATGACGACGAAGCCGACGAGCGAGCCGACGGCCAGGCGCCAGCCCTTGGCGAGGAACGCGAGGCCTGCGAGCACGAGCGCGACGGCCCAGAACGGCGGGCCGGACAGGACGACGTCGAGCATGTCGTAGATGCCGACGAGCACGTCCTTGATGAACGAGAACAGCGGGCGGAACGTGTCGGTGACCCACGCGACGCCGCCGTCGACCCACTGGCCGAGGGGGACGCGGGGCACGAGCGTGTCGGTCATCGGGCACCTCCCGCGGTCGTGGCGTGCGCGTCGACGGCGTCGAGCACCTCGGCGGCGGGCGCGGCGTCGGTGGGTGCGTCGACCGGGGCGTCGTCGTCCGTGGTCCCGGTCGTCTCCGGGGGGACCATCGCCTCGAGCAGCGTGACGCGCGGCACGACGCCGACGAGGCGGCCGGCCTCGTCGGTCACGGGCACGGGCAGCGCGGACTCGGCGGCGGGCGCGAAGACGTCCGCGAGCGCGGTGTCCGGGCTCACGGGGGCGACGCCCTCGTGCACGAGCCCGTCCATCGTCTCGCGGCCCGCGCGGACGGCCGCGACCGCGTCCTCGTCACGCACGATGCCCGTGAGCCGACGCTGCCGGTCCACGACGTACGCGGCCGACACCTGCGCCTCGCGCATCGTGCGGCTCGCCTGGCGGGGTCCGCCGGCGTGCGGCACGACCGCGCGCGGCGCGACCATGACCGACGACGCCGTGAGGACGCGCGTGCGGTCGACGTCCGCGACGAACTGCGCGACGTAGTCGTTGGCGGGGTCGGACAGGATCTGCTCGGCCGTTCCGGTCTGCACGATCCGGCCGTCGCGCATGACGGCGATCCGGTCGCCCAGGTACATCGCCTCGTTGAGGTCGTGCGTGATGAACACGATCGTCTTGCCGAGGTTCTGCTGCAGGTCGAGGAGCTGGTCCTGCATCTCGCGGCGGATCAGCGGGTCGAGCGCGCTGAACGCCTCGTCCATGAGCAGGACGTCGGTGTCGGCGGCGAGCGCGCGCGCCAGGCCGACGCGCTGGCGCATGCCGCCCGAGAGCTGCGAGGGAAGCGAGTCGCCCCAGCCCGACAGCCCGACGAGCTCGAGCGCCTCGCCGGCGCGGCGCCGGCGCTCGGTGCGGTCGACGCCCTGGATCTCCAGCGGGTAGGCGGCGTTGTCGAGCACGGTGCGGTGCGGCAGCAGCGCGAAGTGCTGGAAGACCATGCTGACGCGGCGGCGGCGCAGGTCACGCAGGCGCCGGTCGTCGACCGTCGCGAGGTCGTCGTCGCCGATCATGACGCTGCCGGCGGTCGGCCGCCACAGCCCGTTGAGCATGCGGATGAGCGTCGACTTGCCGGACCCGGACAGGCCCATGACGACGAACGTCTCGCCCGACTCCACCCGGAGGTCGGCGTCGATCACGGCGGCCGTCCCGAACGGTCGGACGTCCTCGCGGGTCGCGCCTTCGCGCAACCGGCGGACGGCCTCGTTCGGGCGCCGTCCGAAGACCTTGAACACGCCCTCGGCGCGTAGTGCTGTCACATCCACCTCGTGCGTCCACGGGCCCGGGCCGTGCGCTGCGCGCTCGGCGTCCGCGGGGCGCGCTGGGCGCTCCGCGGTCTCGGGCCCTCCACGGCAGCTCCCGGCCCGCTCGTGCGGGCACAGCCGTCCCGGCACGTGGTGACGGGAGCGAGGACGCCACAGGGCGCACCTCGGGAGCCGGTCCCGGCCGGTGGACCGGGACCGATCCACCCTGCCCGCCGTGCTCGGATGCCGCAAACGTGCCCTTGGTCGGATGTCCGGGTCCTCCGGGGTCAGGATGCGTCAAAGAGA
Source organism: Cellulomonas iranensis NBRC 101100 = JCM 18110 (assembly GCF_001552375.1). GTDB lineage: Bacteria > Actinomycetota > Actinomycetes > Actinomycetales > Cellulomonadaceae > Cellulomonas > Cellulomonas iranensis. The sequence goes on along the minus strand of NZ_BCRB01000095.1, from coordinate 5,685 downwards.
TGGCAAAAACCGCATGTGACCAGGGGACTCGTGCAGGCTGGGCGTCGTTATCGAATCGTGATCGAACGCACGCGCCGAGAGGTGGGCGCGTCGGCGGTCCGACCCTCAGGACGTGACGGGGATCACGCGCCCGGTGCCGTGCAGGTCACACCTCGGGGTCGGGGACGCCGTGCGGCAGCCGTCGCAGCAGCACCGCCTCCGCCTGCTCGCGGCGCACGCGCTCGAGCTCGACCAGACCCTCCCGGCGGCCGCGCTCCGCGAGCACCGCGGCCAGGAACGCCTCGGGGTGCGTGCCCGCGGGCGGCGGCGGGCTGACGAACGGCTGCAGGTCGCCCGCGAGCCGCACGGCGAGCTCGGCCCGCGACGCAGGGTGCAGCCGCGGCGCACGCGCGACGAACTGCCGCACCGCGAGCGCGAGCCCGTCGGGCAGGCGCGCGACGTCCGCGTGCGTCGCCCAGCCCGCCAGGTGCGGCGGCATCACCGCGGACCCCGTGTCGGGCCGCGCCGAGCGCACGCGCGAGCCGTACGTCCCCGCGAGCACGTCACCCACCCGCTTGCCGCGCGGGTGGAACAGCGAGCACAGCAGCGCGACCGAGCCGGCGGTCAGCCACAGCTCGCCCACGCCCGTCAGCGCGCGCACGAACGCCTGCCGGAACGTGATCGGGCCGCCGTCGTCGCGCACGATCCGCACGCCCGCGACCAGCTTGCCCACCGACCGCCCGCGCGTGAGCGTCTCGACGGTCGTCGGCAGCACGAGCGTCACGACCGCGACCGCGACGATCCCGAGGACGCGTCCCGAGTGCTCGTCGAGCGGGACGTCCAGCCCCCCGAGCGTGAGGATCGCGGCGATCCCGGCGACGAACAGCACGACGAGGTCGACGATCGCCGCGAGCAGGCGTGACGCGACCGACGCCGGCCGGGTGTCCAGCACGACGCCCTCGCCGATGACGACCCCGTCCTCCAGGTGCGTCGCGCGTGCGGTGGCTGCCACCCGCGCAGACTAACCGGCGGCACGTCGGCCCCGCGCGCACGCCACGGGTGGCAGGCTGGGGGCGTGGACCTCGACGCGTACACCCGGGCCCGCACGCCCACCTGGCAGCGGCTCGACGAGCTCACGCGGCGTCGCTCGCTCACGGGCGCCGAGGCCGACGAGCTCGTCGCGCTGTACCAGGCGACCGCGACCGACCTGTCCGCCGTGCGCTCGGCGGCGCCCGACCCCGCGACCGTGACCCGGCTGTCGCACGGTCTCGCACGCGCCCGGGGCCGCCTCGCGGGGACCCACGCGCCGTCCTTCGGCGAGGTCGCGGCGTTCGTGACCGTCCGGCTGCCCGCCGCGCTGTACCGGGTGCGGTGGTGGACCGTCGGCGTGACCGTCGCGTTCCTCGTGGTCGCGGTCGCGACGGGCGTGCTCGTCGCGACGTCGCCCGACGCGCTCGCGCTCATGGGCACGGCGGCCGAGCAGGAGGCCTACGTCAACGAGGCCTTCGAGGCGTACTACGCGCCGGGCGCGGGCTTCGCGGCGATGGTGTGGACCAACAACGCGTGGATCGCGGCCGTGTGCGTCGGCACCGGCATCACCGGCCTGCTGCCCGCGTACATGCTGCTGACGAACGCCGTGAACGTGGGTGCGGCGGGCGGGCTCATGGCCGCGCACGGGCGGCTCGACGTGTTCCTCCAGCTCATCGCGCCGCACGGGCTCCTCGAGCTCACCGCGATCTTCGTGGCCGGCGCCGCGGGGCTGCGGCTCTTCTGGACGTGGGTCGACCCCGGCCCGCGCCCGCGCGGACGCGCGCTCGCGCAGGAGGGACGTGCGCTGTTCACGGTCGCGCTCGGGCTCGTGGGCGTCCTCGCGGTGTCCGGCCTGGTCGAGGGGTTCGTCACCGGCACGGCGCTGCCCTGGCCGCTCAAGGTCGGCGTCGGCGTCGTCGCGCTCGCGGCCTTCTGGGCGTACGTGCTCGTGCTGGGCCGGCGCGCCGTCGCGGCGGGGGAGACGGGCGACCTCGACGCCGACCGCGCGGGCTACGCGGTCGCCACGGCGGGCTGAGCCCCTCACCGGCCGTCGCCGGCACGGACGAGCCCGCGTCAGCCGGTCAGTCGGTCAGCCGCACGGCCCACGCGTCGGCGTCGTCCGCGACCAGCCGGACCGCCCGCTCGCCCTCCGCGAGCACGTCGCGCCGCTCGGTGCGCGTCAACGGCTCGAGCGGCTGCACCGTGAGCGTCGCGGTCGTGCGGCGTGCACCTCGCGCACCCGTGACGGTGCGCGCCACCTCCCACGTCGCGCGCACGCGCCCGTCGACCAGCACCGCCGCCGGCATCCGCCCGTTCGGGGTCTGCAGACGCGTGCGGTGCGCGTCGTCGATCACGCGCGTGCGCTGCGCGTGCGACAGCCACAGGTCGTCGAAGTCGGGCAGCAGCCGCACGGGAGCCGGGACGTCGGGGTCGGGACGCGGCGCGTCGGGCAGGTCGAGCAGCTCGCGCACGCGCCCGCCGGGCCGCACCGGCGCCGCGGGCACCACCACGAGCCGGTCGCGCAGCGCGTCGACCACCGGGCGCAGACCCGTGAGCCCCGACCACGCCTGCACGTCGGCGACGCTCGCGGGGCCGTAGGCGGCGAGGTAGCGCAGCACCACCGCCTCGAGCGCGCGGCCGCGCACGGCGTCGTCCGCCAGGTCGCCCGCCGCGGCCACCGCGTCCGGCACCCACGCGTCGAGCGTCGTCCACGTGGTGGGCGCCGAGCGGCGCCACAGGCCGCGCGGCGTGACCTGGACGAGCGGCAGCAGCGCGCGGGCGAACGCCGACAGGTCCTGCGGGTGCGCGTCCGGCCACGAGCGGGCGAGGTGCGCACCCAGGTCGGTCGTGACGCGCGGCTCGGCCCGCACGTACGCGGCCGCGACCTCGCGCAGCCGCTCGAGGTCCGTCGCGTCGGCCGACGCGCGCCGGCGTGCGTTCGCACGCAGCTCGCGCGCCATCACCGGCAGCGCGAGGGCCGCGAGCACCGGCGCGTCCCGCGCGGTCACCAGGTGCACGGTCGAGCGCTGGCACGCGATCCGCAGCACCGTGCGGTCCAGCAGCGCCGCGTCCAGCGCGGCGGTCGTGAACCCCTCGACCCGGCTCCACAACCCGAGGAACGGCGACCACGGGTTCTGCGCCTGCAGGCCGAGCAGGTGCGCCACGACGTCGGGCAGCGCGTCGGACGTGCGCGTCAGCAGGTGCTGGCGCGCGAGCAGCGCGCGGTTGAGGCCGCGGTCGTCGAGCACGGGACGACGCTAGCGGCGACCACCCACGTCCCGCCTACAGCCGTCCCTGGGCCTTGAGCGCGAGGTACGTGTCGGCGAGCCGTGGCGCCAGGTCGTCCGGCAGCGCCTCGACCACCTCGACGCCGCGCTGCCGCAGCCGCGCCCCGACGGCCGCCCGCTCGAGCGCCGTGCGCTCGGCCGCCGCGGCGTCGAACACCTCGTCGACCGTCGAGCGCGCCGCCCGCAGCTGCTCGAGCTCGGGGTCCGCGACCGCCGCCAGCACCACCTGGTGCCGACGCGTCAGGCCCCCGACCACGTCGAGCAGCCCCTGCTCGACGGACGCCGGGTCGAGCGACGTCAGCAGCACCACGAGCGCGCGCCGGCTCAGCCGCGAGCGCACCTGCCCGACCAGACCCGGCCAGTCGGTCTCCACGAGCGCCGGCTCGACCACCGCGAGCGCGTCCGCGAGCGCCGGCAGCACGCGCGACGCGTGGCTGTCCGCGACACGGGCACGCACCCGGCGGTCGTACGCGACGAGCTCGACGCGGTCGCCCGCGTGCGCCGCGAGCACGCCCAGCAGCAGCGCCGCCTCGACCGACGCCTCCAGGCGCGTGCCGTCGAGCACGCGCGCCGCGCTCGTGCGGGACGTGTCGACCACCAGCAGCACGTGCCGGTCGCGCTCGGGGCGCCACGTGCGCACCACGACCTCGTCGCGGCGGGCCGTCGCGCGCCAGTCGATGGACCGCACGTCGTCGCCGTCGACGTACTCGCGCAGCGAGTCGAACTCGGTGCCGCCGCCGCGGACCTGCACGGCCGCCCGCCCGTCGAGCTCGCGCAGCCGGGCCAGCCGGGACGGCAGGTGGCGCCGCGACGCGAACTCGGGCAGCACACGCAGCCGCCCGGGCACGTCGAGCGAGGCCTGCCGCCCCGCGACGCCGAGGGGGCCGACCGTGCGCACCGTGACGCTGCCGGCCTCGGCGTCGCCGCGGCGCGTGGGGACCAGCGTCGTCGTGACGCGGCGGGCCTCGCCGGGGGGCACGTCGACGCGGTGCCGCGGCGTGCGCGCACCCGTCGGGGCGTCGCCGCCGGGCAGGGTCGACGGCGGCCACGCGTCGCGCACCAGGACGCGCGCCGTGCGGCGCCCGACGTTGCGCAGCGTCAGCACCGAGTCGGCGGTGCCGGTCAGCCGGACCGACGCCGGCAGCCGCCGGGACACGGCGAGCTCGCGCGGCGACGCCGCGAGGGTGACGTCGACCGCGCACAGGGCCGCCACGACGACGGCCCACGCGACGACCGTGATCGGTGCCGGCAGCAGCGCCACCGGGACGAGCCCGGCGAGCGCGACCAGCACCGCGCGGGAGGTCAGCGCCACGGGTCAGCGGGGGACCGGGACGGACGCGAGCACCGTGTCGAGCACGGTCTCGGCGGTGACGCCCTCGATCTCCGCCTCGGGCCGCAGCTGCACGCGGTGCCGCAGCGTGGGGTGCGCGAGCGCCTGCACGTCGTCGGGCGTGACGTAGGAGCGGCCCGAGAGCCACGCCCACGCGCGCGACGTCGCGAGCAGGGCCGTCGCGCCGCGCGGGGACACCCCGAGGCTCAGCGACGGCGACGTGCGGGTCGCGCGGCACAGGTCGACGACGTAGCCGACGACCTCGGGCCCGACCTGCACGCGCGCGACCTGCTCGCGGGCGCGTGCGAGCGCGTCGGCGTCCGCGACGGCGCGCACGCCCGCGGCCCGCAGGTCCCGCGGGTCGAAGCCCGCGGCGTGGCGCGTCAGCACCTCGACCTCGTCGGCGCGCTCGGGCAGCGGCAGCAGCAGCTTGAGCAGGAACCGGTCGAGCTGCGCCTCCGGCAGCGGGTAGGTGCCCTCGTACTCGACCGGGTTCTGCGTCGCGACGACCACGAACGGGTCGGGCAGCCGGCGCGGCTGGCCGTCGACCGTGACCTGACGCTCCTCCATGGCCTCGAGCAGCGACGCCTGCGTCTTGGGGGGCGTCCGGTTGATCTCGTCGGCGAGGAGCAGGTTCGTGAAGACGGGGCCCTCGCGGAACGAGAACTCGGCCGTCCGCGCGTCGTACACGAGCGAGCCCGTGACGTCGCCCGGCATGAGGTCGGGCGTGAACTGCACGCGCGTCGTGCCGAGCTCCAGCGCACCCGACAGCGAGCGGACCAGCAGCGTCTTGGCGACGCCCGGGACGCCCTCGAGCAGCACGTGCCCGCGGCACAGCAGCGCGATGATGAGGCCCGTGACGGCGGCGTCCTGCCCGACCACCGCCTTGCCGACCTCGGTCCGCACCGCCGCGAGCGCCGTGCGCAGGTCGTCGCCGGGGGCCGCGGCAGGGGCGGGCGGTGCGACGTGCGCCGGCGGGGTCGGGGAGGCCGGTGCCGGGGCGGGCGACGGCGCGGCCGTCGGCGGCGCGTACGGCGAGGCGTCCGCGGGAGGCTGCGG
>NZ_BCRB01000094.1 GCF_001552375.1 Cellulomonas iranensis NBRC 101100 = JCM 18110 | reverse complement strand
GAGCCGCTCGCGCAGGCCGCGGTCGAGCGCGGACAGCGGCTCGTCGAGCAGCAGCAGCCGGGGTCGGGGCGCGAGCGCGCGGGCGAGCGCGACGCGCTGCCGCTCGCCGCCCGACAGGGTCGCGACGTCCCGCCGCTGCGTGCCGGGCAGGCCCACGAGGTCGAGCAGCTCGGCGACCCGGGCCGTGCGCGCCGCCCGGTCGCGGCGCACGCCCGCGGGCAGCCCGTACGCGACGTTGCCCGCGACGTCGCGGTGCGCGAACAGCTGGCCGTCCTGGAACAGCAGCCCGAACCCGCGGCGGTGCACGGGCACGCCGGCCACGGGCACGCCGTCCCACGCGACGTCGCCGCCGGCCAGCGGCTCGAGGCCCGCGACGGCCCGCAGCAGCGAGGACTTGCCGCAGCCGGACGGGCCGAGCAGCGCGACGACCTCCCCGGTGGGCACGGCCAGGTCGACGCCGTCGACCGCGGCGCGCTCCGCGCCCGGGTACCGCACGACGACGTCGGCGACCTGCAGCCCGTCGCTCACCACGCACCTCCGATCCCCGGGCGGCGCAGCCGCTCGCACACCGCCACGATGCCCGCCGTCAGCGCGGCCAGCAGCACCGACGCGGCGAGCGCCGCACCGTAGTTCTCGGCGCCGGGGCGTCCCAGCAGCCGGAAGATCACGACGGGCAGCGTCGGCTCCTGCGGGCGCGCGAGGAACGACGTGGCACCGAACTCCCCGAGGGACGCCGCGAACGCGAACCCGAGGGCGAGGCCCACGGCCCGCGCGGCGACCGCGAGGTCGACGGTCCGCAGCACGCGCCCGGGCGGGGCGCCCAGCGTCGCGGCGACCTCGCGCTGCCGCGGGTCGATCGCGCGCAGCACGGGCAGCACGGTCCGCACCACGAGCGGCACGGCGACGACGGCCTGCGCGACCGCGACGAGCGCGGGCGACGTGCGCAGGTCGACGGGCAGGCCGAGCGGTGCGTCCATCGCGACGAGGAACCCGAACCCGACGGTCACGGCGGACACGCCCAGCGGCAGCATGAACAGCGCGTCGAGCCCGCCGACGGCGCGCCGCGCGGCCGTGCCGCGCGGGCGCCGCGACACCACGAGCGCGACGAGCCCCCCGACCACCAGCGCGATCACGGTCGCGTCGGTGGCCGTGCGCAGCGACGTGCCGGCCGCGTGCCAGGCGCTCACCGCGAGCGTGTCCTGCGGCACCGCGAGCGCGGCGTAGTTGTCGAGGCCCCAGCCGCGCGGCGTGCGCAGCGAGCGGACCACGAGGTTGACCAGCGGCAGCGCGAGCAGCCCGAGCACCGCGACGGCGGTGACGGCGACGGCGACGGCGTCGAGCGGCTCGCGCAGCCGCACGGGGTGCGCCGCGGCGGGCCCGCCGACGCTCAGCGCACGCTCGGTGCGGGCCCGCGCCCGCCCGGCCACCGTCAGGGCCGCGGCGACGACGACGAGCTGCACGACCGACAGCACGGCCGCGGCACGCAGGTCGAGGAACTGCGTGGTCTGGATCCAGATCTCGGTCTCGACCGTGCCGTACCGGCGCCCGCCGAGCACCAGCACGGTGCCGAACGCGGTCGCGCAGAACAGGAACACGAGGGACGCGGCGGACGCGATCGCGGGGCCGAGCGCGGGCAGCGTGACGGTGGTCAGGACGCGCCACGGCGACGCGCCGAGCGCGCGAGCGGCCTGCTCGGTGCGCTCGTCGAGGCGCTCCCACATGCCGCCGACGGTCCGCACGACGACCGCGTAGTTGAAGAACACGAGCGCGAGCACGATCGCGGTGACCGTGCCGTCGAGGCCGAGCCCGCCCAGCAGGCCGCCGTCGACGAGCAGCGACCGGAAGGCCACGCCGACCACGACGGTCGGCAGCACGAACGGCACGGTGACGAACGCGCGCAGCGCGCCGCGGCCGGGGAACCGGCACCGGTAGAGCACGTACGCGCCGGGCACGCCCAGCAGCACGGCGCCCGCCGTGCCGAGCGCGGCCTGCACGAGGGTCTGCCCGACGACGCGCCACGTGCGGGGCCGCGCGAACACCTCGGCGAACCCCGACAGGTCGAGCCGACCGTCGGTGACGAACCCGCGGCCCACGATCTCCGCGACGGGCTGCACGAAGAACACGCCGAGGAACAGCACGGGCACGGCGACGGCCGCGCCCCACGCGAGGGCGGGGCGCACGCGCGCGGCCCGCCCCGCGGCCGGGGCCGTCGGGGCGGGTCCGCGCGCGAGCGTCGTCGTCACGTCGTGGGCCGCCCGGTCAGCCGATGACCGTGTCGGACCACGTGCTGAGCCACTCCTCGCGGTGCTCCGCGATGTCGGCGGGCGCGACCTCGAACGGCTTCTCGGCCAGCGGCGCCCACCGCGCCCAGTCGTCGGGCAGGTCGACCGACGAGCTCACGGGGTACATGTACATCGAGCCGGGGATGTCGGCCTGGACGTCGTCGGACAGCAGGAAGTCGAGCAGCTGCGCAGCACCCTCGGGGTTCTTCGCGCCCGCGAGCACGCCCGCGTACTCGACCTGGCGGAAGCACGTGTCGAGCAGCGCGGCGGTGCGCGGCGTGTCCCCGCCCTCGGGGACCGTCACGGGCGGCGACGACGCGTACGACAGCACGACCGGCCGCGGCCCGTCGCCACCGGCCCCGGAGAAGTCCGTGTAGTACGCGTCGGACCAGCCGTCGGCGACCTTGAGGCCGTTGTCGCGCAGGCCCGCCCAGTAGCCGGCCCAGCCGTCCTCGCCGAACGCACCGACGGTCGCCAGCAGGAACGCCAGCCCGGGCGACGACGTCACGGGGTCCGGCACGACGACGAGGTCGCGGTAGGCCGGGTCGAGCAGCGACTCGAGCGTCGTCGGCGGCGTCACGCCCTTGTCGGCGAACCACGTCGAGTCGACGTTGAGGCACACGTCGGACAGGTCGATCGCGGTGAGCGCGCCGTCGTCGTCGCCCGGCACGGCGTACGTCTGCGCGTCGGCCGCCGCGGGTGCCGTGACGTCGGCGGGGACGACGACGCCCTCGTCGAGCGCGCGCGACGCGAACGCGTTGTCGATGCCGTACACGAGGTCGCCCAGCGGCGCGTCCTTGGTGAGCACGAGCTGGTTGACGAGCGCGCCCGCGTCGGCCTGCTGCACGACCTGGACGGTCAGCCCGCTGTCCTGCTCGAACTTCTCCAGCAGCCCGTCGGACAGCCCGAACGACTCGTGCGTCACGAGGGTCACGGTGCCGCCGGACGTGCCGCCGGTCGCGTCGGGCGTGGCCGCGTCGCCCGTCCCCAGGGCCGAGCAGGCGGTGAGGGCCACGAGGGTGGTCGCGGCGGCCAGTGCGGCACGAGGGCCGCGGTGGGTCGTCATGTGGTGGTGCTCCTCCGTCGTCGTCGGAGGGGTCCAGCGCTCGTCGTGCCGCGCGGGCACGCCGACCGCGGGAGGAGAGAAAGCCCGACTCCCTACGCCGGTATCAACCGGATCAGGTTCGAGGGTCTGCGGTGGTCCGCACTCTCAGCGTCCTCGCCCCGCACGCGGGACGGACGCTCCCCTGTCGTTCACGCACGATCCTAGCCCCGCCACGTGGGCGCCCCGAACTGTGCCCGGGGTCCGGGCCGGGTAGCGTCCGTGCAGGCGAGGGCACGCGCACCGCGCGGCGCCCGGGCACGCGGACGAGCACAGGAGGCGCACATGTCGGACGACGAGCAGAAGCAGTCGATGGTCGCGAAGATCGTCGGGGCGGGCGTGGCCCTGGGTGCCGCGTGGCTGGTGCAGAAGATCATCGACTCGGCGTGGCAGAAGGCCAAGGGCCACAAGCCGCCGCAGGCCGACTCGACCGCGGAGGACGTGAAGTTCAGCGAGGTCGCCCTCGCGGCCGTCATCACGGGTGCCGCGGTCGCGCTGTCGCGCGTGATCGCGACGCGCGGCACGGCGAAGTTCGCGGGTCGCATCTCCCGCTGACGTCGCGCGGGCGGGCGTCGCGGGTCAGTCCGGGCGGCCGCCCTCGTCCGTCTGACGCGTCGCCGCCAGGTCGCGGGACAGCTCGTCGACGACGAGCAGGTCCTGCCGCACCTTGCCCGTGCGGAACCCGGCACGGCCGACCATGTGCGCCGCGACGGGCGCCGTGAGCATCTGGAACACCGCGACGAGCACGAGCGCCCACACCGCGCCGCCCTCGCGCAGCCGCAGCGCGAGGCCGACGAGCACGAGCACGAGCCCGAGCACCTGCGGCTTGGTCGCCGCGTGCATGCGGGACAGCAGGTCGGGGAACCGCAGCGCGCCGACGCCCGCCGCGAGCGCGAAGAACGCGCCGCCGAGCAGGCACACCGCCGAGACGACGTCGGCGACGGTGGTCCACTGGTCCTGGGTCATCGCGTCTCCTCGTCCGCCGGCCCGCCGTGGTGCTCGGGGTCGGGCTCGTCCTCGACGGTGTCGCGCGCGCTCTCGGGCACGGGCTCGGTCGCCGGCTCCGACGCGTCGCGGTCCGGCCCCGTCGCCGCGGCCGGCACCGCGTCCCGCGCGGCCTCGAGCGCGGCGCGGCGGCGCGCGCGGCGCTCGGCCAGCTCCTCCTGCTCGAGGCGGCGCTTCTCGGCCTCCTCGGCGGCGACCTCCTCGCGCGTGCGCACGCGTCCCTCGCCCTCGGGCTCGACGGCCGCGAACCGCGCGACGGTCACCGACCCGACGAACCCGACGAGCGACAGCACGACGAGCAGCGGCACGACGTCCGCGCGGCGGAACACCGCGGCGTAGAGCGCGACGCCCGCGATCACGGTGGTGACGACGATGTCGAGCGCGATGGTGCGGTCGAGCATCGACGGGCCGCGCTCGGCGCGGATCACGGCGAGGGTCGCTCCGACGGTGAGCAGCGCGGCGCACACGAGGACGACGACGTCGAACACGGTCATCGGGCCGCCACCTCCCGCGCGCGTCGGCTGCGGCTCAGGCCCGCCTCGGCGAGCTCGGCGTCGGATCCGAGCGCACGCAGCACGCGGGCCTCCTGGTCGAGGACGTTCTGGCGGGCCTTCTCGATGCCGCCGCTGGTCTCGACGTCGAGCACGTGGACGTACAGCCGGCCGGTGAGCCGGTGCGCCTCGACGATGATCGAGCCGGGCACGAGGGACACGAGCTCGGCCGTGAGCGTGAGGTACAGGTCGGAGTGGCTGCGCAGCTGCACGCAGATCACGGCGCCGCGGGGCGTGTACCGGGGGCGCAGCGCGACGAGGCTGACCTCGAACGACGCGCGCACCAGGTCGAGCGCGAACCGCCCGAGGAGCACGGCGAGCGCGGCGGGGTGCACGCGGCCGTGGAAGTCGACGGGCGTCATGCGCAGCCCGGTGGTGACGAGCACGCCGAGCAGCGCGCCGTTGACGACGTTGCCCCACGAGACGTCGCCCCACAGCAGGACCCACACGGCGGTGAGCCACAGGATCGTCACCCACTGGAAGCGCCAGCCGGTGCGGCGCGGGTGCAGGCTCATCCCTCACCCCCGTCCTGCGGGGCCGTGCCGGCCTCCACGTCCTCGTCGGCGGCGCGCTGCGACTCGCCCTCGCCGCGCTGCCCGTCCGGCAGCACGGCCTGGACGTACGTGCGGTCGGACAGGGTCTGCGCGGCGCGCTCGGTGTAGCCGTACAGCGGGCCGGCGAAGACGGTGAGCGCGAGGCTCACGACGACGAGCGCGGCGGTGGGCACGACCATGAGCAGCGGCACGCGGTGCGCGGGCAGCGGCTCGGGCGGGGTCTGCCAGAACGCCTTGTTCCACGCCTTGATGAGCGCGTACAGCGTGAGCAGCGACGTCACGACGGACCCGACGACGAGCGCGTACGCGAGCGGCGTGCCGAGCTCGACGCCGGCCTCGAGCAGCCCGACCTTGCCGAGGAACCCGGAGAACGGCGGGATGCCGCCGAGGTTCATCGCGGGCACGAAGAACAGGATCGCGAGCACCGGGGCCATCTTCGCCAGCCCGCCGAGCCGGTCGAGCGACGTCGTCCCGCCGAAGCGTTCGACGAGGCCGACGACGAGGAACAGCGCGGTCTGCACGGTGATGTGGTGCGCGACGTAGTAGATCGCGGCGGTCCAGCCGTGCTGGGAGCCCAGCGCGACGCCGAACACCATGTACCCGATGTGGCTGACGAGCGTGAACGACAGGAGTCGTTTGACGTCGTCCTGCGCGACCGCGCCGAGGATGCCGACGAGCATGGTCGCCAGGGCCACCCACATGAGCACGTCGTCGAGCTGCCCGCCGGGGAACAGCAGGGTCTGCGTGCGGATGATCGCGTAGACGCCGACCTTGGTGAGCAGGCCCGCGAACACCGCGGTGACGGGTGCGGGCGCGGTCGGGTAGGAGTCCGGCAGCCACGCGGACAGCGGGAACACGGCCGCCTTGATGCCGAACGCGAGCAGCAGCATGGACTGCAGCACGAGCCGCACGCCGGGGTCGATCTCGGGCAGGCGCAGCGCGAGCTGCGCGAGGTTCACGGTGCCGGTCGCGGCGTAGACGCCGGCGATCGCGACGAGGAACAGGATCGAGGACAGGATCGCGACGACCACGTAGATCGTGCCCGCGCGGATGCGCTCGGTCGTGCCGGACAGCGTGATGAGCACGTACGACGCCGCGAGCAGGATCTCGAACCCGACGTAGATGTTGAACAGGTCGCCCGAGAGGAACGCGTTGGCGACGCCCGCCGACAGCACGAGGTACGTGGGGTGGAAGATCGAGATCGGCGCGAAGCGCTCGCCGTCCTCGCGGCCCTGGGCCAGCGAGTAGATCAGCACGCACAGGATCACGACCGACGACACGGTCAGCATGAGCGCCGACAGCCGGTCGGCGACGAGGTTGATGCCGACGGGCGCCGCCCAGTCGCCGATCTCGACGACCACGGGCCCGGCGTCGGCGAGCACGAGCAGCGCGGCCGCGACCACGGCGACGAGCGTCAGGGTCACGAGCGACACGACGCGCTGCACGCGCGGTCGACGGTAGAGCGCGAGGGTCAGTCCCGCGCCCGACAGCGGCAGCACGACGGGCAGCGGGACGAGCCAGCTCCAGTCGGTCATCGGCCCTCCTCCCCGTCGGTCGTGGTCGTGCTCGGGCGCGCGGCGCGGCCCGGGTGGTCGGGCGCCGGTTCGGCGTGCACGTCCTCGAAGGCGAGGCCCTCGTCCATCTCGTCGCGCGTGGTCGCGGCCTCCTCGTCGAGCGTCTCGCCGCCCGACTCGGTGTCGTCGTCCTCGAACGCGCGCTCGTCGATCGCGGCGAGGCGCACGATGCGGCGGTCCTCGACGTCGTCCTGCACCTCGTCGTGGCGGTGCAGCTGCCACGAGCGGTAGGCCATGGCCAGCAGGAACGCGGTCAGGCCGAGCGTGATGACGATGGCCGTGAGGATCAGCGCCTGCGGCAGCGGGTCGCTCATGGGCCGGTCGGACTGCACGCCGATGAGCGGGGGTGCGCCCGCGGCGCCGCCGGCCACGAGGATCAGCAGGTTCGTGCCGTTCCCCAGCAGGACGATGCCGAGCAGGATGCGCGTGAGGCTGCGCTCGAGCACGAGGTACGTGCCGACGGTGAACAGCGCCGCGATGGTCACGACGAAGACGATGTTCGGGCTCATGACGACGTCGGTCACGGGACCACCCCCTCGGCGTCGCCGCCCAGGTCTCGCGGCACGGCGGACGCCTGGACGGCGGCGGTGCGGCCGCGTGCGAGCGCGAGCTGGTCGTCGCCCCCGACCGCGTCGTCCGCGACGTCGTCCTCGCCGGACTCGGCACGCCGGTCGATCTCGGCGCCGAGGCTGCGCAGGATGTCGAGCACGAGGCCGACGACCACGAGGTACACCCCGACGTCGAAGAACAGGCTCGTGACGAACTTGACGTCGCCCCAGACCGGCAGGTGGAAGTGCAGGATCCAGGACTCCAGCACGGACCCGCCGACGAGGAACGCCGCGAGGCCCGCACCGGCGGACAGGAACAGGCCCGTGCCGAGCAGCACGCCGGGCTGCACGGGTGCGGCCTCGCCGAGCTCGTAGCGCCCGCCCGCGAGGTACCGCACGGCCAGCGCGATGCCCGTGACCAGGCCCGCGGCGAACCCGCCGCCGGGCTGGTTGTGGCCGCTGAACAGCAGGAACGCCGAGTAGACGATCATCGTGTGGAACAGCAGCCGCACGACGACCTCGAAGATGACCGAGCGGCGCTGCGGCGCGAGGGTGCGTCCGGCGCGCAGCCACTCGCGGGCGCGCGACCCGACGCGCGCGGCACCGGCGGCGTTGGTGCCGACGCTGCTGCCCTGCGGCGTGATCGTCACGGAGTCGCCGGGCCGGCGCAGCGCGGCCATGGGGTCGGCCGTGCCGCCCCACACCGCGCGGTCGGCGGGCGCCTCGCGCTCGCGGAAGATGCGACCGCCGCGCGCCGAGAGGAACACGAGCGACGCGACGCCCGTGGCGGCCACGAGCAGCACCGAGATCTCGCCCATGGTGTCCCACGCGCGGATGTCGACGAGCGTGACGTTGACGATGTTCTTGCCGCCGCCGAACTCGTACGCCTCGGTCGCGAAGTCCGCCGAGACGGGCGCGTGGACGCGGGCCGACGGCGCGACGAGAGCGACGCCCGCGACGACGAGACCGACCGCGAGGCCCACGGCGAGGCGCACCCAGCGCGACGCCGCGAGCGGCCGGTCGGAGAAGTACGGGGGCAGGCGGCGCAGCACGAGCACGAAGACGACGAGCGTGATGGTCTCGACGAGCACCTGCGTGACCGCGAGGTCGGGTGCGCCGTACAGCAGGAACATGCCCGCGGTCGCGTAGCCGCTGATGCCCGCGAGGATCACGGCCTTGAGGCGACGGCGGGCGCGCGCGACGAGGATCGCGGCGACGATCGTGCCGGCGGCGAACACGGTCTGCGCGGCGTAGTCCCAGGGCCGCACCGCGGCGGGGAACGAGGTCCCGCGCACGAGCGCCGTGCCCACCGCGAGCACCCACGTGGTGAGGATGACGCCGAGGTACAGCGGCAGCGAGCCGCGCTGCGTGACGGCCGTGACGTCTGCCGCGAGGTCGTCGAGCTTGCGCATCGAGCGCCGGTACGTGAGGTCGGCCTCGAGGACGTGCGGCACGCGCGCCTGCCAGCGCTCGACCTTGTCGCGCGCGAGGAACAGCAGCCCGCCGACGGCCAGGACGCCGACCGTGAGCCACAGCACGAGCCCGAACCCGCCCCACAGCACGAGGTGCCCGGGCTCGCCGAGCGGGTACGTCGACGCGTACGGCTCGAGCAGGTGCTCGCCGAGCTGCGGCAGCAGCGCGACCGCGAGCCCCAGGAACGACAGCACGAGCGCGGGCGCGGTGAGCAGGAACGACGGGCGCGTGACGGGCGCCGGCTCGACCGACTCCTCGCCGCCGGCGGCGAGCGACGTCGTGGTCGCGACGCCCTGCGCGTCCTGCGTCGCGCTCTGCGGCACCAGCGCGGGCTTGGTCGCGAACGCGCCCCACCAGAAGCGCAGGCCGTACGCGACGGTGAGCGCCGAGCCGACGACGACCGACGCGAGCACGACCCAGCCGAGCGCACCGTCCTCGAGGTGCGCGAGCGCCTCGAGCCCGGCCTCCTTGGCGACGTACCCGGCGAACGGCGGCAGGCCGATCATCGACGCGGTCGCGAGACCGCCCGCGAGCGCGGTCCACGGCAGCGCCTTCCCGACGCCCGACAGGCGCCGGAGGTCACGCGTGCCGCACGCGACGTCGACCGTGCCGACGACCGTGAACAGCGCGGCCTTGAACATCGCGTGCGCGCCGAGCATCGCGAGGCCCGCGAGCGCGGTGGCCTGCGTGCCGAGCCCGACCAGCAGGATGATCAGGCCGAGCTGGCTGACGGTGCCGAACGCGAGCACGAGCTTGAGGTCGTGCTGGCGCAGCGCGCGGTACCCGCCGAGCAGCAGCGTCCCGGCGCCGAGCACGACGACGGTCCACCGCCACGCGGGCAGCTCGGAGTACGCGGGCGCGAACCGGGCGACCAGGTAGACGCCTGCTTTGACCATCGCCGCCGCGTGCAGGTAGGCGCTGACGGGGGTCGGCGCGGCCATCGCGGCGGGCAGCCAGAAGTGGAACGGGATGAGCGCGGACTTGGTCGCGGCGCCCGCGAGCAGGCACACCACGGCGGCGACGACGGCGCCGGAGGCCGGCGGCGGGTCGGCCATGAGCGCGGACAGCGAGTACGTGCCGGCGGCGTGCCCGAGGATCACGACGCCGACGAGCATCGCGAGGCCGCCCGCGGTCGTGACGATGATCGCCTGCATGGCGGCGCGGCGGCTGGCCTTGCGGTCGGCGTAGTGGCCGATGAGCAGGTACGACGTGACGGTCGTGAGCTCCCAGAACACGAACATCAGGAGCATGTCGTCGGCCGTGACGAGGCCGAGCATGGACCCCGCGAACGCCGTGAACACGGCCCCGAACCGCCCGAGCCCGGACGCGGTCGGCGAGAAGTACGCGGCGCAGTACACGAGCACGAGCGCGCCGACGCCCCCGACCACGAGGGTCATGAGCCACGACAGCGTGTCGAGGTGGAAGCTCAGGTCCAGCCCGAGGGCCGGGATCCACTCGACGACCTCGACGGGTCCTTTGCCGGCCTGCACCTCGCTGGTCCAGGTGAGCGCCCAGACCGCGGCGGACGCGGGCGCGAGGGCGAGGGCCCAGAACGCGCGCCGGCCCCACCAGTGGAAGAGCACGGGCGCGACGAGGGCCGCTGCGAGGTGGACCGTCAGCAGCAGCAGCACGTCCGGCTCCGTCCTGTCGGGGGCGGGTGGTCGGTCGGTGGTCGGTGTCTGACCGCACGTCGACGATGGCGCACGGGGGCCGTCCGACGCCGCGGACGACGACCGGGTGACCCGGAAGTGGGAAGGTGCGACCGCCGCGGCGGAGATCGTCCCTGCACGCGGACCGGTGGTCGGTGCAGGTCAGAGGCCGTCACGTCGGGTGCGGGGGACGGGGAAATCCTACCAACGGATGAGTTCGGGGCCCGGGGTGAGGCCCCGCGACGTGAGGGGTGTCACGTCGATCGGCCCGCGCACCGCCCGAGATGCGCAGGACGCCCGCCGCGACCGTCCGGCATCCGGGACGCCGCCGTGGGCGCCGTCCGGCACCCCCGGTGGCCGCAGCCCGGGTCGGACGGGCGGACGACGCGGTCGCGCGGCGACGCGCGGCGCGGGGCGGACGGCCCGGGACCGCGGCGACCCGGCCGGATAGGTTGACGCCCGTGAGCGGGGTGCGGGTGGTCGCGGTGGTGCTGGCGGCGGTGGCGACGGTCGTCGGCGTCGCGGCGTTCGTGCGCGGGGCGGTCGTGATCGTCCGCACGGTGCGGACCGGGCGGCCGCTGCCGGGGCGGTGGGCGCCCGTCGGGCCGCGGCTCGCGACGCTCGCGCGCGAGGTGCTGGGCCACGGCCGGTTCCAGCACCGCCCGGTCGTGCGCGTCGCGCACTGGGTCGTCATGGTGTCGTTCCCCGTGCTCGTGATCACGCTGCTCACGGGGTACGGGCAGCTCGTCGACCCGCGCTACGGGCTGCCGCTGGTCGGGCACTGGTACCCGCTGGAGTGGGCGGTCGAGGCGTTCGCGTGGCTCGGGCTGCTCGGCATCGGCGCGCTCGTCGTGGTGCGGCAGCGCACGCGGCCGCGCGCGTCCCAGAGCGAGGGCGAGCAGCGCCGGTCGCGGTTCTTCGGGTCCAACCAGGTGTGGGCGTACGTCGTCGAGGCGACCGTGCTGCTGGTCGTCGTCGCGGTGCTGGTGCTGCGCTCGCTCGAGTACGCGCTCGGCGTGCAGGACGGCGCGGCGTGGGCGACCGCGGCGCACTTCCCGCTCACCGCGTGGCTCGGCGGCGCGTGGACCGGCGCGGCCCCCGCGACGCTCGAGACGGCGGTCGTCGTCGTCGCGCTCGTGAAGATCCTCGTGTCGATGGCGTGGTTCGTGGTCGTCGGCCTGCTGCCCACGATGGGCGTCGCGTGGCACCGGTTCCTCGCCGTGGTCAACGTGTACGCGCGGCGCGAGCCCGACGGCGCGCCCGCGCTCGGCCCGCTCGTGCCGCTGCGCGACGCCGCGGGCGAGCCGCTCGACCTCACGGCCGTCGAGGACCTGCCCGAGGACGCCCGCCTGGGCGTCGGCGCGGTCGAGGACCTGCCGTGGAAGGGCCTGCTCGACGTCGCGACGTGCACCGAGTGCGGCCGCTGCCAGGACCAGTGCCCCGCGTGGGCGACCGGCAAGCCGCTGAGCCCCAAGCTGCTGACGCTCGCCCTGCGCGACCACGCCGCCGCGACCGCGCCGTACGTGCGGGCCGCGCGCGCGGCGGGCGCGTCGGACGAGGCGCAGGCCGACCCGCACCTGGGGGTCGACCTGGTCGGCTCGGGCGTGGTCGACGCCGACGCGCTGTGGGCGTGCACCACGTGCGGCGCGTGCGTGCAGCAGTGCCCGGTCGACATCGAGCACGTCGACACGATCGTGGACATCCGCCGCTACCAGACCCTCATGGAGTCGGCGTTCCCCGCCGAGCTGGGCGGCACGTTCACCAAGCTGGAGCGCCGCGGCAACCCGTGGGGGCTGCCCGCGCGGCAGCGCCTCGACTGGGCCAAGGGCCTCCAGTTCGACGTGCCGGTCGTCGGCGTGGACGTCGAGTCCGCCGCCGAGGTCGACTGGTTGTTCTGGGTGGGCTGCGCGGGTGCGTTCGAGGACCGCGCCAAGCGCACCACGCGCGCGGTCGCGGAGCTGCTGCACGCCGCGGGCACGGCGTTCGCGGTGCTGGGCGACGGCGAGACGTGCACGGGCGACCCGGCCCGGCGCGCGGGCAACGAGGCGCTCTACCAGATGCTCGCGGCGCAGAACGTCGAGACGCTCACCGAGGCGGGTGCGACGCGCGTCGTCGTGACGTGCGCGCACTGCTTCAACACGCTGTCTCGCGAGTACCCCGCGATGGGCGGCCGGTTCGAGGTCGTGCACCACACGCAGCTGCTCGACCGCCTGGTCGGCGAGGGCCGCCTGCGGTTCGCGCCCGGGGTCGGCGAGGACGCCGACGGCGCGACCGTGACCTACCACGACCCCTGCTACCTGGGCCGGCACAACCAGGTGTACGCGCCGCCGCGCGAGCTGCTCGCCGCCGCGGGCGTCGAGGTCGCCGAGATGCCGCGCAACCGCGAGACGTCGTTCTGCTGCGGCGCGGGCGGCGCGCGCATGTGGATGGAGGAGACGATCGGCGAGCGCATCGGCACGGTCCGCGCCGCCGAGGCCGTCGCGACCGGTGCGTCGACCATCGCGACCGCGTGCCCGTTCTGCACGGTCATGCTGGGCGACGGCGTCGCGGCGCACGCGCGCGCGGCCGGCGACGCGTCGGCCCCCGCCGCGGCGGACGGCGCCGCGAGCACG
>NZ_BCRB01000093.1 GCF_001552375.1 Cellulomonas iranensis NBRC 101100 = JCM 18110 | reverse complement strand
GCACGAGCCGCAGGCACACCTCCGTGTTGAGGAACGGCTCGCCGCCCAGCAGCGACAGCCCCTGCACGGCCGGGTGCGCGAGGTCCGCGAGCACGCGGTCCTCGAGCGCGGCGTCGTACGGGCGGCCGTAGCGGAAGCTCCACGCCGCCTCGTTGAAGCAGCCCTCGCACGCGAACAGGCAGCCCGACACGTACAGGCTGCACCGCACGCCCTCGCCGTCCACCATGACGAACGGCTTGTAGTCGGCGACGTACCCGTGGCTGACCTTGTCCGACACCCAGCCCGGGCCCGGGTCGCGCGCCACGGCGCGCCTCAGCCCCGGGACGTCGGCGGCGCGTCGGCCGCGTCGAGGGACGTCGCGCCCGGCAGGTGCTTGACGCGCGACGAGATCTCGACGTGCCGCCCGTGCACCATCGGCCGCTGCTGCGGGTTGCCCAGGTAGCCGCACGTCCGCTTCACGACGTCGCACGTGCGCGGGTCGGTGTTGCCGCAGCCCGGGCACGCGAACCCGCGGGCCGTCGGCGTGAAGTCGCCGCAGAACCCGCACTCGTGGCAGCGGTCGATCGGCGTGTTCGTCCCCAGGTACCCGACGCGGTCGTACGCGTAGTCCCACACGGCCTCCAGCGCGGCCGGGTTCTGCTGCAGCACCGGGTACTCGCAGTAGTGGATGAACCCGCCCGACGCGTGCTGCGGGTAGTCCATCTCGAAGTCGAGCTTCTCGAACGGCGTCGGCGCCTTGCGCACGTCGTAGTGGAAGCTGTTCGTGTAGTAGTCCTTGTCGGTGATGTCCGGCACCGCGCCGAACTTCTCCCTGTCGAGGCGGCAGAACCGGTCCGTCAGGCTCTCGCTCGGCGTCGAGTACACGCTGAAGTGGTAGCCGGTCGCGGCCTTCCACTCCCGGGCCCGCTCGGCCAGCGTCCGCAGCACGTCGAGCGTCAGCCGCTTGGCCTCCGGGTCCTGCTCCCACGCGCCGCCGTAGAACGCGGCGGCCACCTCGTACAGGCCGATGTACCCGAGCGACACCGTCGCGCGGCCGTCGCGGAACAGCACGTCCACGTCGTCGCCCGGGTTCAGGCGCTGCCCGAACGCGCCGTGCACGTACAGGATCGGCGCGTTGCCGGGCGTCGCCTCCTTGCACCGTTCGACGCGGTACATCAGGGCGTCGCGCGCGATGTCGAGACGCTCGTCGAGCAGCGACCAGAACCGCGCCAGGTCGCCGCGCGCCTCCAGGGCGATGCGCGGCAGGTTGAGCGTCACGACGCCCAGGTTCATGCGGCCCTCGACGACGTCGTTCCCCTCCGCGTCCTGCCAGCCCTGCAGGAACGAGCGGCAGCCCATCGGCACCTTGAACGAGCCCGTGAGCTCGACGATCTTGTCGTAGCTCAGCACGTCCGGGTACATGCGCTTCGTCGAGCACTCGACCGCGAGCTGCTTGAGGTCGTAGTTCGGGTCGGACGGCTCGAGGTTCACGCCGCGGCGCAGCGTGAAGATCAGCTTGGGGAAGATCGCGGTGCGGCCCTCGCGGCCCAGGCCGCGGATGCGGATCTGGAAGATCGCGCGCTGGATCTCGCGCTCGAGCCAGCTCGTGCCCAGCCCGAACCCGACCGACGTGAACGGCGTCTGCCCGTTGGACGTGAACAGCGTGTTGATCTCGTACTCGAGGCTCTGCATCGCGTCGTAGATGTCCTTGGTGGTGCGCTCCCGCGCGTACTCCTCGTGCAGCGACGCGTCCGGGATCCACCGCGCGGCGTCCGCGAGGTGCTTGTCGAGGTTGCGCTGCGCGTACGGCGCGAGCAGCTCGTCGATCCGGTTGACCGAGCAGCCGCCGTACTGCGACGACGACACGTTCGCGATGATCTGCGAGATCTGCGCGGTCGCGGTCTGGATGGACCGCGGCGGCTCGACCTGCGCGTTGCCGATGCGGAACCCGTCCGCGAGCATCGTGCGGAAGTCGATGAGGCAGCAGTTCGTCATCGGCGCGTACGGGTGGTAGTCGAGGTCGTGGTAGTGGATGTCGCCCTTCTGATGGGCGTTCGCGACGTGGGCGGGGAGCATCCGCAGGCCGATGGCCTTGCCGACCGTGCCGGCCGTGAGGTCGCGCTGCGTGTTGAAGACCTCGGAGTCCTTGTTGGCGTTCTCGTTGACGACCGTCTGGTCCTTGTCGATGAGCCGCACGATCGAGTGGTTGAGGTCGGTGGACCGGCTGCGCGCCAGGTCGCGCTCGACGCGGTAGTCGATGTACGCGCGGGCCACGTCGTACTCGTGCGACTCGAGCAGCACGTGCTCGACGACCGACTGGATCTCGTAGATCTTCACCGTCGAGGTGAAGCGCGCCGCGAGCTCGGCGTCGACCCGCTCGACGAGTGCCGCGACCGCGTGCCGGTGCACGACGTTCGGCTCGCCGTGCACGGCCGCGTACGCCTTGGTGAGCGCCGCGCGGATGCGTGCGTCGTCGAACCGCAGCAGGCGGCCGTCGCGCTTCTCGACCTGCAGGACGCGGGTCCCGGTGGTCCCGCCGGCCTCGGCGGTCACGCCCGTCCCGACGGCCCCGTCGGTCTCGTCGTCGCGCGTCTGCGGCTCCAGCTCCACGATGCTCACGGACTGCCCCTCCCACGGCTGCGCCGGCGCCGCCGTCGGGGCGGCACCGGCTGGTCTCTGCTCGGTGTCTGCGGTGCGTGCCCGGGCCCGCTCGGCTTGCGCCGGGGTCCGCGCCGCGGCGTCCCACGGGACGGCGACGTCCGTGGGGTTTTCCACGGCCAGACACAACATGTTGTGTGAACTACACGGCCGTCACACTATTTGTGGGGGGTGGCGGCCGGTGGGTCGAAGGTCCCGGGATCGCCCGACGCGCCTGATCGCGAGGCCGGCGCGACCTGTGCGTCACGGCGTGTCGTGCACACCGGTGCGACCCGCGCGATGATTCCCGGGGCCGGGCCAGGTCGGCACGGGCAGGCGCCCCGCCCGCGGGGCGCACCGACCCCCGAGGGAGCACCGCGTGGCCACCATCGTCTCGACCCTGTTCATCGCGCTCGACGGCGTCGCCGAGGTCGACCCGGCCTGGCACTTCCCGTACTTCGACGAGCGCATGGGCGCGGGCGTCGGCAGCGACTACGAGGACGTCGACGTGCTCGTGCTCGGCCGCGTCACGTACGACTCGTTCGCCGGCGCGTGGCCCGAGCGCGAGACCGCGGGCGGCGAGGACGCCGGGTTCGCCGCGCAGCTGGGGGACGTCCGCAAGCTCGTCGCGACCCGCGGTGACGCCGACCTCGGCTGGCGGAACGCCGAGCGCACCGCCGACGTGGTCGCCGCGGTGCGTGCGCTGCGCGACGACCCGACCCTCGGGAAGGTGCTCGTCGCCGGGTCGCTCTCGGTGGTCCGGCAGCTGCTCGACGCCGGCCTGCTCGACGAGCTGCGGCTCTACGTGCACCCCGTCGCGGCGGGCAGCGGCGAGCGGCTCTGGGGCGACGGACCGGTGCGCCCGCTGCGCCTCGTCTCCTCGGAGGCCTACCCCACGGGCGTGCTGCGGCTCGTCTACGCGCCCTCCGAGCTGCCCGGCACCGCCGGGTACGACGACGCCAAGGAGCACCTGCCCGCGTCCTGACGCCGCCGGTGGCTCGAGATCCCACGACCCGCCCGCACCCCCGACGGCCTCACCCCTCTCGCGAGTGCGGTAGATGTCGCGCGAGCGCGGTGCTCGTGTGTCCCGCGCTCGGCGCACGAGTGCCGCGCTCGGAGGAACTGGCCAGGGCAGACCCGCCCGTGGCCGCGCGGGCGCCGCTACTGTCGGGCGCATGAGCGACGTGGCGGCGGTGGCGCGGGTGGTCGGGCGGGGACGACGGTTCGCGCGGTTCGTCGCCGTCGTGGCGGTGCTCCTCGCGGGCGGCAACCTCATCGCCTGGGGCAACCGGTGGTACATCTCGACGTGGCACGCCGGCACGGCGTACGGCTACGACATCCTCCACGCGGCGCACACGGCGCTCGTCACCGGGCTCGTCTGCCTCGTCGTCGCGGCCGTCGCGGCGGCCGTCGGCTGGCGCCTGCGCGTCGTCCGCGCCGACTGACGCCGGTCCGCTCCCTGCACGGTCGGCTCCTGGCGCGAGCGCGGTACTCCCGGCGTGAGCGCGGTACGTGTTCGTGCCGCGCTCGGCGCATGAGTACCGCGCTCGTCGCACGAGTACCGCGCGCCCGGTCAGTCGCGCAGCAGGGTCGCGCGGAGGTGGCCCGCGTAGCCGCCGGGCGTGCGGCCCACCGCGCGGCCCGACGTCAGCACGTCCACCGCGTCGGACGCGACGACCCGCGCGCCGGTGGCCCGCAGGCGCGCCACGAGGTCGACGTCCTCGTGCTCGGGCGCCGGGGCGAACCCGCCCGCCGCGAGGTACGACGACGCGCGCACGCCCAGGTTCGCGCCGTGCACGTGCCCGTTGGGGCGCCCGGGCTCGTGGGTCGCGCGCCAGGTGTCCCACTGGGACGCCGTGAGGTCGGCAGGGTCCGGGTGGACGGTCCCGACGACCACGTCGGCGCCCGCGTCCGCGAGCCGCACGTGCTCGAGCAGCCAGTCCGTCTCGACGGCGGAGTCCGCGTCGGTGCACGTCAGCCACGTGCGCTCGGCCGCCACGGGCCGCACCGCGAGCGCCGAACGCACGCCGGCGGCGCGCGCCGCACCCACGTCGCCGGCCGCGGTCTCCAGCACCCGCACGCTGCCGAACCGCGCGACGACGTCGGCGCTCGCGTCCCGGCACGCGTCGAGCACGACGACCACGTCGACCGTGCACCCGCCGCGCTCCACCAGCGCGCGCCGCGCCGCGCGCACCGAGGCCAGGCAGCGCGCGAGCAGCAGCTCCTCGTCGCGGACCGGCACGACGACGGCCACGTGCGCGACCGGTGCCGGCACGGTCGTGCGGCGCGCCACCACGCTCTCGCCCGCGGCGGCCGCGACGCCGAGCTCGGCCCTCACCGCAGGCCCGTCCGCTCGGCGACCGACCGCGGGTCGCGGCTCCACACGTCCAGCAGCAGGTCGGCCTCGTGGTGCTCGACGAGCCGCGTGAGCCCCGCGGCGCCGGCCGCGCGCGCGAGCGCCCGG
This sequence comes from Cellulomonas iranensis NBRC 101100 = JCM 18110, assembly GCF_001552375.1. Classification (GTDB taxonomy): domain Bacteria; phylum Actinomycetota; class Actinomycetes; order Actinomycetales; family Cellulomonadaceae; genus Cellulomonas; species Cellulomonas iranensis. The sequence continues at coordinate 8,698 of NZ_BCRB01000093.1, read as the reverse complement.
TGCACGGCGTCCCCCGGCAGCGGGTAGTCCTCGACGGGGTGCCGCCAGTGGCACGCGAGCAGGGTGCCGCCGCGCGCGAGCCGCGTCAGCAGGTCCGGCAGCGCGGCCGCCAGGTCGGACGCCGACAGGTAGTAGCCGACCTCGGACAGCACGACGAGGTCGAACGGGCCGCCCGGCAGCGCGTCGTCCCCGGCGCCGCCGAGCGCGCCGCGGACGAGCCGCACGTGCGGCTCGTCGTCCCCGAGGCGCGCGCGGGCCCGGTCGAGCGCGGCGTCGGCCACGTCGGTGGCGGTCAGGGCGTCGGCGCGCCGCGCGAGCTCGGCCGTGAGGACGCCGATCGAGCAGCCCACCTCCAGCACGCGCGCGTACCGCTCGTCGGGCAGTGCGGCGAGCGTCAGCGCGCGCTTGCGGGTCTCGTACCAGCGGTCGGTGAAGCCCCACGGGTCGTCGTGCCGCGCGTACGTCGCGTCGAAGTACGACGCGGGCAGGGTCGTCGCGCCCGCGCCCGGGTCGGCCGCGGGCGCGTCGTCGGGTGCGGCCGACCGGGCGGGCGCGTGCACGACGAACGGCTCGACGTCCCGCGTCAGGCCGCGCACGAACCGCGGGTGCAGCACGGGCGCGTCGGCCGGGTGGTCGGACAGCGGCTCGACCTGCGTCTCGTGCGCCGCGACCGCGCGCTGCTTGAGCACCACCGCGTGGTCGGACAGCGGCAGCCCCCGCAGCGCGTCCCACGGAACGGCCGGGTCGTCGGGCGTCGCCCAGTGCCACAGCCACAGCGGCGCCTCGGCGAGCGTGCAGCCCAGGTCCGCGGCGAGCTCGGCGCACACCTCGGCGACCACGCGGTGGTCGCGGTGGCCGTCGCCGCGCCACGTCGTGACGAGGGTGGCGACGCGCGGCCCGGCGGACAGCACGCGGCGCAGGTCGGCCGCGACCTGGTCGCGCGCCTCGCGCAGCGCCCCGTCCGGGTGGCCCAGCAGCGTGACCGACGACGCGGGCGACAGGACCTCGACCGCGCGGCGCACCTCGTCGACGCGGCGCCGCACGAGGTCGGCGGGCCCGAGCGTCGGCGACCCCGGGTGCGAGCCCGCGCCGTCCGAGACCACGACGACCTCGGCGGGCCGGCCGACGGCCGCGAGCTCGGCGAGCAGCCCGCCCGCCGTGAGCGTCTCGTCGTCGGGGTGCGCCGCCACGACGACCGTGCGCCCCGTGCGCGGCAGCGGCCACGTCGGCAGGGCCGCGAGGCGCTCGTCCCACACGTGCGGCGGCGTGCCCGGGGCGCGGCCGTCGAACGTCACCACGGCGCGCGCTCGCGGGCGGCCACGGTGGTCCCGAGCGACGCGTCGTCACGCTCGGCGTGCTGCTGACGCACGTACACCTGCAGGTCGGCGACGCGCTTGGCGTGCTCGGCGTCGAGCGCGAGCGGTGCGGGCCCGAGCGCGTGCCCGACGCGCGTCAGCACGTCCTCGCACGTGCGGGCCACCGTCGCGCGCACGCGCTTGGCCAGGAGCGTGCCCGGGAGCCCGAGGTCCAGCGTGCCGTCGACGACGCGCGCGGCCTCGGCGAGCGCGCGGCGCGCGTCGGCCAGCGCGACGTCGACCGCGCCGAGGTGCATCGCGACGAGCCGGTCGTCGGTCGTCGTCGCGTGCCGCCACAGCGTGCGACCCAGCGCGACCGCACCGCCGTACCAGCAGGCCGCGACCCCGATGCCTCCCCACCAGAACCCCGGCCGCTCGAGGTACCAGCCCGGTGCGCCCACGGCCGTGGCGGGCACGTCGTCGAACGCGACGGGCGTCGACGGGATCTCGCTGAGCCCGCGCGCCGCCCACGGCTGGTCGACGAGCGTCACGCCGGCGTCGGCGAGGTCGACCGCGAAGAGACGACGGGTGCCGTCGGGCAGGTGCGCCGTGACCATCGCGGCGTCCAGGCGGTCGGCCAGCGAGCACCACGGCTTGGTGCCGGTGAGCCGCCACGCGTGCTCGCCGTCGTCCTCCGCGGGGCCGTCGGGGTGCCGTGTCGCGTCGAGGCGCACGCCCGGGCCCTCGGCGGCGAACACGCCCCACGTGCGCTCGTCGCCCGCGGGCGACCACGCCTGCTCGAGGATCGCGAGCGCGTCGAGGTGCGGCTCGACCGCGCGCGCCACGGCGAGGTCGTGCGCCGCGAGGGTCGCGAGCGTCGACCACAGCGCGGCCGTCGCGCCCGCGCCGGGCCGCAGGTGGTCCGGCCAGGTGCGGACGGCCGCGAGCGCGGCGTCGACGTCGGCGGGCAGCGGGTCCGGCAGCCACGGGTCGGCGGTGCCGACACGGACCGGGGCGGTGCTGGTCACGGGCCTCCTTCAGCGGGACGACCGTCCGATCATCGCCGCGCGCGCCGCCCGCGGCGACCGGAGACGTAGGACGTGTCCGCGGCCCGGCGCGGCCGGTGGCGCGGGGGTAGCGTGCACGCCGTGGACACCCGGGTCGCCGCGTACGCCGTCGTCGTGCGGGACGCGCGCCTGCTGCTCGCGCACTGGTCGGAGGGCGGGCGCACCGGCTGGTCGATGCCCGGCGGCGGCATCGAGGGCGGCGAGCACCCCGAGCAGACGGTCGTGCGCGAGGTCCGCGAGGAGACCGGGTACGACGTCGTGGTCGACGAGCTGCTGGGGATCGACTCGCTCGTCGTGCCCGGCGCCGACCGCATCGAGCCGGGGCCCGACCTGCACGCGCTGCGCATCCTGTACCGCGCGCACGTCGTGGGCGGTGCGCTCGCGCACGAGGTCGACGGGTCCACCGACGAGGCCGCGTGGGTGCCCCTCGCCGACGTCGACGCGCTGGACCGCGTGGGGCTCGTCGACGTCGCGCGCCGGCTCGCGGGTCTGCTGCCGGGCTGAAGGGTCGGCGGTGGCGCGGTGCGCCTCGCGGGTCGCGAGGCCGCGGCGCGCGCCGGGACCGGTGGGGGTCGGTCAGTCGAAGAGCTGCCGGGCCGCGCGTCGCGTGAACGCCTCGAGCTCGGCCTCCGGGGTCGCGTCCTCGGCGGCGAGCGTCGCGATGCCGTGCACGAGCGCCCACGCGGCACGGCGGGCGTCGTCGTCCGCGAGGCCCGCGCGGGCCTGCGCGGCACGACGTGCGGGCGGCTAGCGTCGTCGCGTGCCGTCCTACCGCGTGACCGCGAACGTCGGGCTGCTGCGCCCCGGGACGTCGGCGCCGGCCGTGCTGCCCGCGGCCGTCGAGGCCGCCCGGGCGCTCGCGACCGTCGAGGCGCACGACGTCGGCGTGGTCCGCGGGCAGGCGCGCGTGACCGTGCGGTTCGAGTCGCCCGGCGACGGTCAGGCGCGCCGCGTCGCGTGGGCCGTGCTCGAACGCCTCGACGAGCTCGCCGATATCAGCGACGGCAGGCTCGTCCGCCGCTACGGCAACCGCTGGTACCCGCCGCGCCGCCGCGAGCCCGGGACCTGACGACCGGTCGGCCGCTCCCCGTGGGTGGTGGGGGTTCGCGCGGACGGGCACGCTGGGGCGGTGGTGAGCCTGGACGACGTCGTCGACGACCTGTACGGCGGGCCGCTCGACGACTTCGTGGCGCGCCGTGACGCCGCCGTGCGCGCGGCGCGCGCCGCGCAGGACCGGGACCTCGCGCGGCGCATCGGCGCGCTGCGCAAGCCCACCCTCGCCGCGGGTGCCGTGAACCTGCTGGTCCGGGACGACCCCACGCTCGCGGGCACGCTGCGCGACCTCGGCGAGAGCCTGCGCGACGCGGAGCGGTCGCTCGACGGCCCCGCGCTGCGGGACCTGGGCAGGCAGCGTCGCGCGCTCGTCGCCGGCTGGGCCGCGCAGGCGCGCCGGCTCGCGGCCTCGGCCGGGCAGCCGGTCTCGGCGGCCGCCGCCCAGGAGGTCGAGCGGACGCTCACCGCCGCGCTCGCGGACCCGCGCGTCGCCGCCGCGGTCGCCGCCGGGACGCTCACGCACGGCACCGAGCACGTCGGCTTCGGCGGCGTCGGGTCCGGGGGCGACGACGACGCGGGCGCGGACGGCGGGGGTGCCGACGGCGGGGCTGCCGACGGCGTCGGGCTCGCCGGCGACGCGCGGACCGCTCGTGCTGCGGGCGCGGACGGCGGCGCCCGGCGCCGCGCATCGACGGCGCCCGGACGGGACGCCGACGCGCCCGACCGTGCGTGGGCGGCGCGGGACCGTGAGCGTGAGCGCCGCGAGCGGGAGGCCGCCCGCGCGCGGGAGCGCCACGAGCGTGCGGTCGCGGCCGTGGCGGCGGCCGAGCGCGACCTCGAGCGCGTCACCGAGCGGCACGACGCCGCCGCGACGGCCGAGCGGGACGCGACGACGGCGCTCGAGGACGCCGAGCGGGAGTCGGCGCAGGCGTACGCGGCCGAGGAGGAGCTGGTGCGCGCGCTGGCCGACGTCCGGCGTCGGCTCGCCGAGGCGCGTGCCCGGCTGCCACGCGTCGACGAGCAGCTCGTGGCGGCGCGCACGCGCGCGCGTGAGCGGGAGAAGGCGCTGCGCGCCGCGGGGCGCGAGCTCGACCGGGCGTCGTCGGCCGCCGAGCGCGCCCGCGACCAGGAACGCCGCGCGGCGGCCGACCTGCCCTGACGCGCTCGCGGGTCGCGCGGAGTACGCGAGCGGTTCGGCCGACCCTGTGATCGGTGACGGGTCGGTGTGCTCGGACGCGACGGACGACGGGCTCGGCGGGGGTGGGAGCGGGTGAGAGGCGGTGGTGGGCGGGCGGGTCGGACGGGTGTCCGCGTAGGGCTGACGTCCCGCCGCGTGCCGACCGTCCCCGTCATGATGGGGGCCGTGCCCACCGAACCTGACGACGCCGAGCTCGAGCTGATCCGCCGCTCGGGCGTCGTGCTGCGCGTCGGACGCCTCAGCCTGTCCGCCGGCACCGGCTCGTACCGCGTCAAGGCGTCGATGGGACGGATCGCGCACGCGCTGGGGATCGAGCGCCACCACGCGCACGTCACGCTCACCGAGATCACCACGACGTCCCACCGGGGTCGCACGTTCCGCACCGAGGTCACCGAGGTGCGGACCGTCGGCGTCAACACCGACCGGCTCGCCGAGCTCGAGCTGCTGGCCCAGCGGGTCGAGGCGCGCGCACCCGTCACGGTCGAGGACGTCGGCGCCGAGATCGACCGCATCACCGCCAAGCCGCCGCTGTACCCGGTGGCGCTCAACGCGCTGTGGGCGGCGATCGCGTGCGCCGCGTTCGCGTTCCTCAACAACGGCGGGCCCGTCGAGGTCCTCGGCGCGTTCCTCGGCGCGTTCCTGGGCCAGGGCCTGCGGCGCGTCATGCTGCACCGCGGCTTCAACCAGTTCGGCGTCACGATGCTCGCGGGTGCGCTGTCGAGCCTCGGGTACCTCGGGTTCGTGCAGGCCCTGCACGCGCTCGGCGTCACCGGCCCCGTCCACGAGGCCGGGTACGTGGCCGCCGCGCTGTTCCTGGTCCCCGGGTTCCCGCTGGTCACAGGCGCCCTCGACCTCGCCAAGCTCGACTTCTCGGCGGGCGTCGCGCGGCTGACGTGGGCGGTCATGATCTTCGTGTCCGCGGCCTTCGCGGTGTGGGTCGTGTCGATCGCCGTCGGTCTGAGCCCCGACCCGCCCACCGCGCTGACGCTCGACCCGGCGCTCATGACGACGCTGCGGCTCGTCGCGTCGTTCGTCGGCGTGCTCGGTTTCGCGCTGATGTTCAACAGCCCGTGGCGCATGGCGCTCGCGGCGGCGAGCGTCGCCGCGGTGCCGAACCTGCTGCGCGTCGAGGCGGTGCTGCTGCTCGAGTGGCCGCCGCAGGCCGCCGCCGCGATCGCCGCCTTCCTCGTCGGGCTCGGTGCCGCGTGGGTCGCGCCGCGGCTCAACATCCCGCGCATCACGGTGTACGTGCCGGCCGTGACGATCATGGTCCCCGGCGTGCCCGCCTACCGGGCCATGTACTACCTCAACAACGGCGACGTCCCGCAGGCCCTCACGTACGGCGTCTCGGCGGCGCTGGTCGTGACAGCGCTCGCGGTCGGCCTGGCCGTCGCGCGCATGGTGACCGACCGCGAGTGGGGCTTCGAGCACTGAGCCGCACGGCTCAGACGGCGGGCGCCGCCGGGTCCTCGGGGGCCGGGACGGCCGGGGCGACGGGCCCGTCGGCGTCCACGGGCGGGTCCGGGACGACCGTGCCGGACGCGACGTCGGGCTCCGCGGCGACCGGCTCCCCGGTGACGGGCTCGGCCGCGGCCTCCTGCGGCGCGGCGGGCGTCGCGAGGCTCGCGAGCATCCGCGCGTGCAGCTCGATCGTGGTGCGGGCCGCGAGCGTGTCGCCGTCGGCCAGCCACGTGGTCGTCAGGCCGTCGACCGTCACGACGAGGAGGCGCGCGACCTGCTCGACGGGCAGCGTCCACGTGCACCCGCACGACGTGGCCGCGTCGGTGAGCACGTCGGCGGCCATGGCGTAGTACGTGCGGTACAGCGGCAGGGTGCCGCGACCGTCGGAGCGGCGCATGCTCCACAGGAACAGGTCGAGCAGCGCGGTCTCGCGCGAGGGCTCGGCGCACAGCAGGTCGAGGTAGCGGCCGAGCCCGGTGACGACGTGCGCGCGCAGCAGGTCGGTGCCGGGCGCGCCCGTGGGGAAGCCGGCGCGCTCGATCGCCTTGAGCTCGCCCTCGAGGGTGTGCGCGAGGACCGCGTCGAGCAGGGCCTCGCGCGACCCGAACGCGTAGTGCAGCGAGCCGAGCGGGATGCCGGCCTCGGCCGTGACCGCACGCGTCGACGCGCCGGCCACGCCGTCGCGCGCGACGACCCGGACCGCGGCGGCGACGAGCTGGCGGCGGCGGTCCTCGATGCTCATGCGCTCGCTCACGCCGCGGCCGCCCGGGGGTGGTCGGGGCGGCGCCCGCCGCGCGCGGCGACGGACCGGCAGGTGGCTGCGGGCACGGCTTCCCCTCGTCCGGTCGCACTTGGTCGATCGACCAAGTGAGCACACCGTGGCGGACGGAAGGGTGTCTTGACAAGGGGGGACGCCCCACCGTCGCCCGGACGCACGGCGTGGCGGCCCCGGCGTGTCGGGGGTCGCTTTGGTGGCGGGGCAGCAGGCCGGTAACCTGTGCTCGTCCTGGAGACGTCGCATAGCCAGGTCTAGTGCGCGGCCCTGCTAAGGCCGTGAAGGGGTCAACCCTTCCGTGGGTTCAAATCCCACCGTCTCCGCCAGATGGTGTCGACAGACGCCGACGAACGGGCCGGACCCCTCGGGGCCGGCCCGTTCGTGCGTCCGCAGGGTGGGTGCCCGGTTCGGCACGCGGAGGCGAGCGGCCGATCCGCCGGACCGGTCGAGAGTCGTAGGGGTGGGCGGGCGAGGTCCACCCACGAACCGACGCCGACGCTCCGCCCGGGGCCCTAGCGTCGACGCATGTCGAACCGGCAGGCGGCAGGGCGGGCGGACGACGCGCGGGTGCGCGCGGCCGTGACGACGGTGCTCCCGGCGGCGGCCTCGCGCCGTCCCGTGCCGCCGGGTGGTCCGCGGGTGCCGTCCCCGCCGCCGGGCCGTCCGGTGCCCGCGTGGGCGGTCACGGCGGGCGTGCTGGTGGTCGTCGTCGCGATGCTCGTCGGTCTCGGGTTCGCGCTGCGCGACGCGGCCGGCGTCCCCGCCGCCGGACCCGTGGCGGGGCTCGCCGCGGCCGACGCGGACGGGCCGGTGTCGCAGAACGGCTGGCCCGTGATCCTCGACCCGTACGACGAGCGGCTCGTGGCGCTGCCGGGCGTGACCGGTGGCGTGCGCGCGGGCGACGTCGCGACCGTGCTGGGTCACGTCGTCGCGCGGATCGACGCCGAGATCGCCCCCGTGGAGGAGACGATCTCGTGGGGCTGGGCGCACCGCGAGGTGCGCGGGGGCGGCGACGTGTCGAACCACGCGTCGGGCACGGCGGTGGACGTCAACGCGCCGCAGCACCCGATGGGGGAGGAGGGCACGTTCGCGCCGGACGAGCTCGCGACGCTCCGGTCGATCCTCGAGGACGTCACGCCGGCGGTCGTGTGGGGCGGCGACTTCGGCGGGCGGAAGGACGAGATGCACTTCGAGGTCGTCGGCGGGCCCGACGTCGTCGCGGAGGTCGCGGCGCGGCTCGCCGCGGGCGGGTGAGCCGCGCGCAGGCGCCCCGGGCCCGGCCGCGGGTGGCGCGACGTGTCAGACGTCCTCGCCGAGGGCCGTGACGACCGCCGGCGGCATGAGCGCGAGCTGGACCGTCAGCACGCCGACCAGCAGGACCACGGCGCGCGGTGCGTCCCACCACGACGACGTCGCGGCGAGCGTCATGACTGCTCCTTGTACAGCTGGTCGACCATGGGCGGGAACGGCGTGAGCGCGAACAGGGCCGGCAGCGGCGCGTCGAGCTCCTCGGCGATGCGCAGCGCGAGCACGAGGCTCGGGCTGTACTCGCCGCGCTCGAGGTACGCGATGGTCTGGTAGTGCACGCCGACGCGCTCGGCGAGCTCCTTGCGGCTGAGGCCGCGCTCGGTGCGCACGACCGTCAGCCGTGAGTACAACCGCGGCTTGCCGGAGTCCGAACCCTCTCGCATGGAGCAAATGCACTCACTCTGGGGATGTGCAGGCGCCACGCGATGCGCAGCGCGCACCCGTCAGAAGAGGGTGAGGACGTCGTCCTCCGCGGCCGCCGCCGGGGCCGGCACAGGGGCCGGCGCCGCCGCGACGGGTCCGGGCGCGGCTGGGGGCGCCG
>NZ_BCRB01000092.1 GCF_001552375.1 Cellulomonas iranensis NBRC 101100 = JCM 18110 | reverse complement strand
GGCGCGGGGGCGGCCGGGCGCGGCGCCACCGGTGCGGTCGAGCGTGCGGTCGGGGCGGCGGGACGTGCCGCCGCGGGAGGCGTCGCCGCACGCGGGGCGGCGGTCGGGTCGAGCGCCGAGTCGCGGTACGAGCGGCGCGAGCGCGCACCGTCGGGCGACGCCGCGGGACCGGGCGCCGCGGGGGCCGACGGCGTCGGACCCGCCGGGACCGGGCCGGGCCGGGGGGCCGACGCCTGCGGTGCCGGCGCGGCCGACCACGCGGACGGTGCGGCGCCGTCCGTGCCCGCGGGCGGGGTCACCAGTCGGCTGCGCAGGGCACGACGCGAGCCGGGCGCCGGGGCGCCGCCCCCGGAGACAGGGGACGCCGGGGCGCCGGCGCCCGGACCTGCGTCCTCGACCGCGCGCTCCATCTCTCGACGGCGGCGACGCTCTCCGGGTTCACTCATCAGGACCTCGATACAACCTGTGCTTGGCGATGTACTGGACGACCCCGTCGGGGACGAGGTACCACACCGGCTCCCCCGCACGCGCTCGTGCGCGGACGTCGGTCGAGGAGATCGCCAGGGCCGGGACCTCCAGGACGTCGACCCGCCCCGGGGGCAGGCCGTCCACCGACAGCGTGTGCCCGGGGCGGGTGACCGCCACGAACCGCGCCATGTCGAAGAGCTCGGCAGCATCCTTCCACGTGAGGATCTGCGCGATCGCGTCGGCACCGGTGATGAAGAAGAGGTCGGCGTCCGGGCGCGCGGTCTTGAGGTCCCGGAGCGTGTCGACCGTGTACGTCAGGCCCGTGCGGTCGACGTCCACCCGGCTGACCGTGAAGCGCGGGTTCGACGCCGTGGCGATCACCGTCATGAGGTAGCGGTGCTCGGCCGGCGAGACGTCGACGTGCTGCTTGAACGTCGGCTTGCCCGTCGGCACGAACACGACCTCGTCGAGGTCGAACCGGGCGGCGGCCTCGCTGGCCGCGACCAGGTGGCCGTGGTGCACGGGGTCGAACGTGCCGCCCATCACCCCGAGGCGTGGGCGGGCAGGGACCCCCGCGGAGACCGGCACGGTCAGTGGCGGGTCCCGACGGACCGGAAGGCGTACGTGACGAGGAGCATCGCGAGGAGCCCCACGAAGGCGCCGACGCCGAACACGACGGGCGGGAACGGCAGCTCGCTCGCGTGGGCCGCGGTCTCCTCGGCGGCGGCGATCAGGGTGGCCTGCACGGCATCCTCCTGGGGGTCGTCGGTGGTGCGGGGACGGGGGTGGTGCGGGGGCGGCACGTCGGACGGAGGCCGCCCGGCGCCGCAGCCACCCAGTGTCGCATGCCCGCCCGTGCGGACCGGGCACGCGACGGGTGTCAGGGGCGCACGTGCCCGTCGCCGTGCACGACCCACTTGGTCGTCGTGAGCTCCGCCAGCCCCATCGGGCCGCGGGCGTGCAGCTTCTGCGTCGAGATGCCGATCTCGGCGCCCAGCCCGAACTGGCCGCCGTCGGTGAAGCGCGTCGAGGCGTTGACGATCACGGCGGCCGCGTCGACCTCCGCGACGAACCGCTCGGAGGCCCGCAGGTCCCGCGTGAGGATCGCCTCGGTGTGCCCCGTGGACCAGCGCCGGACGTGGTCGATCGCGGCGTCGAGGTCGTCGACGACCCGCACCGCGAGGTCGAGCGACAGGTACTCGGTGCCCCAGTCGGCCTCGGTCGCCGGCACGGTCGCCACGCCCTGCGGCGCGTGCGCGAGCGTCGCGGCGTCGCCGTGCACCGTGACCCCGGCCTGGCCGAGCGCGGCCAGCGCGGACGGCAGGAACGCGTCGGCGACGTCGCGGTGCACGAGCAGCGTCTCGACCGCGTTGCACACCCCGACGCGCTGCGTCTTGGCGTTGAGCAGGATAGGCAGCGCGTCATCGAGGTCGGCGCTCGCGTCGACGTAGAGGTGGCAGTTGCCGACGCCGGTCTCGATGACCGGCACGGTCGCCTCGCGCACGACCGTCGCGATGAGGTCGGCACCGCCGCGCGGCACGAGCACGTCGACCAGGCCGCGCGCGTGCATGAGGGCGACGCCGCCGGGACGCCCCCAGGCGTCGACCGACTGGACGAGGTCGCGCGGCAGTCCCTGCGCGGCGAGCGCCTCGGCGAGGACCTCGACGATCGTCGCGTTGCTGCTCGCGGCGGCCGACCCGCCGCGCAGCACGACCGCGTTCCCGCTCTTGAGCGCGAGGCCCGCCGCGTCCACGGTCACGTTGGGCCGCGCCTCGTAGATCATGCCGACGACGCCCATGGGCACGCGCACCTGACGCAGCCGCAGGCCGTTCGGCAGCGTCGAGCCGCGCACGACCTCGCCCACCGGGTCGGGCAGCGCCGCGAGCTCGCGCAGCGCGTCGGCGATCGCGACGACCCGCTCCGGGGTCAGCGCGAGGCGGTCGAGCAGGCCCTCGGACATCCCCCCGGCGCGTCCGCGGGCGACGTCCTCGGCGTTCGCGGCCAGCACGCGGTCGGTCGCCGCGACCAGCGCGTCCGCGAGCGCACGCAGCGCGGCGTCCTTCGTCGCGCGTGTCGCGGTCGCGAGCGCGCGCGACGCCTCGCGGGCACGGCGCGCGACCTCGAGGACGGCGACCTCGGGGTCGTCCTGCGCGAGCGCGGGCGTCGACTGCTCCAGGGACGTGGTCATGCGCCCAGGCTAGTCGCGCACGGGCGCGTGCGTGCCGAGCGCCCGCCTCGCAGACCGGCCCCGCGCGGCGCGCGGACGGCACGACGCCGGGCCCGTCACGCGCGCCCGACCGCGGCACCTCACCGCCGCCGACGCACCAGCACCAGGTCGTCGCGGTGCACGAGCTCACGGTCGTAGCCCGGTCCGAGCGTGTCGCGCAGGTCGCCCGTGCTGTGCCCCAGCAGCTGGGGCACCTCGTCCGAGCCGTAGGCCACCAGGCCGCGCGCGACGACGCCGCCCGCGGCGTCCACGAGCTCGACGGGATCACCGGCCTCGAACGCGCCCTCGACGGCCGTCACGCCCGCGGGCAGCAGCGACGTGCGCCGCTCGACGACCGCACGCACCGCACCGTCGTCGAGCACGAGCCGCCCGCGCGTGCGCGCCGCGTGCGCGAGCCACAGCAGCCGGATCGAGCGCCGCCGGCCCGTCGCGGCGAACCACGTGCCGACGTCCTCCCCCGCGAACGCGGCAGCCGCCTGCGCGGCCGACGTGAGGACCACCGGGATCCCCGACTGCGTCGCGATCGCGACCGACTCGATCTTGGTGACCATGCCGCCCGTGCCGACCGCGCTGCCGCGGGCCGTCACGTCCACGCCGTCGAGCTCGCCGGGCGCGCGCACCTCGGCGATGCGTCGCGACCCGGGCCGCGACGGCGGGCCCGTGTAGAGCGCGTCGACGTCGGTCAGCAGCGCGAGCACGTCGGCGTGCACGAGGTGCGACACGAGCGCCGCGAGCCGGTCGTTGTCGCCGAACCGGATCTCGTCGGTCGCGACGGCGTCGTTCTCGTTGATGATCGGCACGACGCCGAGGTCGAGCAGGCGCGTCAGCGCACGGTGCGCGTTGCGGTACCGCCCGCGCCGCCACGTGTCCTCGGCGGTCAGCAGCACCTGCGCGACCGTGAGGCCGTGCGCGGCGAACGCGCGCTCGTAGTCGGCGACGAGCAGGCCCTGCCCCACCGACGCGGCGGCCTGCTGCGTCGCGAGGTCCCGCGGGCGCGCGGGCAGCCCCAGCGGGCCGATGCCCGCCGCGATCGCGCCCGACGACACGAGCACGACCTGCGTGCCCGCCGCACGCCGTGCCGCGAGCACGTCGACGACGGCGGCGAGCCGCTGCGGGTCGAGGTGACCGTCCGGGGTCGTCAGGGACGACGACCCGACCTTGACGACGATGCGCCCGGCGTGCGGCAGCTGGTCTCGGCCCTGGAGGGCGACGGCACTCACGCAGGCCATGATGCCGCGCCGAGCGCCGTCGCCCGTGCGACGCCCGCCCCGCGGACGGGCCGCGGACCGGCGCCGGACGGGTGCGGGCCGCACGGCGTGCGCGCGGCCCGCCCGCGTCACGCGTCGGGGTCGGTCCAGACGCCCTTCTCGCGCTCGGTCCACAGCTCGGCGCGCGCGGCGGCCTTGGCGTCCATCCGCTCGGTGTACTCGCGCCGCTTCTGGCCGCGCGTGGGGCGCGACTGGTCGTCGAGACGCGCGTCCGTGCCACGGGGGCCACCCAGCAGCTCGGAGCCCGTCAGCAGCGTCGGCTCCCAGTCGAAGACGACGGCGTTCTCGTCGGGACCGATGCGCACCTCGTCGCCCGCGACCGCGCCCGCCGCGTAGAGGCGCTCCTCGACGCCCGCGCGCGCGAGCCGGTCGGCGAGGTAGCCGACCGCCTCGTCGTTGGAGAAGTCCGTCTGGCGCACCCACCGCTCGGGCTTCTCGCCGCGCACCACGAACCACACCTGGCCGTTGCCCTCGCGCCGCGTGACCGTGAACCCGGTCTCGTCGACCGCGCGCGGGCGCAGCACGACGCGCGTGGCCTCGGGCGGCGGCGCGTCGCGACGCGCCTGCACGACGCGCTCGGCGAGCGCGAACGTCAGCGGGCGCAGGCCCTCGTGGCTCGCGGTCGACACCTCGAACACCGGCAGGCCGCGCGCCTCCAGCTCGGGGCGCACGAGGTCGGCGAGCTCGCGGGCCTCGGGCACGTCGATCTTGTTCAGCACGACGACGCGCGGGCGCTGCGTGAGCGGTACGCCGCCCGCGGCGACCTCGAGGTCCTCGGCGTACGCGGCGAGCTCGGCCTCGATGACGTCGAGGTCGGTGAGCGGGTCACGTCCCGGCTCGAGCGTCGCGCAGTCCAGCACGTGCACGATGACGGCGCAGCGCTCGATGTGCCGCAGGAACTCCAGCCCGAGGCCCTTGCCCTGCGACGCCCCGGGGATCAGACCCGGCACGTCCGCGACGGTGTACCGCGCGTCCCCGGCCTGCACGACGCCCAGGTTCGGCACGAGGGTCGTGAACGGGTAGTCGGCGATCTTGGGGCGCGCGGCGGACACGGCCGCGACGAGGCTCGACTTGCCCGCGGAGGGGTAGCCGACGAGCGCGACGTCCGCGATCGTCTTGAGCTCGAGCACGACGTCGGCGGACTCGCCGGGCTCGCCGAGCAGCGCGAACCCGGGCGCCTTGCGGCGCGGCGAGGCGAGCGCCGCGTTGCCGAGCCCGCCGCGACCGCCCGCGGCGACGACGTAGCGCGCACCCGCGCCGACGAGGTCGGCCAGCACGGTGCCGTCGGACGACTTCACGACGGTGCCGTCGGGGACCCCGAGCACGAGGTCCTCGGCGGTCGACCCGCTGCGGTGGTCGCCCATGCCCTGCGTGCCGGACGCGGCGCGCCGGTGCGGCAGGTGGTGGTACGGCAGAAGCGTGGTCACCTGCGGGTCGACCTCGAGGATCACCGACCCGCCGTTGCCGCCGTTGCCGCCGTCGGGGCCCGCCAGGGGCTTGAACTTCTCGCGGTGGATCGACGCGCACCCGTGCCCGCCGTCACCGCCGGTCGCGTGCACCACGACTCGGTCGACGAACGTCGCCACGGGTGTCCTCCTCGTCCTTCAGGGTGCGGGCAGGCGCCCGCCTCGGTCGTGCAACGACGAAGGGGCGCACCGCACCGGTGCGCCCCTCCGACGTCGATGGTGAGGCAGCGCCTCAGGCGTCGGCCGCCACGATGTCGACGACCTTGCGGCCGCGGCGCGTGCCGAACGCGACCGCACCGGCGGTCAGCGCGAACAGCGTGTCGTCGCCACCCCGGCCGACGTTGTCACCGGGGTGGAAGTGCGTGCCGCGCTGGCGGACGATGATCTCGCCGGCCTTGACGACCTGACCGCCGAAGCGCTTCACGCCCAGGCGCTGGGCGTTGGAGTCGCGACCGTTGCGCGAGGAGCTCGCGCCCTTCTTGTGTGCCATGACAGACCTGCTCTCAGTGTTCCGGAGTACGGGGTGCAGCCGCCGAGGCGGCGCGAGCTCACTTGATGCCGGTGACCTTGAGGCGGGTCAGCTTCTGGCGGTGACCCTGGCGCTTGCGGTAGCCGGTCTTGTTCTTGTACTTGAGGATGTCGATCTTGGGACCCTTCTCGTCCCGCACGACCTCCGCCGTGACCGTCACCTTCGCGAGCGCCGCGGCGTCCGTGGTGACCTTCTCGCCGTCGACGAGCAGGAGCGCCGGCAGCTGGACCGACGAACCCGCCTCGGCGGCGAGGCGGTCGACGACGACGACGTCGCCGACGGCGACCTTCTCCTGGCGGCCGCCAGCCTTCACGATCGCGTACACCACGTTGCTGCTCATCTCTGCTCGTCGGACCTGCACGTCACTGCTCATCGGTACTGCACTCGGTGCCCGTGACCCGCCGAGGCCCGCGCACCACCCCGCCACGGGGGCGAGGGGTTCGCGTCGGCGAGGTCGTCCGCGGCGCCCGACCGTGGTGCCTGCCGGCGGCCCCGGCTCTCGCGAGCCCGGTGCGGTACCGGCACTGCCACGGCGCGCACGCGACGCACCGACGTTCTAGGGTACGGACCCGTCCGCGCCGGGTCAAACGCGCGCGGACGGGTCCGGGTGGCTCCCGGGCGTCAGTCGCCCTCGCCGTCCGCCGGCGCGGCCCCGGCCTGCGCGGGCTCGTCGTCCTCGAACGACGCGAACAGGTCGGGGTCGACCGCGTGCAGCTCGAGCGGCGCGTCGGTCTCGACGACCGGCGCAGCCGCCGCGCGCGCCGCACCGAGCTCCGCGAGGACGTCCAGCACGGGCGCCGCCGGCGCCGGGGCGGCCTCGGGCGCGGCGTCGGCCTGCGCCGCCGCGTCCGTGCCGCCCTGCTCCGGGGCGTCCGCACCCTCGGGCCGCTCGTGGTCGTGGTCGTGCGCGTGCGCGGCGGCCGCCGCGATCGTCGCGAGGGTCGCCTTCACGGCCTCGCGCGCCTCGGGCAGCACCGGGACGGCCGCGGCCGCCACCGGGGCGGCGGCGCTCCCCTGCTCGGCGGTGGCCCGCTTGCGGCGCGAGCGCTTCGACTCGCCCTGCTCGGGTGCGGGCTGCGCGCCCGCGTCCTGGCGCGAGCTCTTCGACACGGGGTCGGTGTGCACGACGAACCCGCGACCGTGGCAGTGCTCGCACGTCTCGCTGAACGCCTCGACCAGGCCCTGGCCGACCCGCTTGCGCGTCATCTGCACGAGGCCGAGCGAGGTCACCTCGGCGACCTGGTGCTTGGTGCGGTCGCGCCCCAGGCACTCGACGAGGCGACGCAGCACGAGGTCGCGGTTGGACTCGAGCACCATGTCGATGAAGTCGATGACGATGATGCCGCCGATGTCGCGCAGCCGGAGCTGGCGCACGATCTCCTCGGCCGCCTCGAGGTTGTTGCGCGTCACCGTCTCCTCGAGCGTGCCGCCGGCGCCCGTGAACTTGCCGGTGTTGACGTCGACGACGGTCATGGCCTCGGTGCGGTCGATCACGAGCGAGCCGCCCGACGGGAGCCAGACCTTGCGGTCCATGCCCTTGGCCAGCTGCTCGTCGATGCGGTGCACGCTGAACAGGTCCTGCGTACCGGTCCACTTCTCGACGCGGGCGGCGAGGTCGGGCGCGAGCTCGCCGACGTACGTCGAGATGGTCGTCCACGCGTCGTCGCCCTGGACCACGAGCGAGGAGAAGTCGTCGTTGAAGATGTCGCGGACCACGCGGATCGCCATGTCGGGCTCGCCCTGCAGCAGCGCGGGCGCGTTGGCGGTCTTCGTCTTGCGCTCGATCGCCTCCCACTGGCCCTGCAGGCGCACGACGTCGGCGCGCAGCTCGTCCTCGCTCGCACCCTCCGCGGCGGTGCGCACGATGACGCCCGCGGAGTCCGGCACCACGTCGCGCAGGATCTTCTTGAGGCGCGAGCGCTCGGTGTCGGGGAGCTTGCGGCTGATGCCGGTCATGCCGCCGCCCGGCACGTACACGAGGTACCGGCCGGCCAGCGTGACCTGGCTGGTCAGGCGCGCACCCTTGTGCCCGATGGGGTCCTTGGTGACCTGGACGAGCACCGAGTCGCCCGACTTGAGGGCCTGCTCGATGCGGCGCGGCTGCCCCTCGAGACCGGCCGCGTCCCAGTTGACCTCGCCGGCGTACAGCACGGCGTTGCGGCCCTTGCCGACGTCGACGAACGCGGCCTCCATGGACGGCAGCACGTTCTGGACGCGGCCCAGGTAGACGTTGCCGACCATCGAGGCCTGCGCCTGGTGCGACACGTAGTGCTCGACGAGCACGCCGTCCTCGAGCACCGCGATCTGCGTGCGGCCGTCGCGCTCGCGCACGACCATCGACCGCTCGACCGACTCGCGGCGCGCGAGGAACTCCGCCTCGGTGATGATCTGGCGCCGGCGGCCGGCGTCGCGTCCCTCGCGGCGGCGCTGGCGCTTGGCCTCCAGGCGCGTCGACCCGCGCAGCGCGGTGACCTCGTCGCCGCCCGAGCGGCGGCGCGGCTCGTCGCCGCCCTCGGCGCGGGCGCCACGGCGGCGGCGTCGACGGCGTCGGCTCGAGCCGCCCGTCGACTCGTCGTCGCCGGCGTCCTGCTCGGGCTCCTGCTCGGCGTCCTCGTCCTCGTCGCCCGCGTCGGGGGCGTCCTCGGCGCTGTCGTCGCCCGCCTGCTCGGCACGGCCGCGACGGCCGCGGCCGCCCCGCCGCCGACGACGGCGCGGGCCGCCGTCCTCGTCGCCGGACTCGTCGTCGGCGGTGTCGGCGGTCTCGGCCGCCTCGGCGGCGCCGTCGGCCGCGTCCTCGGTCTCGTCCTGCGTGTCCTCGGTCGCGTCGTCCGCGGTCGCGTCGTCCGCGGACGCCTTGCGACCCCGGCCGCGACGACGGCGCGCGCGCGGCGCGGCCTCCTCGGCGACCGGCGCGTCGTCGACGACGACCTCCTCGACCGTCTCGACGGCGGTCTCCTCGTCGCTGCGCGCGGCCTCCGAGATCTCCTCGGGCGAGCCGGTGGACGCCTGCGCGCGCCGACGCCGGGGGCGGACGGCGGGGTCGGGCGCCTGGAAGAGGAGGGCGGTGGTCGCGAGGCGGGCGCGCGCGGGCGCCTCCTCCGCGGTGCGGTCGGCGCCACGCTCGGCTCCGCGTCCGGCGCTGCGCTCGGCCGTGCCGTCGGACGCGGGCTGCGCGGCACGTCCGGCAGGACGGACCGCACCGAGCTCGGCGAGCACGTCGAGCGCGCCCCGGTCCGCGGGGGCGACGGGCTCGGCGGCGGCCGGGGCGTCCTCCTGCGGCGCGTCGGCGGTGGCCTCGTCGGCGTCCTTCGCGGTGCGCGCGGACCGGCCGCCACGACGGCTCGGACGACGCCGGCGCGGCGCGCGCTCCTCGGCGTCCTCGGCCACGGACTCGGCGACACCCGAGGCCTCGGGCTCGTCCGCGGGCGCCTCGGCCTCGTCGGCGGGTGCGGGGTCGACGACCTCGTCCGCCGGCACGTCCTCGTCGGTCTCGTCGGCCGCGGGCTCGACCGCGGCCGGCTCGGGCTCGGCCGGCGGCGCGACGGGCGTGGCGTCGTCCAGGACGACGGTGCGGGTCACGCGGCGCGAGCGCCGGGCGCGCGCGGCGGGCTTCTCGGCCGCCTCGACCGCGACCGGCGGCTCCTCGGCGACGGGCGGCTCGACGACGGGAGCCTCGGCGGGCGTCGCCGCCGACCGCGCATCGGTGGCCGGCGCGTCGTCGGCGACGGGCGGCGCGGCGGACGCCTCGGGGGGTGTCACGACGTCCCGCACGACCCGCCGGCGGCGCTTCGCGGGCGCCTTCTGCGTGGCCTCGGAGGCGTCGGTGGTGTTCTCGGGGGTGTTCGCGGGAGACAAGCGGGGTGCTCCTGGGTACCCCGGGGCCCCGTCCACACGTCGTACGCCCCCGGGCGGTCGGTCGTCGCTCACGTCCGGCTGCCCGGTGCGGCGACGGAAGTCGTCGGTCGGGCCCGCCGCGGCGTTCGGCGCCATCGCCTGCCGGGCCGTCTCGGGGCTCCCGGGGGAGCCCGCCGAGGGCGGGGCGGCGGCTGGCCTGCACGATCACGTGACGGCGAGCTCGTCGGCCCCGACGGTGTGGGCGTCAGGACCTGTGGTCAGTATCGCACAGACGGCCGCGACAGCCCCGCCGACACGTGGCGAGGTTCACGACGAGACGTCAGCACCCGGGACGTTGGTCCTGTCGCTCCGGGGCCTCCCGGCCTACGGTTCGAGGGGCAGGACTCGCACCCGGCGTGCGCACCGTCGCGGCCCCCACCGCGACCCGTCCGACCCCCGTCAGCCCGCCCGCCTCGCACCAGCACGGAGAACCGCGTGGACGTCCTCGACCTGGCACGGTGGCAGTTCGGCATCACGACCGTCTACCACTTCATCTTCGTCCCGCTGACGATCGGGCTCTCCCCGCTCGTCGCGATCATGCAGACCGCGTGGGTCCGCACGGGCAACGAGCGGTGGCTGCGGCTGACCAAGTTCTTCGGCAAGCTCCTGCTGATCAACTTCGCGATCGGCGTCGCCACGGGCATCGTCCAGGAGTTCCAGTTCGGCATGAACTGGTCCGAGTACTCGCGGTTCGTCGGCGACGTGTTCGGCGCGCCGCTCGCGATGGAGGCGCTCGCCGCGTTCTTCGTCGAGTCGACGTTCCTGGGCCTGTGGATCTTCGGCTGGGACCGCCTGCCCAAGAAGATCCACCTCGCGTGCATCTGGGCCGTCGCGATCGCGACGAACCTGTCCGCGTTCTTCATCCTCGCGGCGAACTCGTGGATGCAGCACCCCGTGGGCACGACCTACAACTTCGAGACCGGCCGCGCCGAGATGACCGACATCGTGGCGGTCCTCACCAACCCGACCGTGCTCGCGGCCTTCCCGCACACGATCGCGGCCGCGTTCCTCACGGCCGGCACGTTCGTCGCGGGCATCGCCGCCTGGTGGATGGTCCGGCTGGTGCGCCGCGGCGACACCGCCAAGGCGCGCGACGTCTACCGCCCCGCCGTCATCCTGGGCCTCGTGACGATGCTCGTCTCGGGCGCCGGCGTCGCGCTGACCGGCGACTGGCAGGCCAAGCTCATGTTCGACCAGCAGCCCGCCAAGATGGCCGCCGCGGAGGGCCTGTGCGAGACGCAGGACGGCGCGGCGTTCTCGATCCTCGCGATCGGCGACCTCACCAACGACTGCGACGGCGTCAAGCACCTCATCGAGCTGCCCGGGTTCACGTCGTTCCTCGCGACCGGCGACTTCAACGCCCGCATCCGCGGCGTCGACGAGCTGCAGGAGCACTACACGCAGTGGGTCACGCAGTGGGAGCAGGACAACGGCGTCGAGGCGACGTTCGACCCCGCCGACACGCGCTTCTACCCCAACCTCGCCGTCACGTACTGGTCGTTCCGGCTCATGATCGGCTTCGGCGTCGGCTCGGCCGCGCTGTCGCTCGCCGCCCTGTGGCTGCTGCGCCGCAAGGGCTCGGTCACCGGCAAGCCGTGGTTCGGCCGGCTCGGCATCGCGGCGATCGCCACGCCGTTCCTCGCGTCGGCGTTCGGCTGGATCTTCACCGAGATGGGCCGCCAGCCGTGGGTCGTCGCGCCGAACCCGAACAGCTCGGGCGTCGACGGCGTGTGGCTGCTGACCGCCCGCGGCGTCAGCGAGGTCGTCTCCCCCGGCATGGTCTGGTTCTCGATGATCGGCTTCACGCTGCTGTACGGCGTGCTCGCCGTCGTGTGGTTCCGGCTCATGAAGCGCTACGCCGTCGAGGGCGTCGCCGACACCGAGCACGACCCCAGCCCTGACAACCCCGACAACGCCCCCGACGCGGACGGCACCGACCGTCCCCTGTCCTTCGCGTACTGAGGAGAGCGGCCACCATGGACCTGTCGACCGTCTGGTTTCTCCTCATCGCCGTCCTGTGGACCGGCTACCTCGTCCTCGAGGGCTTCGACTTCGGCGTCGGCATGCTGCTGGCGATCCTGCCGAAGGGCGACAAGGCGCGGCGCGAGAAGGAGCGCCGCCTCATGATCAACACCGTCGGACCCGTGTGGGACGGCAACGAGGTGTGGCTCCTCACGGCGGGCGGCGCGACCTTCGCGGCGTTCCCCGAGTGGTACGCGACGCTGTTCTCGGGCTTCTACATCCCGCTGTTCATCATCCTCGTCGCCCTGATCGTGCGTGTCGTCGCGTTCGAGTGGCGCGGCAAGATCGACTCGCCCGTGTGGCGGGCCTGGGCCGACCGCGCGCTGATCTTCGGCTCGTTCGTGCCGGCCCTGCTGTGGGGCGTGGCGTTCGCGAACCTCGTGCGCGGCGTCGAGCTCGACGCGAACCACCAGTACGTCGGCGGGTTCCTCGCGCTGCTGTCGCCGTTCGCGCTGCTCGGCGGCCTCGTGACGCTGACGATCTTCCTCACGCACGGCGCGATCTTCCTGGCGATGAAGACCGACGGGGACGTGCGCGAGCGGGCCGGCGCGTTCGCGGCGCGCAGCTCGGTCGTGACGCTCGTCCTGGCGGGCGTGTGGGCCGTGTGGGCGCAGCTGGAGTTCAGCGGCAAGCCCTGGACGTGGGCGGCCGTCGCGGTCGCCGCCGTCGCGCTCGTGCTGGTCGTGGGTGCCACCCGCGTGCGCCGCGAGGGCATCGCGTTCACGGCCTCGGCCGTCGCGATCGTCGCGGCCGTCGTGCTGATCTTCGGCTCGATGTTCCCCGACGTCATGCCCGCGTTCGACGCGGCGAACTCGCTCACCGTCGACAACGCGTCGTCCACGGACTACACGCTCACGGTCATGACGTGGGTCGCGGTGATCCTCACCCCGCTCGTGCTGCTCTACCAGGGCTGGACGTACTGGGTGTTCCGCAAGCGCTTGACCGTCGAGCACATCCCGGACTCGATCGGGCTCACGTTCGACAAGGTCCTGCCGAAGACCCGCGCGTGACGCCGCCCGTGCGCCCGCTCGTGATCTCCTGGACCGCGTGAAGCCTCTCGACCCCCGGCTGCTGCGGTACGCACGCGCGGCGCGCGGGTACCTCGCGCTGACGGTCGCGCTCGGCGTCGTCACCGGCGCGCTCGTCGTCGCGCAGGCCCTGCTGCTCGCGCACGCGCTCGGCTCGGCCGTCGCCGACGGCGCGACGCTCCCCCGCGTGCTGCCGCTCGTCGGCGGCCTCGCGGGGGTCGTCGCGGTGCGCGCGCTCGTGGCCGGGGTGCAGGAGCGGTACGCGCACCGCGCCGCGACGCGCGCCGTCGCCGAGCTGCGCGAGCGCGTCGTCGCGCACGCGGCCACGGTGGGGCCGCGCCGAGCCGCGCCGGCCGACGGCGCGAGCCTCGTGACGCTCGCGACGCGCGGGCTCGACGCGCTCGAGCCCTACTTCGTGAGGTACCTGCCGCAGCTCGTGCTCGCCGCGACGCTGACCCCGGCGACGCTGCTCGTGGTGCTGGGCCTCGACTGGGTCTCGGCGGCGATCATCGCCGGCACGATCCCCCTCGTGCCGGTGTTCATGTGGCTCGTGGGCGTCATGACGCAGGGCCGCTCCGAGCGCGGCCTGGCGACCATGCAGCGGCTGGGCGCGCAGGTGCTCGACCTGCTCGCGGGCCTGACGACGCTGCGCGCGTTCGGCCGCGAGCGCGGGCCGGTGGCGCGCGTGCGGGACCTGGGCGACGCGCACCGGCGCGCGACCATGGGCACGCTGCGCGTCGCGTTCCTGTCCGGCATGGTCCTGGAGCTGCTGACGACGCTGTGCGTCGCGCTCGTCGCCGTCGCGATCGGCATGCGCCTGGTCTACGGGCAGATGGACCTGGTGACGGGCCTCGCGGTGCTCGTGCTCGCCCCCGAGGTGTTCAACCCGCTGCGCCAGGTCGGTGCGCAGTTCCACGCGTCGACCGACGGCGTGGCCGCCGCGGACCGGGCGTTCGCGGTCCTCGAGGTCCCCGTCCCGCCCACGGGCACCCGCCCCGCGCCCGACCTGGCGGGCGGCGCGGTCCGCGCACGCGGCGTCGCGGTGCGGGCGCG